>CALMIF010000340.1 GCA_937864045.1 uncultured Aquabacterium sp. | reverse complement strand
AGGCCGACCAGCACCATGTCGCCGCTGGGCGCACGGTAGGCGAAGAAGCGGCCCGCGCTGCCGTCGGTGTCGTTGACGATCAGGTCGCCGTTGGCCCCCGCCAGGAAGCCGTTGGGCGGGGCGCTGGTCTGCGGCGTGCAGGGCTGCAGGAATTGGCAGTCGCTGATGGTGGTCAGCTTGCCGGTGGCGTCCACCACCACGTTGGCATAGCTGTTCACGGCAGGCTGGTTGCTGCCGTTGTCCAGGCCGAACTCCACCGTGTTCCAGGTGCCGGCCAGCTGGGCCGGGGCGATGGCCTGGGTCGGCAGGCTGACCGCGACCCGGGCGCCACTGCCGTCGCCGGGCACGATGTGGTGCACCAGCACGCCGGCCGGGCTGACCACGGTGTTGACACTGCCGGCATCGCTGGTGAAGTGGCAGGGCTTGCCCGTCACCGCCGCGGCGTTGTGCACCGTGCCGTCGGCATCGCGCAGGGTCAGCGCCGCGGCATCGATGGTGACGCGGCGGGCGCGCAGGGCGGCGGTGCCGGCGCCCGGGTCGATCATGGTGTAGGCGCCGCTGCGCAGGCTGGCGCAGTGGCTGGTGGCCGGCTGCACCTGCGACGACACCACCGTGGCGGCGGCGCTGCCGTTGCGGGCGATGGTCGAGATCAGCTCGGCCAGCGTCACCTTGGCGGCGCCCAGCTTGCTGCCCAGGGTGTCGGGCTTGGCATCCAGCGCATTGCCGGTGGCGGTGCCGGTGGCGGCCACCAGCGTGTCGGTGAACGGGTTCACGCCGGCGATGTCGACCACGCTGGCCAGGGCGGTCTGCACGCTGGTGGTGGCGGTGGCCAGCGCCGCGCTGCTGACCTTGGCTTGCGCGGCGGCGTCGAAGCTGCTGAACAGCGCCGCGGCATCGCCGCTGTTGGCCTGGGCCACGACCAGTTCGGTCAGCGGCGTGATGTTGGCGGTGGCGCTGCGGCCGGTCCCGGTGGCCACCGAGTGCAGCGTGGTGGTGCCGCTGACGGCCTGCAGCACGCAGGGCAGCGCGCCGCCGCTGATGCGCAGGCTGTAGCTGCCATCGGTGCCCGCGGTGGTGCTGCTGGTGCCGGTGGCGCACTTGGCCGTGATGGTGGCGCCGGCCAGGGCCCGGCCCACGGCGGCGGTGCCGCTCAGGTCCAGCGATGCCGGCGCCGGATCGGGCGCCGGGGCGGGCGTGGTGTCGCCACCGCCGCCGCAGGCGGTCAGCATGGCCAGCAGGGCCGCGGCACCGGCCATGGCGTGCAGGGCCGGGCGGCGGGAGACTGGGCGGGACAGGGACGGATTCAGGCTCAAGGCATCAACTCCAGAAGCGGCAACCGGGCGCTCGACCGCTGCGGCAGCGCAGCCGTCGCGTCGGGAGTGTCGGACGGCGGCTGTCAGGAAATTCATACAATCGACACCGATGCGCCCCCCCGATCCGCAGGGTTCCGACCACCGCCTCGACGTCTTCGTCCGCCAGCGCAGCGCGCAGCTGGGCCTGTCGCTCACCGAGCTGTGCCGGCGCGCCGGCATCAGCCGGCAGACGCTCTACGAGCTGGAGCGCCTGCCGCACAAGCTGCCGTCGCTGACCACGGTGGTGGCCCTGGCCCAGGTGCTGGACGTGCACCCGATGCGCCTGCTGCAGTTCGTCTTCGAGCTGGTGCCGATGAAGGACACCCACCGCCGCGCCCGGGCCGGCGACCGCAGCGCCTTCGTCGCCGACATCACCTGCCCCGACGGCACGGCCGTGGGCCCGGGCCAGCGCTTCGAGAAGATCTGGTCGCTGCAGAACGTGGGCACCGTGCCCTGGCATGGCCGCGCCCTGCAGTGCCGCGACGACGAGGTGGCGATCTACGACACGGTGGGCGGGCGCGTGCTGGTGTCGCCCGGCCTGCGGCCCGACCAGCGCACCGTGCCCCTGCCCGACGTGGCGCCGGGCGAGACGGTGCAGGTGGCCGTGTGGTTCACCGCGCCGGGCCAGCCCTGCAGCGCCATCAGCTACTGGAAGCTGGTCGACAGCGACGGCCAGCTCTGCTTTCCCGCGTCGGCCGGGCTGTGGGTGCAGGTGCGGGTGGTGGCCCTGGCGGCCAGCGCCTTCGCCAACCCGGGCCCGGCGGTGAAGTCGGCCTGAGCCACCCGGCCGGCTACAGCCGCAGCGCCAGGCTGGCCCACCAGCGGCGGGGCGGGCCCTGGTAGACGTTGTCCAGCGCCGTGATGGTGGCCACGTGGTCGCGGTCGAACAGGTTGTGCACGCCGGCGTTGACCACCCAGGCGCCCTGCTGCCAGCGCAGGCCCAGGCCGGCCAGCGCATGGCCGGGCAGGCGCAGCGTGTTGGCCAGGTCAGCCCAGCGCGGCCCCAGCGCCTGCCATTCCAGCCACAGGCGCAGGCCGGCCGGGTCGGCACCGGCGTCGAGGCCCGGCAGCGGCCCCTCGCCACGCAGCGCCGCGCCCCGGCCCGCCACGCCCGGAAAACCGTCGCCCTGGCCCGGCACCGTCTTGCGCAGGTTCTCGGCCTGCAGCAGGTGGGCTTGCGCCTGCCACTGCCAGGCGCCCCAGCGCGACGCGCCGCTGGCCTCCAGCCCCTGCACCCGGCGCTGGCCGGTGGTGATGAAGGCGCTGCGGTCCAGCGGGTCAGGCAGCGCCAGGTTGTCCTGGGTGATGCGGTAGGCGGCCAGCTGCCAGCGGCGGTCCTGCGCGGCGTCGCCCGGCGAGCGCAGGCCGGCTTCCCACTGCACCGCCCGCTGCGGCGGCAGCCAGTCGCCCTGGCGCGTGGTGCCGCGGTTGGGCTCCAGCGTGCGGCTGTGGTCCAGGTAGCTGACCAGGCCCCCCGGCCAGGCCCGCGCCAGGCCGACCTGCCCGCTGCCGCCCTCGGCCCGGCCAGCCGGCCGCAGCCCGGCCCGCGTGCGGTCGGCATCCACCCGCCAGGCCAGCTGGCCCAGGCCGGCCTGCAGCACCCAGCCACCGGGCAGTTGCAGGGCATCGTGCAGTGTCCAGGCTTGCTCGACCGACACCTCGCTGCGGAAGCGCGGGCTCAGCCGCAGCGCCGCCGGATCGACCGCGCTGAAGTCGGGCGCGGCCAGCGCCACGTCGAAGCCGCCGATGTTTTGCACGCCGTCGAAGACGAAGCGCTGGGCCGAGCGCGTCCAGCCGGCACTCAGCGTATGCGGCAGGCCCGCCAGCGTGCCCTGCCACTGCACCCACAGCCGGGCGTCGTGCTGCAGATAGGCATCGCGGTAGCGGGTGTAGTAGCCGCTCAACAGGGTGGGCGTGCGCTGGGTGAAGAAGCCGATCAGCGTCTCGTCGCGCCGCACCTGGGCGCCGCCGGCATCGGCGCGCACTTGCAGGCGGTCGCCGCCATCGAGCGCCCAGTCGCGCCGCCAGTGCAGGCCCTGGCGGCCGGTGATGCGCCGCGATGGCTGGGCGGTCGACGCATACAGCTGGTCGTAGCGCACCCGGCCGTCGGCGACCACGGTGCCGAACAGGAAAGGCTGGTGGTTGTGCTGCTGCTCGGCCTCCAGCGTCAGCAGGCCAAGGCGTTGATGGCGCCAGGCCAGCGCCGCCAGCGCGGTGTGGCGGGCCAGCCGCAGGCCGCCGGGCTGGCTGTGGCCGTCGTGCCACTGCAGCAGGCCGCGCCAGGCCAGCGCGCTGGTGTCGCCGGACTCGGCACCCAGCGGCAGCGGGCCGGTGCTGTCGATGCCGGCGCGCCAGCCCTCGCCGCTGCCGGCGCCCAGGCTGATGCGCGTGCGGTTGCGCCACGCGGGCTGCAGGCCCTCGAACCACACCGTGCCGCCCGGGCTGTTGAAGCCGGCGGCCTGTGCATCCGGCCCGCGCAGCACCTGCACCGAGGCCACCGTCGCCAGGTCGCGCACGAACAGCCGGTTCACGTCGCGCAGGCCGTTGATGTAGAAGCGGCTGACGGCGAAGCCGCGCAGGCTGATGCTGCCCGTCAGGCCGCCGTCGGCCACCAGGGCCTGCATGCCCGGCACCTGGGACGCCAGGTCTTCCAGCCTGGCGGCGCCGTCGTCGACGGCCTGTGCCAGCTCGGGCCGGCTGACGGTGCGCAGGGCCTCCTCTGCCGCTGCCGCCGCCCGGCTGGCCGACACCACCACCGGCGCCGGCTGCGGTCCTTCGGCCGCCACCTCCGGCGCCAGCGCCATCGACAACAGCGCCGCCACGGCCACCGGGTACTGCATCGTCTCCTCCTCGTGTTCTTCGATGCGCGATGATGCCGCAGGCCATCGGCCGCCCCTCCTCCCACCGCCTCACGCGCCCCGGCAGGCGCACCGCCCCACCATGACCGCTCCCCTGCAAGGCATCCGCATCATCGACATGTCGGCCGTGTTCTCCGGCCCCATGGCCACCGCCCTGCTGGCCGACCAGGGCGCCGAGGTGATCAAGGTCGAGTCGCCCGAGGGCGACACCACGCGCTTCATCGGCCCGGCCAAGGGCGACCTGGCGGCCAGCTACGTGGCGGCCAACCGCAACAAGCGCAACCTGGCGCTCGATCTCAAGTCACCCGACGCCCTGCCCGTGCTGCATGCCCTGCTGGCCACGGCCGACGTGCTGGTCGAGAACTTCCGCCCCGGCGTGATGGCGCGGCTGGGCCTGGCCGATGCCGACCTGGCGGCGCGCTTCCCGGCGCTGATCCGCGTGTCGATCACCGGCTTCGGTGCCGACGGCCCGCGCGGCCAGGACAAGGCCTACGACGCGGTGATCCAGGCCCTGGGCGGCCTGGCCTGCTCGCAGCGCGACCCGGCCACCGGCGCACCGGTGATCCTGGCCAGCACGGTGAGCGACAAGGTCACCGCGCTGACTGCCGCCCAGGCCATCACCGCAGCGCTGTTCCAGCGCACCCGCAACGGCCACCGCGGCCAGCGGGTGGAGGTGGCGATGCTCGACGCCACCGTTGCCTTCCAGTGGCCCGACGCGATGTACAACCATGTGTGGGTCGACCACCCGCCCAAGCCCTTCCCCGAGTTCGGCGCCACCCAGCGCCCCTGGCGCACCGCCGACGGGTACGTGGCGACGATGGTGCCGCAGCAGGCCGAGTTCCAGGCCCTGTGCAACGCACTCGGCCAGCCTCAGATCACCCAGGACCCGCGCTTCGCCAGCCAGGTGGCGCGCTACCAGCACGGGCCCGAGGTGCGCGCCGTGCTGGCGCCGCTGTTCGCGCAGATGGACACCGCCACGCTGGAGCGGCGCTGCCGCGAGGAAGGCGCCGCGCTGGGCCGCGTCAACGAGCGGCTGGACCTGCTGGCCGACCCGCAGGTGCAGCACAACGGCTGCGCGGTGCTGGTGGCCAACGGCGACGGCGAACCGGTGCGTGTCGCCCGCAGTGCAGCGCTCTTCGACGGCCAGGCCCAGGTGCCGCAGCGCGGTGCAGCGCGGCTGGGCGAGCACAGCGTCGAGGTGCTGCGCGAACTCGGCTTCGACGATGCGCGCATCGACGCGCTGGTGGCCAGCGGCGCGGTGCGG
>CALMIF010000339.1 GCA_937864045.1 uncultured Aquabacterium sp. | reverse complement strand
GGTCGAGAAAGGCCTTGAACTTGATCTCGGCGTTGCACAGCACGTCGGGGTTGGGCGTGCGGCCGGCCTGGTATTCACGCAGGAACTCGGCGAAGACGCGGTCCTTGTAGTCGGCCGCGAAGTTGACATGCTCGATCTCGATGCCGATCACGTCGGCCACCGCCGCGGCATCGACGAAGTCGGCGTTCGACGAGCAGTACTCGCTGTCGTCGTCGTCTTCCCAGTTCTTCATGAAGATGCCGACGACCTCGTGCCCCTGCTGCTTGAGCAGCCAGGCGGTGACGGCCGAATCGACGCCGCCGGACAGGCCGACGACCACACGTTGCGGTTTCATCACCGGGATTGTCGGCGGTGGGGCGGGTTGCCGCTGCCCCCGGCCCGACGCGGCCTCACAGCGCCAGCAGGTGCTGCTTGCTGGCGCCGCGCACGGCCGACAGCGGCACGCCCTGGTCGAACGAGGCCAGCATGCCGCCGTTGCGCACCGCCAGGGCCAGCAGGTAGGCATCGGTGATCTGGCGGTGGCCATGCAGGCGGCTGAAGTCGAACAGCGCGTCGTCCAGCAGCGACACGGCGTCGGGCCAGAACGCATGGTCCAGCCCCTCGCGCAAGGCCTTCAGGCCGTCGGCCACCTGCTCGGGCGTGAGCCGGTGGGTGGCCGAGTACGCAGGCGCGCTCAGGATGCGGATGACCCCGTTCTCGACGATGGGACAGGTGGCGATGCGCCGCGGCGCGGCGTCCAGCCAATGGTTGGCGCGGCGGGAAAACACATGCGCATCGTCGAGCAGCGCGATCAGGACGTTGACATCCAGCAGCGCGCGGCCAGCCGCGGGCGCCGCCACGCCCGAGCCGGGTTCAGACACCTTCGGCGTCCTGCAACTGGCGCACGTGTTCGAGCGTGACCAACTCGTCGCGCCGCGGCAGCACGGCAAAGCGGCCACCCGCAGGTCGGCCGGCACCGCCAACAGCGCCCGCGGCGCCTGGTGTGCCGGCCGGCCGCCGCAGGGCCTCACGCGCGAGGTCCGACAGCACGGCGCCCAGCGAGCGGCGCTCCCGCGCGGCATGCTCGCGCGCCGCGGCGAGCACGTCGTCGTCGATGTCCAGGGTGGTGCGCATGAGGAGAAACTGGTTGGTGCGTCAACATCATAGCATCACGACATCCACGCCCTGCGTCGATGGACCACGGCGGTTGCGTCCAGTCGCTGCGATGCCTGCCCCTTTGATCCGCCCCGCCGTGCCCGACGACGCCGCCGCCTGCATCGCCCTGCGCGGGCAGACGCGGCAGAACGCCATCAGCGCCGCAGAGCTGGCCGCGATGGGCATCACCGCCGGCAGCTGGGCCGAGGGCATCCGCAGCGGCGCCACGCCCGGGCACGTGGCCTGGCTGGGTGAGACCCTGGCCGGTTACTGCTTTGGCGACCGCGACAGCGGCGAGGTGCTGGTGCTGGCCCTGCGGCCGGAATTCGAAGGCCAGGGGCTGGGCCGCGATCTGCTGGCGCGCGTGGTGCAGCAGTTGGCTGTCCAAGGCCACCGCCGGCTGTTCCTGGGCTGCAGCACCGACGCTGCCAGCCGCTCGCACGGCTTCTACCGCCACCTGGGCTGGCAGCCCACCGGCCGGCTGGACGGCCATGGCGATGAGATCCTGGAACTGGACCTGGCGCAGCAGGTCATGCGCCAGCCATGAAGCCGCGCACCAGGCTGGGCGCGACCGCAAGTGTTCCCGCCCCGGTCAGCGACCACCGTCGACAGCCTTGACAGTCGGCCCCACATCGCCGGGCCGACATCAATCAGATCAAGGACTTGGCGTTGCTGGCAAGGAACTTGCGAACCGCGGTCGAACACTCGACTCCGGAGCACCACATGAACTCTCTGCACACCATCGCTGCTGCCCTGCTGGTCAGCGCTGCCGCGGCGCCTGCCAGCGCCGCACCGGTCACCTGGACCGACTGGACCAGCACCTTGGCGACCACCTCCGGCGTCGCCGGAGCGCTGGACGTGAACGGCACGGCGGTCGACGTCACCTTCCTTGGCGCGTACGGCTTCGCACAGACCAACGGCGGCACCAACTACTGGGCGCCGGCCTCCCCCTACATCAGCGCTGCCGTCGACAATGCGCCGCCAACGTCGGACATCATCGCCCTGAACAGCGGCGGAACGGCGACGATCCGGTTTTCCCAGGCGGTCGTCGATCCGCTGATCGCGCTGGTCAGCTGGAACGGCAACGTCGTGGACTTCGGCGTGCAGATCGAGGTGCTGAGCTTCGGCGGTGGCTACTGGGGCAATGGCACGCCCGTGGTCAACGGCAGCGGCACCGGCTTTTCGGGCAGCGGCGAGGTGCACGGCGTGATCCGCCTGCCCGGCACCTACGACAGCATCAGCTTCACCCACACCAGCGAAAACTGGCATGGCCTGACCGTCGGCGTCACGGCCCTGGCCGGCAACCAGGTGCCCGAGCCGGACGCGCTGGCCCTGGTGGGCCTGGCACTGGGCGCCCTGGCGCTGACCCGGCGCCGCCGGGGCTGACCGTCGCGCTTCAGCGGCAGCGGCGTTCGAAGCAGCCGTCGTCCCGCCGCTGCACGCGGCCGTCGGCCAGCAGCTCGTCCAGGTGCATGCCGATGCTGCGTCGCTCGACGAAGCCCACCCACAGCGCGTCGTGCTCGGGCGGGTACAGCAGGCGTTGGCGCACCAGGTCGTCCATCGTCTGGGGGCCGGTGGCCAGCATCGCCAGCAGCCGCGACTCGCGCTCGTCGAGCTTGGCGGTGAAGGCGGCCAGCTGGGCCAGGAAGTCGGCGCGGTCGGTGATGACGGCGCGGTGGTGCGAGGTCACCCAGACCCGCGCATCCAGCGTGGCGACAGTGGCCAGGCTGCGGCGGAAGTCGGCCAGGTTGCTGGTCGCGTCGCCGTAGTACGGGCCGAAGCCGGAGAGGTCGATGTCGCCGATGAAGGCCA
>CALMIF010000338.1 GCA_937864045.1 uncultured Aquabacterium sp. | reverse complement strand
CAGCGAGAACCAGGCGCGGTAGATGCCGGTGGTGAAGGTCTGCACCGCGAAGTAGCTGACCGTGCCGAAGTCGGCCAGCGTCTCCATCAGCGCCAGCGCCACGCCGCCGGCAATCGCCGGGCGCGCCATCGGCAGGCTCACCCGCAGCCAGCCCTGCCAGGGCGTCAGGCCCAGGCTGCGCGCCACTTCCAGCGTGGCGCCGCCGCGCTCCAGGAAGGCGGTGCGCGCCATCAGGTAGACATAGGGGTACAGCACCAGGGCGAACATCGCCACCGCGCCACCGGTGGAGCGCACGTCAGGGAACCAGTAATCGGCGCGCTGCCAGCCGAAGGCCTCGCGCAGGGCCGTCTGCACCGGGCCCACGTACTGCAGCAGGTCGGTGTAGGTGTAGGCCATCACATAGGCCGGCATCGCCAGCGGCAGCACCAGGGCCCATTCGAACGTGGCCCGGCCGGGGAACTCGTGCCGCGTCACCAGCCAGGCCGCGCCCACGCCCAGCAGCACCACGCCCACGCCCACACCCGCGCACAGCCACAGCGTGGTGCGGATGTAGTCGGGCAGCACGGTGGACGCCAGGTGCGCCCAGGTGCCGCTGCCGCTGCTGGCGAACAGGTTCGACCCGACCGACAGGATGGGCACCGCCACCAGGGCCGCGGTCAGCAGCGCCAGCGCCAGGAGCCAGGATGCGCGCCGACGCCGGTGGCCGCTGCGGTGGTGGGCAGCGTGCAGGGACAGGCGCTCGGCGGGGGCAGTCACAGGGCGGAGAAAACGGCGGAATCGGCCCAGCGCGACGGCGCCGCGGCAGCAGGACCGGTCAGTGTATCGACGCGGCCCGCCCAGGCCGCAGCGGGTCAACCCAGCGCCATGCGCAGCAGCAGGCCGGCCATCACCAGCATCGTCCCGGCGATCAGGCCATCGAGCACCTGCCAGGCCCGCGGCCGGGCGAACCAGGGTGCCAGCCAGCGGGCACCGAAACCCAGCGCGCTGAACCACAGCACGCTGGCGCCGGCCGACCCGGCGATGAACCAGCCGCGCAGCGCCGCCGGCTGCTGCGCGCCGATGCTGCCGACCAGCAGCACCGTGTCCAGGTAGACATGCGGATTGAGCAGGGTGAAGGCCGCCGCCTGCGCCAGCACCGCCGCGCGCGGCGCGCCGCCACCGGCCGCCGCCTGCAGTCGCTGCGGCTGCCGCGCCCGCTGCGCCGCGCGCCAGGCGTAGACGGCCAGGAACACGGCACCGGCCAGGGCCATCGCCCGCGCCAGCGCCGGGCGGTCGCCGATGGCCTGGCCCATGCCCAGCACGCCGGCGCTGATCAGCACCGCGTCGGCCAGCGCGCAGAACAGCACCACCGCGCCGATGTGCTCGCGGCGCAGCCCCTGGCGCAGCACGAAGGCGTTCTGCGCGCCGATGGCGACGATCAGGCCCAGGCACAGGGCCAGGCCCTGCACGAAGGTCGGCAGGGCCGCGCTGGCGGCAGCGGTGGGTGCAACGGGATCCATGCCGCGCAGCTTGCCCGCCGCCATCCATGAAGGCAAACTGCATCTTCTTCATCAGATGAAGCAAAACTGAACCGATGCTGGACTACGCCGCACTCGACGCCCTGGCCGCCGTGGTGCGCGAAGGCAGCTTCGAGCGCGCGGCGCGGGCGCTGCATGTGACGCCGTCGGCGGTGTCGCAACGGGTGCGTCTGCTGGAGGAACGCATCGGCTGCGCCCTGGTGGTGCGCGCCCAGCCCTGCACCGCCACCGAGGCCGGCCGCCGCCTGTGCCAGCACGTCGACCAGGTGCGCCTGCTGGAGCAGGACCTGCACGGCGCCGTGCCGGCCTTGGCACCCGCAGGCGATGGCGCCCCGGCGCGCGTGCCGCTGCCCGTGGCGGTGAACGCCGACAGCCTGGCGACCTGGTTCGCCGCGCCGCTGGCGAAGTTCGCCGCCGAGGCGCCGGTGCTGCTGCACCTGTCGGTCGACGACCAGGACCACACGGCCGACTGGCTGCGCTCGGGTGCGGTGCTGGCCGCCGTCACCGGCACGGCGCGCCCGGCCACCGGCTGCAACAGCCGGCCGCTGGGGGCGATGCGCTACGTGGCTGCCGCCAGCCCGGCCTTCGTGCGGCAGTTCTTTGCCGCCGGCGTGGGCGCCGCCACGCTGGCCGCCGCGCCCAGCCTGGTGTTCAGCGCCAAGGACGAACTGCAGGACCGCTGGGTGCGGCGGCTGTGCCACCGCCATGTCGAGCTGCCGCGCCACACCCTGCCCTCGCCGCAGGCCTTTGCCACCGCGGCGGCGGCCGGCATGGGCTGGGGCATGCAGCTGCTGCCCCTGGTGGCGCCGCTGCTGGCCAGCGGCGAACTGGTCGAGCTGCTGCCCGGCACGCCGCTGGACGTGCCGCTGCACTGGCAGCATGCCCGCGCCGCCGGCGCCCTGGTCGATGCGCTGGGGCGCCAGGTGCGGGCCGCGGCCCGGACGGCGCTGCTGCAAGCCTGAGCCGGTGCTGTCGATTCCGGCCGTCCAGAATCGACCAGGCCAGGTGAACAACCACCCCAGGAGACTCCGATGACCGCACGCAACACCATCTGCCTCTGGTACGACGGCGAGGCCGAGGCCGCCGCCCGCTTCTACGTCGACACCTTTCCCGACAGCGTGATGGGCGAGGTCTTCCGCGCGCCCACCGACTTCCATTCCGGCCAGGCGGGCGACGTGCTGACGGTGGCCTTCACCGTCGCCGGCATTCCCTGCATCGGCCTGAACGGCGGACCGGCCTTCCGCCACAGCCAAGCCTTCTCGTTCCAGATCGCCACCGACGACCAGGCCGAGACCGACCGGCTGTGGAACGCCATCGTCGACAACGGCGGCCAGGCCAGCGCCTGCGGCTGGTGCAAGGACCGCTGGGGCCTGCACTGGCAGATCACGCCCCGGGCGCTGAGCGCCGGCATCGCCGACCCCGACCCGGCGGTGCGCCAGCGCGTGTTCACCGCGATGATGACGATGACGAAGATCGACATCGCGGCGATCGAAGCGGCTCGGCGCGGCTGAGCCCTAGGCCCCGGTGTGCCGGGGCTGCCGCCTATCATCCCGGCCACGATGACCGTCCCTGATCTGCCCCCCGACACGCCCCCCTGGCTGCAGCTCGACGCCATCGCCGTGGCCTATGGCCGCAAGGCGGTGGTCGAGGGCTTCTCGCTGACCCTGCCGCGCGGCACGGTGGGCTGCCTGCTGGGCCCGTCGGGCTGCGGCAAGACCACGGTGCTGCGCGCCATCGCCGGCTTCGAGCCGCTGGCCGCCGGCGCGATCCGGCTCGACGGCGAGCTGGTCGCCAGCCCGGCGCAGGCCCTGCCGCCCGAGCAGCGGCGCATCGGCATGGTGTTCCAGGAACACGCGCTGTTCCCGCACCTGACCGTGGGCGACAACGTGGCCTTCGGCCTGCGCGGCGTGCCGGACGCAGCGCAGCGTGTCACGCAGATGCTGGAGACCGTGGGCCTGGGCGGCAGCGCGCAGCGCTACCCGCACCAGCTCTCGGGCGGCCAGCAGCAGCGGGTGGCGCTGGCGCGGGCGCTGGCGCCGTCGCCGCGCCTGCTGCTGCTCGACGAGCCCTTCTCCAACCTGGACATCGAGCTGCGCGAGCGCCTGGGCGGCGAGCTGCGGGCCCTGCTGAAGGCCGCGGGCACCACCGCCCTGCTGGTCACGCACGACCAGCACGAGGCCTTCGCCATCGCCGACGAGATCGGCATCATGGCCGACGGCCGCATCCAGCAATGGGCCAGCGCCTACGACCTCTACCACCAGCCGGCCAACCGCTTCGTCGCCGATTTCGTCGGCCAGGGCGCCTTCCTGCCCGGCACGGTGCAGCGCGGGCAGCACATCCGCATGGAGCTGGGCGTGCTGGAAAGTCCCGAACCGATCCGCTGCACCGAGCACGGCGACCTGTGCGACGCCGGCTGCGGCGTGGACGTGCTGCTGCGCCCCGACGACGTGGTGCACGACGATGCCAGCCCCATCACCGCCGAGGTGCTGGCCAAGGCCTTCCGCGGCGCCGAGTTCCTCTACACGCTGAAGCTGGCCAGCGGCCACACCGTGCTGTCCCTGGTGCCCAGCCACCACAACCACGCCATCGGCGAACGCATCGGCATCCGCCTGGAAGTCGACCACGTGGTGGCCTACAAGCGCGCGTCCGAGCCGGTGCTGGACTGCGGCTGAACGCACCGGGCCGCGCAGGCCCGGCGCGTGGCTTCTCCAGGCCCGAAGGAACCGCCGGTCAGCGCCCGCCCAGGGCCTTCAGCGCCTGCTTGACCTCATCGTGCTGCGCGAAGCGCGTGCCCAGCGCGGCGAGGCGCTCGTACTCGGCGCGGGCGGCCTTCTTGTCACCCGTCTGGGCGTGCAGCTTCGCCAGCGGCAGGCGCAGGGCCGGGTTGTCGGGCGCCAGCGCCAGCGCGCTCTGCTGCATCGCCAGCGCGTCCTTCAGCCGGCCGGCGGTGGCCAGCGCCCGGGCCAGCGTGTCGCGCAGCTGCGGCTGGTCGGGCGCCAGCTGCACCGCCTGCTCGGCCTCGGCCAGCGCCTCGGGCCGGCCCTGCTCCAGCAGCACCCAGGCCAGGTTGTTGCGTGCCAGCGCCTGCTGCGGGTTGACCGCCAGCACGGCCCGGTAGTGCGGCTCGGCGCCGGCAAAGTCGCGTCGGACCATGGCCTCGTCGCCCAGGTAGTGGCGGAACAGCAGGTCCTGCGGATGGCGGCGCGGCCAGTCGGCGGCCAGGGCCGCGGCCTCGGCCGCCTGGCCGGCGCGCAGCAGCGCCGCATGCAGGCGGGCCGGCGCCTGCTGGGGATCGCCGCGGGTGACGGCCTGGCGCAGCGCCGCCACCGCCGCCGGCCAGCGCTGTTGCGCGGCCTGCACCTCGCCCTCCAGCAGCCAGCCGACCGCCAGCGCCGGCTGCTGCTGCTGCACCTTGCGCGCCACCGCCAGCGCCTGGGCCGGCTGGTTCTGGCGCAGGGCCAGGCTGGCCTGCAGGCGCTGCGCCACCAGGTGGCGGGGGTCGATCGCCAGCAGCTGCTGCAGCGTGCGCTCGGCACCGGACAGGTCCTGCTGGGCGATCTGCGCCTCGGCCAGGCCGAGGTGGCCGACCGGGGCCCGCGGCTGCAGCTTCACCACGTGGTGGAAGCTGGTGGCCGCCTGGCGGGCGTCGCCCGAGCGCAGCTGGGCCTGGCCCAGGCGCGCCAGCAGGGTGGCCTGCTCGGGCCAGCGGGCGGCTGCGGCCTGGGCTGCCTCCAGCGCCGCGCGGGGACGGTCGCCGCTCAGGTGCAGGTCGATCAGCGCCAGGCGCAGCGTCAGGTCGTCGGGCGCGGCCTGGATGCCGGCCTGCAGCCGGTCGGCCGCCGCGCCGCGGCCGGCGCCGGTGCGCAGCGCCAGCTCGGCCAGCGCCAGGTGCGCCGGTGCCAGCTTGGGCTGGCGCTGCAGCAGCGATTCGTAGCGTGCCACCGCCGCGGCGCCGTGGCCGCTGGCCAGGTCCAGCCGCGCCAGCGCGGCCAGGGCCGGCAGGTGGTCGGGGCGGCGCGCCAGCGCCTGGGCAAACGCGGCCCGCGCGGCGTCGGCGCGGCCCTGCTGCTGCAGCACCTGGCCGCGCAGCAGCGGCGCCAGCGGCTGGTCAGGCAGCTTGGCCGCCAGCCTGTCGATGGACTGCAGCGCCGCATCCCAGCTGCGGCGCTGCATCTGCGTGGCGATCAGCGCCAGGTCGGCACCGGTGTCCTTGCTGTCGGATGCGGCACGCTGCAGGTCGCGCATCGCGCCCTCGTCGCCGTCACGCAGGCGCAGCAGGGCGCCGGCCGCACGCAGGCGGCTGTCGTCCGGCCGCAGCGCTGCAGCCCGCTTGAACAGCGCCGCCGCCGGTGCCGCCTCGCCGGCCAGCAGGCGCGCCTGCGCGGCCAGGGTCAGGGCATCGGCATCACGGCTGGCCTCACCGGTCAGCGGCTCCAGCAGGGCCAGCGCGCGCGCCGTCTGGCCCTGCGCCAGCTGGGCCCGCGCGGCCATCCGCCGCAGCGCGGCATTGCCGGGCGCCAGGCCCATGGCCCGGGCCAGCAACTGCTCGGCCTGGGCCGGCGCGTTCAGGCGCAGCTCGACCAGCGCCGCGGCCTGCAGCACCTGCGGCTGGTCGGGCATCGCCCGCAGCAGCTGCTGGAACAGTGCCTGCGCCCGCGGCAGCTCGCCCTGGGCCAGCGCCAGCTCGCCTTCGAGCTGCAGCGTGCGCGGATGGCGCGGCAGGCGCTGCTGCATCTGCGCGAACTGCTGGCGTGCGGCGGGCAGGTCGTTGCGGGCCAGGTACATCGACACCAGGGCACCATTCGCAGCCACATGGTTGGGCTGCAGCGCCAGGGCCTTCTGGTAGGCGGCCATCGCCTGCGCCGGATCGCCCTGCTGGTGCAGCTGCAGGTGGCCCAGCAGCACCCAGGCCTCGGCATCGCCGGGCTGTGCGGCCACCAGTTGCTGCAGCTTCGCCAGCGCCGCCGGCAGGTCGCCCTCGGCCGCCGTCAGGCGCGCCTGCAAGCGCAACGCCGGGCCATGCCCGGGCACCGCCCGCAGCGCGGCGGCCAGGCTGTCATGGGCCGCGGTGGGCTGGTCGAGCCGGGCCTGCGCCTCGGCCAGCGCGGTCTTCAACCG
The DNA here is from genome assembly GCA_937864045.1 of uncultured Aquabacterium sp. GTDB lineage: Bacteria > Pseudomonadota > Gammaproteobacteria > Burkholderiales > Burkholderiaceae_C > Pseudaquabacterium. The sequence goes on along the minus strand of CALMIF010000338.1, from coordinate 5,722 downwards.
CGCCTGGGCCGGCCCGTCGGGCAGGTTCTGCGGGCCCAGGCGCGACACCAGCGCCGCCTCGTGCCCGGCACGCAGCATGGCCTCGGCCAGCAGCGGCATCGCCCGCGCTGGCGCCACGCCCAGCGCCAGCGCCCGCTCCAGCTCGGCCTCGGCCGCCGCCGACTGGCCGCCATCCATCAGCAGCCGGCCCAGCAGGAAGCGGGCCTCGGCCAGGTCGGGCTTCTGCTGCAGCAGGGACTTGACGGCCACCAGCGCCCCGGCGTTGTCCTGCCGGGCGGCCAGGGCCTGGGCCTGGGCCAGCTTGTCCTCGACACTGCGGCTGCAACCCGCCAGCAGCGACGCCGCCAGCAGCAGGCCGGCCAGTGCCGCAGGTGCGCTGGCACGGCGGCGGCGAAACGGAATCAGCCCCGGCATCGCTGGCCGCCGCTCAGCGCAGCTGCAGCCGGCTGGCGGCGACGGCGCGCATCGCGCCCTCGCCCAGCGCGGCGCCGAAGCGCTTGGCCAGCTTCTCGGCCATGTTCTCGCGCGGCGTGTAGTCGATGACCTCCTCGGCCTGCACCACCTCGCGCGCCACGTAGTCCAGGTTGCCCAGCTTGTCGGCCAGGCCCTGGGCGACGGCCGATTCACCGTTCCAGAACAGGCCGGAGAAGGTCTCGGCCGTCTCCTTGAGCCGGTCGCCACGGCCCTCGCGCACCACCTGGATGAACTGCTGGTGCACCTGGTCGATCATGGCCTGGGCGTAGCCGCGCTGGCGGTTGTCCTGCGGGCTGAACGGGTCGAGCATGCCCTTGTTGCTGCCGGCGGTGATCAGCCGGCGCTCGACGCCCACCTTGTCCATCAGCCCGGTGAAGCCGAAGCCGTCCATCAGCACGCCGATCGAGCCGACGATGCTGGCCTTGTCGACATAGATCTCGTCGGCCGCCACGGCCACGTAGTAGGCGCCGCTGGCACAGACCTCCTCGACCACGGCGTACACCTTCTTCTTGTGCAGCGCCTTCAGCCGGCGGATCTCGTCGTTGATGATGCCCGACTGCACCGGGCTGCCGCCGGGGCTGTTGATGCGCAGCACCACGGCCCGCGCGCCGGCGTCCTCGAAGGCGCTGCGCAGGCCGGTCATCACCATCTCGGCGCTGGCCTCGGTGTCGGCGGCGATCTCGCCGCGCAGCTCCACCAGGGCGGTGTGCGGCCCGCTGGGTGCGCCATGGGTGCGGCGGTCGTTCAGCGCCATCCACACCAGCGTGCCGGCCAGCCCCAACCAGGCCAGGCGGAAGAACACGCGCCAGCGCCGCTCGGCCCGGCGCTCGCGCAGCATCTCGCCGGCCAGGGTGTGCAGCGACTGCTCCAGCGCCGGCCGCAGCGCCTCGGCCGCGACGGGCGACGCGAGTGCGGCCGCGGGCGGCGACGCCGTGCCGGCGCCCTCGGGCGCGAGGTTGGGGATGTCGTCGGGCGGGGTCATCGCAGGCTCGTCAGGTTGGGCTGGAAGGGGCATCGGCAGCGGCTGCGGGCCGGGGCCGGATGTCACGGGAAGGATACCAACAGGCCTGGTCGTCGACCTCGCCGACGGCCACCGCGATCAGCCTGCCGCGCCCGCAGGGCCCGCCGGCGCAGCGGCCGTCGGCGGGGTCGTAGCTGGCACCGTGGATCGAGCAGACGATGAAGCGCTGGTCCGCATCCAGGAAGTCGCCCGGCCGCCAATCCATCTCCACCGGCACATGGGCACAGCGGTTGACGTAGCCGCGCAGCACGCCGCCATGGCGCAGCACGAAGGCCCGCGCCGGCTGGCCCCACAGCAGCACGTCCCACACCAGCGCCCGGCCGCCCTCGGCCAGGTCGGCGGCGGGGCACAGCGGCAGCGGTTCGGCCGCCGGGGCGTCAGGCATGGCGCGCGAGCCAGTCGGCCAGGTCGGCAGTGGAATGCGCCACGTGCAGCGGGCCGAAGGGCTCGAAGGTGTCGTGTTCATGGGCGCCGAAGCTCACGCCCACGCTGGCGGTGCCGGCGTTGCGCGCCAGCTGCAGGTCGTGCGTGGTGTCGCCGATCATCAGCGTGCGTTCGGGCGCCACGTCCAGTTCGGCCATCAGCTCCTGCAGCATCAGCGGATGCGGCTTGCCGGCGGTCTCGTCGGCGGTGCGGGTGGCGTCGAACAGGCCCTTGAGCTGCACGGTGTGCAGCGCCTCGTCCAGGCCACGCCGGCTCTTGCCCGTGGCCACGCCCAGCAGGTGGTTGCGCGCCTTCAGCGCCGCCAGCAGGTCCAGCGTGCCGGGGAACAGCACCAGTTCGTGCTGGCGGGTGACGTAGTGGTGACGGTAGCGCTGGCCCAGCTCGGGGTAGCGCGCGGCCGGCAGGCTGGGCACGGCATGCTGCAGCGCCTCGGTCAGGCCCAGGCCGATGACATGGCTGGCCGCCTCGTCGCTGGGCACCGGCAGGCCCAGGTCGGCGGCGGCCGACTGGATGCAGCGCGCGATCAGCGCGGTCGAATCGAACAGCGTGCCGTCCCAGTCGAAGACGATCAGGTCGAAGCGGCGTTGCGGGGTGCGTGGCATGGCGATGGGCGGAGCGGGCAGCGCGCCAGTGTCGCGCATCGGGTCAGCGGCTTCAGTGGGGCTCGCCCAGGCGCTGGAGCAGCGCCGTGCATTCCGGCGGCATCGGCGCATCCAGCGTGACGCGCTCGCCCGTGGCCGGATGGTCGAAGGCCAGTTGCCGGGCATGCAGGAACATGCGCTCGACACGGTGCCCACCCAGCCCCTCGCCCCGGGCCCACTGCTTGTTCAGCGCAAAGTCGCCGTACTTCGGGTCGCCGACGATCGGGTGGCCGGCCTGCTGCAGGTGCACGCGGATCTGGTGCGTGCGGCCGGTCTTGAGCGTCACGTCCAGCAGGGTGGCCAGATGGAAGCTCTGCACCACCCGCACCAGGCTGATCGAGCGCCGGCCGTCGGGGTGGTCGGCGGCCACCGGCAGCACGTGCCGCTCGCCACGGGCGTCCAGCGTCTTGTGCAGGGCCACGTCGATCACCTTGAGCTTGGCCGGCCAGTGGCCGATCACCAGGGCGGCGTAGGTCTTGCCGGTGTCGCGGGCGCGGAACTGATCCTGCACATGCGTCAGCGCGCTGCGCTTCTTGGCCAGCAGCAGCACGCCCGAGGTCTCCTTGTCGAGCCGGTGCACCAGCTCCAGGAATTTTTCGGCGGGCCGCGCCTGGCGCAGCTGCTCGATCACGCCGAAGGCCACGCCCGAGCCGCCGTGCACCGCCACGCCGGCGGGCTTGTCGATGGCCAGCAGATGAGCGTCCTCGAACAGGATGGGAAATTCCCGCGCCGGCGCGGCGGGTGCATCGGCCGGCTTCTCGGCCACGCGAACCGGCGGCACGCGCACCTCGTCGCCCAGTTCCAGCCGGGTGTCGGCAGCCGCACGGCCCTTGTTGACACGCACCTCGCCCGAGCGGATCACCCGGTAGACATGGGTCTTGGGCACGCCCTTGAGCAGGCGCAGCAGGAAGTTGTCCAGCCGCTGGCCGGCGCCGCCCTCGTCGACCACGATGCGCTGCACCTGCGGCCCGGCCGCCGCGGCGCCCGGTGCCGCGTCCCGGGGCGGTGCGCCTTTGCTGCTTATAATGGTCTGCGCCACGATTGGGCCGTAAGTGCTTGATTTTTCAGAGTTTACCCGGGCATGTGCGGGTCTATCGTGGACAGGGCGCCGTTCACCGTCGAGGCGGGGGCGTCCACAAGCGTTGATGCAACAGCTGTGCCCGTGCGGCAGGCCGCAGTCCCCCAAGTGATGCGGCGGCCCCGCAGGTGCGCTGGAAGAGACACGTTGTCCACAGCCGTCCCCTCGCGGGGAAGATGAAAAGCTCATGGATGGCAGGTCGCCCGACCGGGCGCGCCTGCCGTCCGCGTCGAAGCCCACAGGGTCTGCATGCCGTCCCTCCCGTTCCACCACCTGCTGCTGCCGGATGACCGATCCGGCCGCCTGGCGCAGCCCCGGCCACCGGCCGGCGCGGCAGCGTCTGCCGGTGGCGGCACGCCCGCGCGCCTGTCGTGCGGGCGGGGAGTCCCGGTGCCGCCCTCCCCCACCGCTTCGCCGCACGCGGCCCCGCTGCATCCCTGACCGCCGTTGCGGTCACTGCAGCCCAGGGCGATTCCACTCCGGCCGTGTTCCGTTTCTCGTGCATCGGGAGAGATTGCCTGCCCTGACTCCGGCGTGATGTCCACGCGGAGCCGGACAGGTGGTCAGGCAGCGCGTGCCCGGCAACGGGTGCGCGCCGGACAGGAGTGCACATGAAACGCATGCTGATCAATGCCACGCAGCCGGAAGAGCGGCGCCTGGCGATCGTCGACGGGCAGAAACTGCTCGACTTCGAGACCGAGATCGAAGGGCGCGAGCAGCGCAAGGGCAACATCTACAAGGCCGTGGTGACGCGCGTCGAGCCGTCGCTGGAGGCCTGTTTCGTCGAGTACGGCGAAGATCGCCACGGCTTCCTGCCGTTCAAGGAAATTTCGAAGACGTATTTCCGCGAAGGCGTCGAGGCCAAGAACGCCACCATCAAGGAGGCGATCCGCGAGGGCCAGGAACTGCTGGTCCAGGTGGAAAAGGAAGAGCGTGGCAACAAGGGCGCGGCGCTGACCACCTTCATCAGCCTGGCCGGGCGCTACCTGGTGCTGATGCCCAACAACCCGCGTGGCGGCGGCGTGTCGCGCCGCATCGAGGGCGAGGACCGCGAGGAGCTCAAGGAGAACCTCGACCAGCTCGACTACCCCAAGGGCATGAGCCTGATCGCCCGCACCGCGGGCATCGGCCGCAGCGCCTCCGAGCTTCAGTGGGACCTGAACTACATGCTCAAGCTCTGGAGCGCCATCGACGGCGCCTCGAAGGCGGGCAAGGGCGCGTTCCTGATCTACCAGGAGTCGTCGCTGGTGATCCGGGCGATCCGCGACTACTTCACGTCCGATATCGGCGAGATCCTGATCGATACCGACGACATCTACGATCAGGCACAGCAGTTCATGAACCATGTGATGCCCGAGTCGGCACACAAGGTCAAGCGCTACCGCGATGACGCGGCGCTGTTCTCGCGCTTCCAGATCGAGCACCAGATCGAGACCGCCTTCAGCCGCACGGTGAACCTGCCGGCCGGTGGCGCGATCGTGATCGACCACACCGAGGCCCTGGTCAGCGTCGACGTGAACTCGGCACGCGCCACCCGCGGCGGCGACATCGAGGAAACCGCCACCCGCACCAACCTGGAAGCCGCCGACGAGATCGCGCGGCAGATGCGCCTGCGCGACCTGGGCGGCCTGATCGTCATCGACTTCATCGACATGGAGGAGTCGAAGAACCGCCGCGAGGTGGAGCAGCGCCTGCGCGACGCGATGCGCCAGGACCGCGCCCGCGTGCAGTTCAGCTCGATCTCCAAGTTCGGCCTGCTGGAGCTGAGCCGCCAGCGCCTGCGCCCGGCGCTGAGCGAGGGCAACCACATCACCTGCCCGCGCTGCAACGGCACGGGCCACATCCGCGACACCGAATCGAGCGCGCTGCAGATCCTGCGCATCATTCAGGAAGAGTCGATGAAGGACAACACGGCCGCCGTGCATGTGCAGGTGCCGGTGGAGGTGACCAGTTTCCTGCTCAACGAGAAGCGCACCGAGATCACCAAGATCGAGCTGAAGCAGCGCTGCACCGTGCTGCTGGTGCCCAACAAGCACCTGGAGACGCCGAACTACAAGCTGGAGC
>CALMIF010000337.1 GCA_937864045.1 uncultured Aquabacterium sp. | reverse complement strand
TCTGGGGCTACGGCAAGATCGGCCAGCTGGTGGCCGGCTACGGCCGCGCCTTCGGCATGCAGGTGGTCGTCTGGGGCAGCGAGGGCTCGCGCGCACGGGCCGAGGCCGACGGCCACCAGGCCGCCGCCAGCTGCCAGCAGTTCTTCGCCGAGTGCGACGTGCTCAGCGTGCACCTGCGGCTCAACGACGCCACCCGCGGCCTGATCAAGCTGGAGGACCTGGCGCAGATGAAGCCCACGGCACTGTTCGTCAACACCTCGCGCGCCGAGCTGGTGGAGGACAACGCCCTGGTCTCGGCGCTGAACAAGGGCCGCCCGGGCATGGCCGCGGTCGACGTCTTCGAGGCCGAACCCATCCTGCAGGGCCACCCGTTGCTGCGCCTGGAGAACGCCATCTGCACGCCGCACATCGGCTACGTGGAGCAGGACAGCTACGAGCTGTACTTCGGCCAGGCGTTCGACAACGTCATCAACTTCATCCAGAACCAGCCCACCCACATCGTCAACCCCGAGGCCCTGAAGGTGATTCGTTGAGCCTGGCCCACCCCCTACGCGCTTCGCGCGCCTCCTCAAGGGGGCAACGCCAGCGGACCGGCAAAGCCGGCGCCGCGGCGTTCGCTTGCTTCGAGCGGTTGACTGCGTTGCGGGTGGCGCTGAACGCCGTGTACAGCTGATATGGCGAGCGACGCAGAGTTGCGCCGCCCCGCCAGCTGCGGCGAGCTGTTCCGCGCCTTCAACCGGCTGGCGCTGCAGGGCTTCGGCGGGGTGCTGCCGGTGGCGCACCGCACCCTGGTCGAGCAGGAGCGCTGGCTGAGCGCGCCGCAGTTCGTCGAGCTCCTGACCCTGGGCCAGGTGCTGCCCGGGCCGAACATCATCAACATGGCGATCATCATCGGTGACCGCTTCTTCGGCTGGCGTGGTGCGCTGGCCGCGGTGGCCGGGCTGCTGCTGGTGCCGATGGTCATCGTGCTGGCCCTGGCCGTGGCCTACCAGCAGCAGGCCGCGCACCCGGCGGTGGCCGGCGCGCTGCGCGGCATGGGCGCGGTGGCGGCGGGGCTGATCCTGGCCACCGGCGTGAAGCTGGCGCGCACCGTGCGCGGCAACCCGATGGGCTTGCCCGCCTGCGCCGCCATCGGCGTGGCCACCTTCGCGCTGGTGGGCGGCCTGCGCTGGCCGATGGTGTGGGTGGTGCTGGGCCTGGGCGGGCTGGGCATGGCGCTGGCCTGGCGCAGGATCCGCCAGGCGGAAGCAGCACGGTGAACCTTCTGCAGCAACTCGCGATGCACGGCTTGAGCTGGACCGACCTGCTCGGCCTGTGGGCGCACTTCATGCTGCTGTCGCTGCTGGCCGTGGGTGGCGCCATCACCACCGCGCCCGACATGCAGCGCTACCTGGTCGGCCAGCAGGGCTGGATGACCGACGCGCAGTTCACCGCCGGCGTGGCCATCGCGCAGGCGGCGCCGGGGCCCAACATCCTGTTCGTGGCGGTGATGGGCTGGCATGTGGCCGGCGTGGCCGGCGTGCTGGCGACCATGGCCGGCATCATGGGCCCGTCGTCGCTGCTGGCCTTCGCCGTCGGCCGCTTCGGCCGGCGCCGGGCCGATTCGATCGGCTTGCGCGCCTTCACCGCCGGCCTGACGCCGCTGACCCTGGGCCTGCTTGCCTCCACCGGCTGGGTGCTGACCGCGCCGGTGCGCGGCGAATGGGTGGCGGCGCTGCTGGTGCTGGGCACGGTGGCCACCAGCGTGCGCACCAAGCTCAGTCCGATGTGGCTGATCGCCGTGGGCGCGGTGGCCGGCGCGGTGGCGCTGCAGCCGCGCTGAGGGCGCTGAGGCCGCTCAGGCCGGCAGCAATCGCTGCACCAGCGGGTGCAGCACCTTCTTCTCGGTGGCGATGGCGAAGAACTGCTCCTCCAGCCCGTCGCCATCGGCCACCCGCTGCACGCCGTAGCGCGAGTGCAGCTCGTCGGCGATGTCGCCCGGCGCGGGAAACACACCCATGCCGGCCGCGGCGAAGGTGACCAGCAGCGCGCTGTCCTCGAACTCGCCGACGATGCGCGGCAGCACGCCGCGGCGCTCGAACCAGGCGTCCAGCCGCGGGCGCAGCGCGGCATGGCCGGTGGGCAGCAGCACCGGCAGCTCGGCCAGGCTGTGCGGAAAGCCGGCAGCCGCGCGGGCGTGCAGCGCCGGCGGCGCATACCAGGCCAGCGGTGCGGTGCCCACCGGGTGGCTGTAGACGCGCAGGTTGCGGTTGACCGGCGCCGGCCGGTCGGACAGCACCACGTCCAGCCGGTGCAGGGCCAGGTCGGTCAGCAGGCGGTCGAACTCGTCCTCGTGGCACAGCAGGCGCAGCCGGGGCGTGGCCAGCACCGGCTGCAGCAGGCGCTGCACCACCAGCTTGGACAGGCCGTCGCCGATGCCCACCGCCAGCCGCACCTGGGGCGCGGCCACCGCGTCGCGCACCAGGTCGGGCAGCTGGGCACCCAGGGCGAAGATCTGCTCGGCCTGGTGCAGCGCCGCCTGGCCGGCGTCGGTCAGCGCCAGGCCGCGGCCCGCGGGCTTGAGCAGCTGCTGGCCCAGGGCACGTTCCAGTTCGCGCACCTGGGCGCTGACGGTCTGCACCGCCATGCCCAGCCGCGCCGCGGCGCGGGCCATGCCGCCCTCCTTGGCCACGGCCCAGAAGTAGTACAGGTGGCGGTAGCTGAAGTCCAGGCTCATCGTCAGCTTTCATCGAATGATTGATCAAGGATTTTCTTCTTTTTCAGGATCGTCTCCCTCCCTATCGTCCACCCCTGTTGCCACCAACCCAGGAGTGAAGCGATGCAAGTGCTGTTCGAGACCCGCGATCCCCAGGCTGCCGGCCTGCGCCAGCTGGCCGTCTCCCGGCTGCAGTTCGTGCTGCGGCGTGTGCGCTGGCTGGTGCCGCGCGCCATCGTCCGCCTGAGCGACCTGAACGGCCCGCGCGGCGGCGTCGACAAGCGCTGCGTGGTCGAGCTGGACACCGACGGCAAGGGCAAGGTGGTGATCCAGGCCGTGGCGCGCGACTGGCGCAGCGCCATCGACAACGCCCTGGGCCGCGCCGCCCGCGCGCTGCTGCGGCTGTGGCAGCGCAGCCGGCAGCCGGGACGGGCCAGCCGTGACACGCCGCGCCGCCCGCCCGCCCTGCCGCAAGCCTGAATCCCCGCCCCACCCGAACCCAGGAACATCCCCATGCGCCACCATCCCCGCAACAGCCCCCAGGCCGCCGGCCGCATCCTGGCCCTGGCCCTGCTGTCCGACGGCCACCTGTCCCGCCGCGAACTCGACGTGCTCGACCGCCTGGACGCCCACGCCGCCCTGGGCCTGGGCCGCACCGAGCTGCATGCCGTGGTGCACGGCTTCTGCGAAGACCTGCTGTCAGCCATGCACCTGAGCTGGGGCGACGCCTGCCAGGTCGACCAGGTCACGCTGGCAGCGCTGATGGCCGACATCGACGACCCGGCGCTGCGCCGCACCCTGCTGGGTCTGAGCCTGGCTATCATCGACGCCGATGGCCACCTGGCCGACGGTGAATCGGTGCTGCTCGACGCGATCGCCCGGCACTGGAACCTGCATCCGGTGCCCGGCACGCGCCCCGCCGTGCTGCCGGCCTGACCGGCTGCTGCCGCACGCCCCCTCACAAGAAAGGACACCCCTCGTGGAAGCCCTTCAAACATTCCTGCAGGCGCCGTTCCTCGGCACGGCCACCTGGACCTGGCTCGTCTTCGTCAGCGTCGTCATCACACTGCTGGCGCTGGACCTGGGCGTGCTGCACAAGGACGAGCGCGAGATCGAGGTCCGGGAGAGCCTGCTGCTGTCGGCCGGCTACATCAGCGTGGCCGCGGTCTTCGGCGCCTGGGTCTGGTGGATCATGGGTGCGCAGGCCGGCACCGAATTCTTCACCGGCTTCCTGATCGAGAAGTCGCTGTCGATGGACAACGTCTTCGTCATCGCGCTGATCTTCGGCTTCTTCGCCATCCCCCGGCAATACCAGCACCGCGTGCTGTTCTGGGGCATCCTGGGCGTGATCGTGCTGCGCGCCATCATGATCGCCCTGGGCGCCACGCTGATCCACAACTTCAGCTGGATCCTGTATGTCTTCGGCGCCTTCCTGGTGCTCACCGGCATCAAGATGTGGCTGGCAGCGGACCACATGCCCGACATCGCGAACAACCCGGTGCTGAAGTTCCTGCGCAAGCGCATGCGGGTGACCGACGGCCTGCACGGCAACGCCTTCTTCGTGCACCAGCCCGACCCGGCGACGGGCAAGGTGGTGCGCTGGGCCACGCCGCTGTTCCTGGCCCTGGTCATGGTCGAGCTGATCGACCTGGTGTTCGCGGTCGACTCGGTGCCGGCGATCTTCGCGATCACCGACGACCCGTTCATCGTCTACACCAGCAACATCTTCGCGATCCTGGGCCTGCGGGCGCTGTACTTTGCGCTGGCCGCGATGATCCACCGCTTCGCGTATCTCAAGTACGCCCTGGCCCTGGTGCTGGTGTTCATCGGCAGCAAGATCTTCCTGGTCGGCATCGTCGGCAGGATCCCCGCGCCGAT
>CALMIF010000336.1 GCA_937864045.1 uncultured Aquabacterium sp. | reverse complement strand
GCGTCGATCCACGAGATGCTGGCGGTGTAGGGGCTGGGCATCATCACGCAGCGCACCCGGTCGGCACCCAGGGCGTCGACAGCCACCGCCAGCACCAGGGCCGAGTCGACGCCGCCGGAGAGGCCGATGATCGCGCCCGGGAAGCCGTTCTTGCCGATGTAGTCGCGCACGCCGGTGACCAGGGCCGCCCAGGCCTGGGCTTCCAGTTCGGGCACCGGTTGCACCTCGCCGGCCAGCGTGCCGTCGGCTTGCCAGTCGACCCAGACCAGGTGCTCGTCGAAGCAGGCGCCGCGCGCGGCCACCCGGCCCTGCGCATCCAGCGCGAACGATGCGCCGTCGAACACCACCTCGTCCTGTCCGCCCACCAGGTGGGCGTACAGCAGCGGCAGGCCGGTGGCCTGCACCCGCTGCACCATGCGCGCCTCGCGCTCGCCGCTCTTGTCGAGGTGAAAAGGCGAGGCATTGACCACGCACAGCATCTCCGCACCCGCAGCCTTGGCGATGGCGGCCGGCTCGTCGAACCAGGCGTCCTCGCAGACCAGCAGGCCGAAGCGGCGGCCGCCGGCCTCGAACACCACGGCGCCCTGGCCGGCGTCACGGCCGGAGACGAAATAGCGCCGCTCGTCGAAGACCTGGTAGTTGGGCAACTCGCGCTTGCAGTAGGTGGCGGTCACCCGGCCGCCGGCCAGGACGGACGCCGCATTGAAGCGCTGCACCACCGCGTGCGAACGGCTGCGCTGGTCGGCCTGGCCGTCAAACTGGTGCGGATGGCCGACCACCACGGTCAGGCCGTCCAAGGGCGCCAGCGCCGCAGCCAGCGCTGCCAGCTCGGCCGCGCAGGCCTGCATGAAGGCCGGGCGCAGCAGCAGGTCCTCGGGCGGATAGCCGGTCAGCGCCAGTTCGGGCGCCACCAGCAGGGCCGCACCGCCGGCATGGGCAACGCGTGCGCAGTCCACAATGCGGCGCGCATTGCCGGCGAGATCACCGACGGTGGCATTGAACTGGGCCAGCGCGATCCGGACCGTCGGGACCGCAGGAATGGGAGTGGACATTTGGTGGGCGATCAGACCGGCCCGGAGGCCATGACGAACGATGTTATCCGGGTCCACCAAGACCCCTGCGCACTCGACGGCGCCGCCTGGAACGCCCTGCTCGACCGCCAGAGCCGGCCGACACCGTTCATGCGCTGGGAATACCTGGCCGCGCTGCATGCCTCCGGCAGCGCCATCGCCCGCACCGGCTGGTCGCCGCGCTTCGTCACGGTCGAGCGTGCGGGTCAGTTGGTGGCCGCCGCGCCGGCCTACCTGAAGAGCCACTCGTACGGCGAATACGTCTTCGACTGGGCCTGGGCCGACGCCTACCAGCGCCACGGCCTGCGCTACTACCCCAAGCTGCTGGTGGCCGTGCCCTTCACGCCGGTGCCGGGCAGCAGGCTGCTGGCAGTGGACGATGCCGCCCGGGCGCGCCTGCTGGACGGCCTGCAGCAGGTGGCCGATGACGACCAGGTTTCGTCGCTGCACCTGCTGTTTCACACCACTGCCGAAGCCGCCGCAACGGCCAGGCGCGGCTGGCTGGCGCGCCAGGGCGTGCAGTTCCACTGGACCCGCGATGAGGCCGCACCGGCGGCCGACTTCACGGCCTTCCTGGCCAGCCTGCAGCGCGACAAGCGCAAGAAGATCCAGCAGGAGCGGCGCCGCGTGGCCGAGGCGGGTGTCAGCTTCACCGTGCACGAGGGCGCCGCGATCGACGCCGACCTGTGGGCCTTCTTCCACCGCTGCTACGTCGGCACCTACCGGGCGCATGGCTCCACGCCGTATCTCACCGCGGCCTTCTTCCGTGCGATGGCCACGACGATGCCGCAGCACTGGCTGATGTTCGTGGCCCGCCGTGAAGGCGCGCCGGTCGGTGCGTCGCTGGTGGCGATCGACCGCGACCGCGGCGCGGCCTGGGGCCGCTACTGGGGCGCCACCGAGTTCATCCCCTGCCTGCACTTCGAGGCCTGCTACTACCAGCCGCTGCAGTGGTGCATGGCCAACGGCTTCCAGCGCTTCGAGGGCGGTGCGCAGGGCGAGCACAAGATGGCGCGCGGCCTGCTGCCAACGGGCACGCAGTCGGCGCACTGGCTGGCGCACCCGCAGTTCTCGGCCGCGGTGGCTGATTTCCTGCAGCGCGAAGGCCACGGCATCGCCGCCTATGTGGACGAGTTGCGGGAGCACAGCCCGTTCAAGCCGGGCGCTTGACACAACGCAAGCCAAGGACCTGGGAAAACCCTGTGCGCGGCGCGGCCTTCCCCTATGCTGCTGTCAGTTTCACGAAGGCTGAGGCCCGCCTCCCACGCCCATGGACAAGCACTACCTGACCCCGCTGTTCTCGCCCGCGTCAATCGTCGTCTTTGCCGGCGGCCCGGATCAGGCTGACAGCCAGACCGGCCTGGCCCGCGCCCTGCTGACCAACCTGCGCGATGGCGGCTTCGCCGGCAGCATCACGCACCTGGACATCCACATGACCGGCACGCTGGCCGATTTGGCGCAGTCGCGGGCCGACCTGGCGCTGATCGCCCTGCCTGCCGACCAGGTGGCTGCGGCGCTGGAGGTCACCGGCCGCATCCGCTGCCGCGCCGCCCTGGTGCTGTCCTCGGGCCTGGGAGCGGCGCCCTGCGCCGAGCTGCTGGCCATCGCCAAGCGCCACGGCGTGCACTTGCTGGGGCCCAACAGCCTGGGCTTCCAGCGGCCGCAGCTCAAGCTCAACGCCAGCGCCATCGGCGCGATGGCGGCACCCGGGCCGCTGGCCCTGGTGTCGCAGTCGGGCGCGCTGACATCGTCCATCCTGGATTGGGCGCAGCACAACAACGTGGGCTTCTCGGCCGTGGTCTCGCTGGGCCCGAACACCGCCGTCGACCTGCCGCAGGCCCTGGACTTCCTGGCCAACGACGCCGCCACCAAGTCGATCCTGGTCTACATGGAAGGCATCCGCAACGCCCGCCGCTTCATGAGCGCGCTGCGCGCCGCGGCGTATGCCAAGCCGGTGGTGGTGATGAAGGCCGGCCGCAAGCCGGCGGGCAGCACCGCGGCGCTGACACACTCGGCGGCCATCGTGGGCAGCGACGATGTGTTCGAGGCTGCGCTGCGGCGTGCCGGCGCGGTGCGGGTGCGCATGTTCACGCAGCTGTTCTCGGCGGCGAAATGCCTGGCCTCGCGCTACCGGCCGGTGGGCAAGCGCCTGGCGGTGGTCACCAACGGCGGCGGCCCCGGCGTGCTGGCCGCCGACTGGGCCAACGAGATCGGCCTGGAAGTGGCCGCGCCCGGCGAGGCCAGCCGCGCCACGCTGGCGCCGCTGTTGCCGGCGGGCACCCCGCTGCAGACGGTGATCGACCTGGGCGAGGACGCCCAGCCCGCGCACTACGCCGCCACGCTGAAGGCGCTGGGCCAGGACCCGGCGGTGGACGGCATGCTGGCGATCTATTCGCCCAAGCCCGACGGCGACCCGGCGGCGGTGGCCCGGGGCGTGGCCGAGGTGTTCCGCCTGACGGCCAAGCCGGTGCTGGCCTGCTGGATGGGCGATGCCCGCGTGAAGGAGGCCCGCGAGGTCCTCAACGGCGTGGCGATCCCGAGCTTTCGCACGCCCGAGGCGGCGGTCGATGCCTTCGGCAACATCGCCAGCTTCTACCAGAACCAGCAGTTGCTGCAGCAGACGCCGCCGCCCAATTCCAGCCTGGCCAAGCCCGACATCGAGGGCGCGCGCCTGCTGATCGAGGGCGTGCTGGCCGAGCGCCGCAAGGTGCTGACCGAGATGGAGAGCAAGGCCCTGCTGGCGGCCTTCCACATCCCGGTGACGCGCACCATGCTGGCGCGCAACGCCAACGAGGCGATGCTGATCGCCGCCCAGCTGGGCTATCCGGTGGCGTTGAAGATCGATTCGCCCGACATCAGCCACAAGAGCGACGTGCAGGGCGTGGCGCTGAACGTGACCAGCGCCACCCAGGTGCGCGACGTCTACAACGACATGCTGGCGGCGGTGAAGCGCGCCCAGCCGCAGGCGCGCATCAACGGCGTGACCATCCAGCCGATGAGCGGCCTGCGCCACGGCCGCGAGATCTACATCGGCCTGACCACCGACGACCCCTTCGGCCCGGTGATCACCTTCGGCGCCGGCGGCACGATGATCGAGCTGATCGCCGACCGGGCCATGGAACTGCCGCCGCTGAACCAGTTCCTGGCGCGGCGGCTGATCGAGCGCAGCCGCGTGTCCGAGATGCTGGGCGCCTGGCGCGGCACGCCGGCGGCCGACATGGAGGTGGTCGAGCAGATCCTGCTGCGGGTGTCCGAGATGGTCTGCGAGCTGCCCCAGCTGCGCGAGATGGACATCAACCCCATCATCGTCGACGAAACCGGCGCGGTGGCGGTGGATGCGCGGGTGGTGATCGAGCATGCGCCGCCCACCCACCACGGCAGCGGCGACTACAACCACCTGGCGATCCTGCCCTACCCCAGTGCCTACGAGCGCGAGTGGCCGATGAAGGGCGGCGGGCTCTACACCATCCGCCCGATCCAGCCGGACGACGCCGACATGCTGCAGACCTTCGTGCGCGGGCTGTCGCAGGAGAGCCGCTACTTCCGCTTCGCCAGCGCCATGCCCGAGCTGCCGCCGCGCATGCTGGCGCGCTACACGCTGATCGACTACGACCGCGAGATGGCCCTGGTGGCCGTGCACCGCACCCGCACCGCGGGCGACGACGGCGCCTTCACCGAGACCGAGCAGATCATCGGCGTGTCGCGCTACATCACCAACCCCGACCAGACCAGCTGCGAGTTCAGCCTGGTCGTCAGCGACGACTTCAAGGGCCAGGGCCTGGGATCGCGGCTGATGCTGTCGATCATGGAGTTCGCCCGCGCCAAGGGCCTGGCCGAGATCGACGGCCTGGTGCTGGCCAACAACCCCAACATGCTGCGGCTGATGACCGGCCTGGGCTACACCGTGCAGGCCTTCCCGGAGGACCCGGACTTCAAGCTGGTCTCGAAGGCACTTTGAACCCCTGAAACGACGACGCCCCGCCGGGAGGAGGGGCGTGCGGCGCATCGCGGGGCGCCAGGCGCCCCGCTCACTCAGGCCTTCTTGTGCTCGGCGTCGTAGTTGGCGATGCCGTCGGTGATTTCCTTGTGCGCGCCTTCGGGGCCGGTCCAGCCGGTCACCTTGACCCACTTGCCGGGCTCCAGGTCCTTGTAGTGCTCGAAGAAGTGCTGGATGGTCTTCAGCCGCAGCGGGTTCAGGTCCTCGGGCTTCTTCCACTGGCTGTAGATCGACAGCACCTTGTCGATGGGCACGGCCAGCAGCTTGTTGTCGGCGCCGGCCTCGTCTTCCATCTGCATCATGCCCAGGGCGCGGCAGGTCACGACCACGCCGGGGATCAGCGGCACCGGCGTGATCACCAGCACGTCCACCGGATCGCCGTCACCGGACAGCGTGTTCGGGATGTAGCCGTAGTTGCACGGGTAGTGCATCGCGGTGCTCATGAAGCGGTCGACGAACAGCGCGCCGGACTCGTGGTCGACCTCGTACTTGATCGGGTCGGCGTTCATCGGGATCTCGATGATCACGTTGAATTCCTGGGGCGCCTTGGCGCCGGGGGTCACGTTGTGCAGGCTCATGGAGGGCTCGGGTGAATGGAGGGCAGGAAACAAGGGTTGACCCGCATTCTACGAAGCCCTTCTTGCCAAGCCCTGACGTTGCGCTGTCCCGCTTGACACGCGTCGCCCGGGGGACACCGGTGGAAAACACCGTCGTCGCCCCCGCGATGCGCGCTTACATTGCCACGGCGACCCGTGCCAGCTCCTGCACACAGGGCAGCCGGCGACAACACCCACCGGGCGCGTTCGTTCACAGGGCTTGACCGAGGAAGGAGATCTCTTGATTTCGACCAACATGGCGCTCTACATCGCGCTGGCCTGCGGCATCGCTGCCGTGGTTTACGGGTTCGTCCAGCGCAGCTGGATCTTGTCGCAGGACGCGGGCAACGCCCGCATGCAGGAAATCGCGGGCGCCATCCAGCAGGGGGCGGCCGCGTACCTGGCGCGTCAGTACAAGACCATCGGCATCGTCGGCGTGGTGCTGGCCGTGCTGATCTTCTTCTTCCTGGGCAGCACCACCGCGGTGGGCTTCGTCATCGGCGCCGTGCTGTCCGGCGCCTGCGGCTTCATCGGCATGAACGTGTCGGTGCGCGCCAACGTGCGCACCACGCAGGCGGCCACCAAGGGCATCGGCCCGGCGCTGGACGTCGCCTTCAAGGGCGGCGCCATCACCGGCATGCTGGTGGTGGGCCTGGGCCTGCTGGGCGTGGGCCTGTTCTTCATGGTCCTGACCAAGGGCGGCACCGCCGACTCGGCGACGCTCAAGCCCCTGCTGGGCCTGGCCTTCGGCTCCAGCCTGATCTCGATCTTCGCGCGCCTGGGCGGCGGCATCTTCACCAAGGGCGCCGACGTGGGCGCCGACCTGGTGGGCAAGGTCGAGGCCGGCATCCCCGAGGACGACCCGCGCAACCCGGCGGTGATCGCCGACAACGTGGGCGACAACGTCGGCGACTGCGCCGGCATGGCCGCCGACC
>CALMIF010000335.1 GCA_937864045.1 uncultured Aquabacterium sp. | reverse complement strand
TGCGGCATCACCTTGGCGTCGACCAGGGCGCGGATCTTGCCCACGTCGCCGGCCTGGATCGCCTTGTCGGCCTTGACCGCGTCAATCACGTCGGCCGAGACCTGCTTGACGAAGGCGTCGGCCGCGAGGGCCTCGGCGCGCAGCAGCGGGCTGGCGGCCAGCAGGGTGGTGGCGGCCAGCGCGGCCAGCCAGGTACGTCGTTGCATCAGCTTGTCCTTTCGATGGCAGCCTCCAGGGCTGCCGCACTCCTCAACGCGGCAGGGGCGCCACCGGTTGGCCCGGCTGCCCTTCAGCGTGCCGGCCCCAGCGCCTTCTTGAACGGCAACGGCGAGTTCGCGCCGTCCTCGGGCGGCTCGCCGTCGTAGATGAGGCTGCGCCGGCGCGACAGGAAGGCGTCGCGCATCAGCACGTACTTGTCCAGGGCCACCTCGTCGAACACCCGGCTGGCGCCCAGCAGGTTGGCCCGGGTGTCGAGCAGCTGCAGCGCCTGGGCCGGGTTGCGGTCGCGCGGCTCGTGCCAGACGCGGCCCACCGGCGAGTCATTGACTTCCAGCGCCCGGGCCGCGGTGTCGCGCAGCGTCGACGGCCCCAGCAGCGGCAGCACCAGGTAGGGCCCGCTCTGGATGCCCCAGAAGCCGAAGGTCTGGCCCAGGTCTTCGCTGGTGAAGCGGTCGAGCCCGGCCTCCTCGGCCACGTCGAACACCCCGCCCACGCCGAGCAGGCTGTTGACCAGGGTGCGCATGCCCATGTTCAGACCGGCCGCCGGCTTGGCCTGCAGGAACAGGTTGACCGTGGTCCAGGCGTCGCCGATGTTGCCGAAGACATTGCCCACGCCCTGCCGCACCAGGCCCGGCACCAGGGCCCGGTAGAGCTGGGCCGCCGGCTTGATGGCAGCGGCGTCGACCGCTTCGTTGAAGGCGAAGGTCTGGCGGTTCATCCGCTCCCAGGGGTCGCCGCGGGCGACGTCGCCGGGCGGGGTGGTCGCGCAGCCGGTCAGGCCCAGGGTCAGACCCAGCGCGCCGGCAAGCAGCAGGCGGCGGCTCATGGCCTGGGCCCGCCCGCACCGCCGCCGGCATCGGCGGCCTTGTTGAACAGGAACTGGCCGATCAGGTTCTCCAGCACCACCGCCGACTGCGTCTGCTTGATCACCGCACCCGCCGCCAGGTTGTCGACCTCGCCACCGGCCTCGATGCCCACGTACTGGTCGCCCAGCAGGCCGGCGGTCAGGATCTTGGCCGAGCTGTCCTTGGGGAACAGGTAGTTGCGCTCGATCTCCATCGTCACCACGCCCTGGTAGGTCTTCGCATCCAGGCTGATGCCGGTGATGCGGCCGATGACCACGCCGGCCGCACGCACCGGCGCACGCGCCTTCAGTCCGCCGATGTTGTCGAAGCGGGCGGTGACGGTGTAGGTGTCGGCGCGGCCGAAGCTGGTCAGGTTGGCCGCCTTCAGCGCGACGAACAGCAGCGCCGCCAGCCCCAGCAGCACGAACAGACCGACTGCCGTCTCGATGCCCTTCTTGTTCATGTCATGTTCCAGTGTGCAGCGCAGCTTGCCAGATTCAAGGTGTCGAGAACATCAGCGCGGTGAGGATGAAGTCCATCGCCAGCACCGCCAGCGACGAGATCACCACCGTGCGCGTGGTCGCATAGGCCACACCCTCGGGCGTGGCCTGGGTCTCGTAGCCCTGGTACAGCGCGACGAAGGTGCAGATCAGGCCGAACACGGCGCTCTTGACCACGCCGTTGCCCACGTCGCGCCAGATGTCGACCTTGTTCTGCTGGATCGACCAGAAGTTGCCCGCGTCGATGCCGATCAGCCCCACCGCCACCACCCAGGCACCGAGGATGCCGATGGCCGAAAACAGGATCGCCAGCAGGGGCATGCTGATGGCGCCGGCGATGAAGCGCGGCGCCAGCACGCGGGCACGCGGGTCGATGGCCATGAGCTCCATCGCGGCGATCTGCTCGCCGGCCTTCATCAGGCCGATCTCGGCGGTGAGCGAGGTGCCCGCCCGCCCGGCGAACAGCAGCGCGGTGACCACCGGCCCCAGCTCGCGCACCAGGCTCAGGTTGACCACCAGGCCCAGCGACTCGGCCGCGCCGTAGGTGACCAGAGCGTAGTACATCTGCAGCGCCAGCACGAAGCCCACCGCCAGGCCCGAGGCCAGGATGATCACCAGCGAGCGGTTGCCGATGGCATAGACCTGGGTGATGACCAGCCCGAAGCGGCGCAGTGCCTGCGGCAGCACGCCGACCAGGCCGACGAAGAACAGCGCCGCATGCCCCAGGCCGTGCAGCGCGGCCAGCACCCGGGCGCCGATGGATTGCACGAAGCCCATCACGGTGCTCCAGGTCCGAAATCGTCAGCCATGGACCGCGCCGGGTAGTGGAACTTGACCGGCCCGTCGGGCTCGCCACGCACGAACTGGCGCACCTCGGGGTCGGTGCTGGCCATCAGCTCGGCCGGCGTGCCCTGGGCCACGATGCGCCCGCCGGTGGCCATCAGCACCACCCAGTCGGCGATCGCCATGCACTCGGGCACGTCGTGACTGATGACCAGGGAGGTGGCGCCGGTCACGTCGTTGAGGGTGCGGATCAGCTTGGCGGCCACGCCCATGCTGATCAGGTCCAGCCCGGCGAAGGGCTCGTCGTACATGATCAGCTCTGGGTCGAGCGCGATCGCCCGGGCCAGCGCGATGCGCCGCGCCATGCCGCCGGAGACTTCGGCGATCTTGAGATTCGCCGCACCGCGCAGGCCCACGGCGTTGAGCTTCATCAGCACGATGTCGCGGACCAGCGGCTCGGGAAGATCCGTCATCTCGCGCAGCGGGAAGGCCACGTTGTCGAAGACCGACAAGTCGGTGAACAGCGCGCCGAACTGGAACAGCATGCCCAGGCGGCGGCGGATGCGGTAGAGCTGCGCCCGGTCGCGGGTGTCGATCACCTCGCCGTCGAACACCACGCGGCCGCTGTTGGCCGCATGCACGCCGCCGATCAGGCGCAGCAGCGTGGTCTTGCCGCAGCCCGAGCCGCCCAGCACGGCCGTGACCTGGCCGCGCCCGAAGCGCAGGCTGACGTCGTTCAGGATGGTGCGACTGCTGTCGTAGCCAAACGTGACGTGGTCGATCTCGATCAGCGGGTCAGGGCGCAAGGGATGGGGCGGTCGGAAGGCGCCGGCCACGGCACGGCAGAAGCTGAAAATTGTCGCATGCGGACCATGTCCCTCCGGGTTGGTCCTGATACGGGCGGGTAAAGCTGCTGGGCGACGCGCCCAATGAAAAGAGCCCGCAGGCGCGGGCTCGTCATGCCGGGGCGTCGGCACGGTCAGAAACCGATGCTGACACCCACCGACAGCAGATGGACGTTGCCCGAGTCGCTGACACCGTTCTCGCTGTACTTGCCGCGGAAGCGTTCCCACTCGGCGCGCTCGGCCAGGGTCTTGCTGATGTTGTACTGCGCGCCGAAGCCGAAGTGCGCCTGGATGGTGCGGTCGCTGGCGCTGCCGGCCACGCCGTTGTCGACGGCACTGAGCTTGAGCTTGGAACTGGTCAGGCCGATGCGGCCCAGCAGGTCCTACTGCGCATGCAGCGGCAGGATGCCGACGGCGTCGACTTAGGGCACCGCGCTCAACTCGACCTTGGCCAAGCTGGTCGCGTCGCTGGCCGTGGCCTTGCCCAGACCGGCGAAGCCGCCTTCGACGGCGAAGTTGGGCGACAGGCGCGCGCCGACGAACAGCTTGTAGCCGGTGCCGGTCTTGTCGAAGGTGGTGGCCCCGCTGAAGTCGACCTTGTAGTCCGAACGGCCCAGGGCACCACCCACGTACCAGTCGGCAGCCTGCACCGATGCGGTGGCGGCCAGGGCCAGTGCGGCGACGGCGAATTTGATGTTCATGTTCTGTTCCCTGAGGTGGTCGCCACCACGGAATGCGGTGGCGGCACGCATGCCAACCAGCGATG
>CALMIF010000334.1 GCA_937864045.1 uncultured Aquabacterium sp. | reverse complement strand
CGCCCTGGCCGCGCCGAGCTGGTTGCCGCGCTGGCTGGGCGGGCGTTGATCGCCCGCGGCCTCGCAGCGCTCGGCCGCAACGCCCAGGCACAAAGCCTCCTCAGGAGGCTTTGTGTCCGGGCTCGCCCACGGCCTCGCAGCGCTCGGCCGCTTCGCCAGGCACAAAGCCTCCTCAGGAGGCTTTGTGTCCGGGCACGCCCACGGCCTCGCAGCGCTCGGCCGCTTCGCCAGGCACAAAGCCTCCTCAGGAGGCTTTGTGTCCGGGCTCAGCCCCGCGGCGCGAAGTTCGGTGGGCGCTTGGCAAGGAAGGCGGCCACGCCCTCGGCAAACTCGGGGCGGTCGATCAGCACACGCTGGCGTTCGGCCTCGTAGGCCAGCTGGTCGGCCAGGCTGTTGGTGGCCGCGGCGTCGTAGGCGCGGCGCGTCTCCAGGGCGGCGTGAGCGGGCAGCGTGGCCAGCTTGCGGGCGGTGGCCAGGGCTTGCGGCATCAGGTCGGCGTCGTCCACGCAGTCCCACACCAGGCCCCAGGCGGCGGCCTTCTCGGCCGGCAGGCGGTCGCCCAGCAGGGTCAGCGCGGCGGCGCGTCCGCCGCCCAGCAGGCGCTGGTAGAACCAGGTGCTGCCGACGTCGGGCACGATGCCCAGCTTGGCCATGAAGGGCAGGAAGAAGTAGGCCGACCGTGCGGCCAGCACCACGTCGCCGGCCAGGGCCAGGCCCAGGCCGCCACCCGCCGCCACGCCGTTGATGGCGCAGACCACCGGCATCGGCAGTGCCCGCAGGTCCAGCACCATCTTGTTGGTCAGCGCGTGCATGGTGTCGGCCGCGCGGTTGCCGGGCGTGCGGCCCTGCGGGTCGGGCGTGGAGATGCCGCTGGCCAGGTCCGCACCGGAGCAGAAGGCGCGGCCGGCGCCGGTCAGCACCAGGGCGCGGATCGTGGTGTCGGCCGCCACGTCGGCCAGCGCCTGCACCAGGCTGTTCTGCAGCGTGTGGCTGATCGGGTTCAGCCGCGCCGGGTTGTCCAGCGTCAGGATGGCGATGTCGCCGTCGCGGGTGAACTGCAGCTGCGCGTCGGTGCGGTCGGTCATGGCGGGTTCGGCGCGGCGGCCGGTTGGTGGCGGACGAAGGTGTCGTAGGCCGGCTGGTCGACCGCGAGCTTGGCCAGCGTGGTGGCCCACAGGTGCGCGGCCAGGCCGGGCTGGTCGCTGGTGAGCGTGCCGTCGGCAATGCGATCGGCCAGGCGGCGGTTCAGGGTGGCCAGGTCGGCCTCGCCAGGCAGGCCCAGCAGCACCTGCAGGCGGCGCAGCTCGGCCGCGTCGGCGGCGGGCGCCTGCACCGTCTGGCGGGCCACGGTGTCGACCATGTTGGCCGCCACGCGCGCCTGGTAGGCCAGCGCGTTGTCGCCGTGGCGGGCCAGCGCGGGGCCGGCCTCGTCGCGCAGGAAGCGCGCCACCGCGGCCAGCAGTTGCTCGGGGTTGGGCAGGTCTTGCATGTCAGTGGGCGGGTGCAAGGGGAAGCAGCAGCTCCAGCAGGTCGATCTCGGCTTCCGACGCCCGGCGGCCGATGGCGGCCTTCTCCATCACCGGCTCGGCGCCGCTCAACCAGGCGTGGCCCATGCTTTCGCAGATCACGCCCCAGCGCAGGCTGCCCAGCACCTGCCACCAGCGCACGCGCGCCTCGTCGACCGTGCCGCCGGCGCTGCGGTAGCCGTCGAACAGCTGCGCCCAGTGGCCGAAGCCGCCCACCGGCCGCTGGTGGCGGCCGTAGCGCCAGCTGTTGACGCCCAGCCAGCCCAGGTCGGCCATCGGGTCGCCCAGGTAGGCCAGCTCCCAGTCGAGCACGCCGACGAGCGCACCGCCCTCGGCCTGGAGGTCGACCATCAGGTTGCCGTTGCGGAAATCCCCGTGCACCAGGGCCGGCCGCGCCACGTCGGCCGGCGCATGGTCGGCCAGCCAGCGCAGCGCCAGCTGGAACACCGGGCGCACCATGCCGTGGCGGGCATGCCAGTCGGCCTGGTGGGCCACCTCGGCCAGCGGCTGGCTGCAACGCAGTTCGGGCGCACCGGCCATGTCGACGGCATGGATGCGCGCCAGCGCGGCGCCCACCTGCCAGGCCAGCGCCGGCCGGTGCGCGGCGGCGATGCGCCGGCCCAGGGTCTCGCCCTGCAGCCGCGCCATCACGAAGCCTTCGCCCAGGCCGTCGCCGGGCTGCAGCACGGCCACCACCGCCGGCACCGGCACGCCGGCGGCGCCGACGCGGCGGATCAGGTCGGCCTCTGCCGCCAGGCCCGGGTTGCCGTTGCCGCGCAGTTCGGCGCCGGGCGGCGCGCGACGCAGGATCAGCGGGGTGACGGCGCCGTCGCGCATGGTGTCGAAGGCCCAGGTCTCCTGGCTGGCACCGCCGGACAGGCGGCTCAGGCCGCTGACCGGCGCGTCGAGCAGCGTCGCCAGGCCGGCGGCCAGGCCTTCGTGCGGGCTCAAAGCCGTTCGATGACGGTGACGTTGGCCAGGCCGCCGCCTTCGCACATGGTCTGCAGGCCGTAGCGCTTGCCGCGGGCGTGCAGGGCGTGCACCAGGGTGGTCATCAGCTTGGCGCCGCTGCCGCCCAGCGGGTGGCCCAGGGCGATGGCGCCGCCGTTGACGTTCAGCCGCGCATGGTCGGCGCCCAGCACCTTCAGCCAGGCCATCGGCACCGGGGCGAAGGCCTCGTTGACCTCGTACAGGTCGATGTCCTCGATCTTCATGCCGGCCTTCTTCAGCGCATGCTGGGTGGCGGGCACGGGCGTCTCCAGCATCACCACCGGGTCGCCGCCGATCACGGTCATGTGGTGCACCCGGGCCAGGGGCTTGACGCCCAGGGTCTTCAGGCCGCGCTCGTTGACGACCAGCAGGCCGGCCGCGCCGTCGCAGATCTGGCTGGCGCTGGCCGCCGTGCAGACGCCGCCTTCCTGGATCAGCTTGACGCCGGCCATGCCTTCGAGCGAGGCGTCGTAGCGGATGCCTTCGTCGGCGGTGTGCATCTCGCCGGTCTCGGTGCCGTCGTTCATGCGCACCTTCACCGGCACGATTTCCTGGTTGAACGCACCGGCCTTGGTGGCGGCAGCGGCACGCTTGTGGCTTTCGAGCGCGAAGGCATCGAGTTCGGCGCGCTGCATGCCGTACTTCTTGGCGATCATCTCGGCGCCGCTGAACTGGCTGAACTGCACGCCGGGGTAGCGCTTCTGCAGCTCGGGGCTCATGTAGGTGCCGAAGCCGTTCTTGGCCGGCAGCGACGCGGCCAGACCCATCGGCACGCGGGTCATGCTCTCGACGCCGGCGGCGATGACGATGTCCATGCTGCCGGCCATCACCGCCTGGGCGGCGAAGTGCAGCGCCTGCTGCGACGAGCCGCATTGGCGGTCGACCGAGGTGGCGGGCACCGACTCGGGCAGGCAGCTGGCCATCACCGCGTTGCGGCCGATGTTCACCGCCTGCTCGCCGGCCTGGCCCACGCAGCCCATGATCACGTCCTCGACCAGGGCCGGGTCGGCGCCGGTGCGGCGGATCAGGTCGTTGATCACCTGGGCGGCCAGGTCGGCCGGGTGCCAGCCGGAGAGCTTGCCGTTTTTGCGGCCACCGGCAGTGCGGGCGGCGGCGACGATGAAGGCTTCTGCCATGGGGTGCTCCTGGGGATGCGTCAGTGGTGGGTGCGGGGATGGACCACCGATTGTTCGCCGCGCCCGCCGCCGCGGCTGTCGTCGGAAGCGATGATTTTTGGCCCGCCCCGCGGCGCCGCGGAACTAGGGGCGGCGCGGGCCGGCCGGCCCTGGCGCCCGGTATAACCGCGCCAGGGGCCGGCCGGCCCCGCCACCAGAGGACCCCCCCGCCATGACCCGACGCCTGCGGCTTGCCGCCCTGCTCAGCACCGCCCTCGCCACCGCCTTGCTGGGCGGCTGCGGCATGCACCACCACCACCACCACCAGCCGCCCCGGGGCGGTGGCGGCGGCGACCCGGCCGCGCCGCTGGTCATCGTCACCAAGGGCACGATCGCGGTCGACCAGGAGACGCTGCGCTTCGGCAAGGACCAGGTCAACGTGCGCATCACCTGGCGCCTGCGCGGCGGCGACGGCGGCAAGCTGAGCTTCCCGCCCAACGGCGTGGTCTTCGAGCGCGCGGCCGACGGCGAGATCGTCGAATGCCAGCGCAGCCGCGACAACACCGAGTTCAGCTGCATCAACCGGCACACCAGGCCGGGGGTCTACCGCTACGGCATCAACGTCGACGAGGACGGCCGGCCGCTCAAGCCGCTGGATCCGACCGTGATGAACGACTGAGGCGCGGCCAGCCACTGCAGCAGCCGGCCCCAGCTTGCCTCGAAACCCTGGTCCCGGCCCTGGTCGGCCAGCGTGTCGAAGCCGCCGGCGAGCGCGGCGCGCACCGGGGCGATGGCGGCGGCGATGAAGGCATCGTCGGCGGCATCGCGGTGCAGGCTGGCGCGCTGGTAGTGGGTCTGCGCCAGCCCGTACCAACGCGCCGCCAGCGCGTGCTCGCCACGGGCTGCGGCCAGCGCGGCAGAGACGTCGACCACACACAGCGCCGCCGGCCGCGAGCCGATCGCGTCGGCGATGTCCACCACCTGCAGCAGCAGATGTCGCGCATCGTCCAGGCGCTGCATGCCCAGGGCCACCATGGCCAGGTTCAGCAGGCCGGCGGCGATGTACTCCTGGTCCTGCAGCGCGGTGGACAGCGCCAGGAACTCTTCGCAGGTGGCCCGGGCCTGCGCCAGACGGCCTTCCAGCCGGTCGAGCTGCCCCAGGCCGCTGAGGGCACCGGCCAGCTGGCGCGGGTTGTCCAGCCGGCGCGCCGCCGCCACCGCCTGCTCGGCGTGGCGGCGTGCGGCCACCAGGTCGCCCAGCCCGCTGGCGGCCATGCACAGCGGCTGCAGCACGGCCGCCTCGCGCGCCGCGTCGCCGGTCTCGCGGGCGATGGCCAGGCATTCCAGCAGCAAGGGCATGGACTCGGCATGGCGGCCCATGAAGGCATGCAGCTGGCCGGCGTTGAACAGGCCGCGCGCGCGCAGGCCGTCGCGCGCCTGGGCGGCCGGGTGCGCCAGCAGCGCCAGCGTGGTGTCCAGGCCCAGGCTGAGCAGGCCGCGGTTGAGCCAGTACGGCCGCAGCGCGAAGCCCAGGCGCAGGCCGCACTCGGCGGCGCTGCGGGCGCCGGGCCCGTCCTGGTCGCGGGCGCACCAGGCCAGCGCCGCCAGCAGATTGTCGCGCTCGCCGTCGAGCCGGGCCAGCGCGGCGGCCTTGTCGGCACCGCCCAGCTGCTGCTGGGCCGCCTCGGCCAGCGCCAGCTGGGCCCGGGCATGGCGGCGGCGCAGCGCGTCCGCCTCGGCGCCGTCGCGCGCCAGCAACGCCGCCGCATGCTGGCGCACGGTCTCCAGCAGCCGGTAGCGCAGCGCATCGCCGTCGTCGGCCAGCACGCCGACCAGGGACTTCTCGGCCAGCGCTGCCAGCAGGTCGGGCACTCCGGCCGCGTCCAGGCGGTCGTCGGCGCACACCCGCTCGGCCGCATCCAGCGTCCAGCCGCCGGCGAACACGCTGAGCCGGCGGTACAGCACCCGCTCGTCCTCGGCCAGCAGGTCGTGGCTCCAGTCGATCAGCGTCTGCAGCGTGCGCTGGCGCGGCGCCACGGTGGTGTCGCGGGTGGTCAGCAGGGCGAAGCTGTCGCGCAGCCGGTCGGCCAGGGCCTGCACCGGCAGGGCCCGCAGCCGGGCGGCGGCCAGTTCCAGCGCCAGCGGAATGCCGTCCAGCCGCCGGCAGATGGCCAGCACCGCCGCCGCGTTGGCCTCGGTCAGCGTGAAGGCCGGCTGCGCGCTGCGGGCGCGGTCGACGAACAGCCGCACGGCGCCATGCTGCAGCAGGTCGTCGGGCGACGGCAGCGTGGCCGGGCCATCCGGCAGGCCCAGCGGCGGCACCGGCCAGGCCGATTCGCCGGCAATGCGCAGCGGCTCGCGGCTGGTGGCCAGCACCGTCAGGCCGGCGGCGGCCTGCAGCAGGGCCTTGGCCAGCGCGGCGGCGGCGGCCAGCAGGTGCTCGCAGTTGTCCAGCACCAGCAGCAGGCGGCGGCTGGCCACATGCTGGCGCAGCGCCTCGTCCAGCGGCCGGCCCGGCTCCTCCTTGACGCCCAGCACCGAGGCCACGGCCAGCGGCAGGCGCTGCGGGTCGTCCACCGGCGCCAGCTCGACCAGCCACACGCCGTCGACGCCGCCGCCCGCCGCGTCGGCGGGTCCGTCGCCCGCCACCCACTCGGCCGCGAGTTGCGCCGCCAGCCGGCTCTTGCCGATGCCGCCGGTGCCCAGCAGCGTCACCAGCCGGTGCGTGGCCAGCTGGCTGCGCAGGGCGGGCAGCACCGCCTCGCGGCCGATGAAGCGGTTCAGCGCCTGCGGCAGGTTGTGCGGCGTGGCCTGCAGGCCGCGCAGCGGTGGAAAGTCCACCGCCAACGGCGGCGCCACCACCTGCCACAGCCGCTCGGGCCGCGCCAGGTCCTTCAACCGGGCGCGGCCCAGGTCGCGCAGGCCGACGCCTGCAGGCAGCACACCGTCCAGCGCCTGCGCCACCGCGTCGGACACCAGCATCTGCCCGCCATGCGCCGCGGCCATGATGCGGGCGGCACGGTTGACCTCGGGGCCGAAGAAGTCGCCGTCGCGGGCCTCGCCGGGCCCGGCATGCAGGCCGCAGCGCACGGCCAGCGGCAGGCGACCGGCGGCCGCCGCAGCGGCCAGGCCGCGCTGCAGTGCGAGCATCGCGTCCAGTGCGTCGGCAGCGGTGCCGAATGCTGCGTGGATGCCATCGCCGGTGGCCTTGACCAGGCGGCCGCGGCTCGCCGCCACCACGTCGCGCGCCAATGCGTCGTGGCGGGCCAGCGCGTCGGCCATCGCGGCGGGCTGCTGCTCCCACAGCCGCGTGCTGCCGGCGATGTCGGTGAACAGGAAGACCACCGCCGGGCCGCTGGGCGCCGGGGTCGGGTCGGGCGTCAGTTCGGGCGGTCGGGCGGCCATGGCGGACAGCGGTGAACGGGCGGGACTGGACGGACGAGGATGGACGGACGAAGCGGCGCGCGCACCATACCCGAAGGCCCGGCAACGACAATCCTCGCGATGCCCGCGCCACCCGCCCCCGCCCAGCCCTGCCTGCACCTGCAGACGCTGGACCGCGGCGACGGCCTGCTGGGCCTGCGGCCCTGCGGCCCGGTGATCGCACCGGCGCGCACGCCGCTGTTCGGCGCCCGCGGGCCACAGGTCAGCGTGGCCTGGCTGGGTTGGCGGCCCGATGGGGCGCGGCCCACGCCCGCCACCACCAGCGCGGCGCTGGCGCGGCTGCAGGCGGCCGGGCTGCAGCCGCTGCCGGTCGACGCCCTGCAGTGGCGGGGTGAACCTGGCCTGCCCACCAGCGCCCGCCTGTTCACCCTGGTGCGCGAGGCCGACTTCGCTGGCTTCTGGGCCGACGTGCTGCCTGCGCTGCGCGCCGAGGGCTGGGCCGTCGACCAGCGCCCCGGCTTCGCCCATGCGGCGCTGCCGGTGGCGGGGTGGCAACTCCGCGTCGAGCCGCTGCGCCAGCCCCACGGCATGGGCAGCTGGATGCTGAGCCTGGGCGTGCACGTGGCCACCGCCGACGGCCTGGAGACGCTGGACCTGGTGCCGCTGCTGTCGCGCCTGATCAAGCACGACCGGCGCTGGACCGACGCCGACGCGCTGGCGGCCATCGCCGACGACGCGGTGATCCGCCTGACCGCCCCGGGCGGCCGGGTGATCGAGGCCGAGGCCGCGCCGCTGAAGGCCGTGGTGCGCAGCATGCTGGACCTGCTGACGCGCCCGCGCCGCCGGACGGACGCGCCGCTGGTGCTGTCGAGCTGGGAGGCGCAGCGCCTGGCCCTGCTGCGCGCCGGGCTGAAGGACGCGATGGCCAGCCACCCCAGTGCCCGGCGTGACTGGGCGATCCAGGGCGACGCCGCCCTGGCCTGGCTGGCCGACCAGGGCATCGACGCCGCGCCCGAGGCCGTGCCCGACCCGCCCGGACTGGGCATCTCGCTGCGGCCCTACCAGCGCGACGGCCTGGCCTGGCTGCAGCGCCTGCGCCGCCTGGGCGCGGCCGGCATCCTGGCCGACGACATGGGCCTGGGCAAGACGGCGCAGACGCTGGCGCACCTGCTGGTCGAGCAGCAGGCCGGTCGGCTGGCGGACCGGCCCGCCCTGGTCGTGGCGCCGGCCAGCCTGCTGTTCAACTGGCAGGCCGAGGCCGCGCGCGTGGCACCGGGCCTGCGTCTGCTGACGCTGGACGGCCGCGACCGCGCGAAGCGCATCGCCCGCGTGAATGACTTCGACGTCGTGCTGACCAGCTACCCCCTGCTGTGGCGCGACGCGATGGCCCTGCAGCGCCAGCCCTGGCACCTGGTGGTGCTGGACGAGGCGCAGATGGTGAAGAACGCCGGCAGCCGCACGGCCACCGCGGCGCGCCGCCTGAACGCCCGCCACCGCCTGTGCCTGACCGGCACGCCGCTGGAGAACCACCTGGGCGAGCTGTGGGCGCAGTTCCACTTCCTGCTGCCGGGCTACTTGGGCGACGCGCGCAGCTTCCAGCGCGACTGGCGCACGCCCATCGAGAAGAACGGCGAAACCGCCCGCGCCCGCCTGCTGGCCCAGCGTGTGGCGCCCTTCATCCTGCGCCGGCTCAAGGCCCAGGTGGCCACCGAGCTGCCGCCGCTGACCGTGGCCGTGCACCGCGTGCCGCTGCAGGGCGCGCAGCGCGTGCTGTACGAAAGCCTGCGCCTGGCCGCCGACGAGCGCGTGCGCCAGGTGCTGGACGGGCGCGACTTCAGCGGCGCGATGGTCTCCATCCTCGACGCGCTGCTGAAGCTGCGCCAGGTCTGCGACGACCCGCGGCTGCTGGACGACACGGCGGCCATCGGCCCGGTCAGCGACACGGGCACCAGCGCCAAGCTGGCCTGGCTGCAGGCCACCCTGCCCACCCTGGTGGCCGACGGCCGGCGCGTGCTGGTGTTCTCGCAGTTCACCCGCATGCTGGCCCTGGTTCAGACGGAGCTGCAGTCGCTGGGCCTGCCGCACGCCATGCTGACCGGCGACACGCCCACCGCCCAGCGCGCGGCGGTCGTCACCAGGTTCCAGACTGGCGCCGTGCCGGTCTTCCTGGTCAGCCTGAAGGCCGGCGGCGTGGGCCTGAACCTGACGGCCGCGGACACGGTGATCCACCTCGACCCCTGGTGGAACCCGGCCGTCGAGCAGCAGGCCAGCGCCCGCGCCCACCGCATCGGCCAGGCGCGGCCGGTCACCGTCTACCGCCTGGTGGCCGCCGGCAGCATCGAGGAACGCCTGCTCGCCCTGCAGCAGCGCAAGGCCCTGCTGGCCGACGCGGTGCTGGGCTCGGCCGCCGCCGATCCAGCCCACACCCCGGCCCTGCAGCCGGCCGACGTGCAGGCGCTGCTGGCGCCGCTGGACGCGGCAGGCTGAATCAGCGCAGGTCTTCCGCCGGCCGCTCGTCCAGCAGGCTGCCGTCGTTCCACTGGCGGGCGATGGCCTGCAGGGCGTCCTGGGTGGCGAGCAGGGCCTGCACCACCTTCGGGTCGAAGTGGCTGCCGCTGGCGCCGACGATGTGGGCGCAGGCGTCGGCATGCGATATCGGCGCCTTGTACGGGCGGCGGCTGATCAGCGCGTCGTAGACGTCGGCCACCGCCATCAGCCGCGCCGACAGCGGGATGGCGTCGCCGGCCAGGCCGTCGGGGTAGCCGGCGCCGTCCCAGCGCTCGTGGTGGTGGCGGGCGATCTCCATGCCGTACTGCAGGAACAGGCTGCCGTGGTCGCCCATGCGCTCGGCGGCGCGGCGCAGCATCTCCCAGCCCTGCATCGCGTGGGTGCGCATCACCGTCATCTCGTCGGGTGTCAGCCGGCCGGGCTTGAGCAGGATGCCGTCGGGAATGGCCACCTTGCCGATGTCGTGCAGCGGCGCCGACTTGGCCATGTGGTCGATGCACCCGTCGTCCAGCTGCGCCGCGGTGGCCGGCTGCGCCGCCAGCCACTGCGCCAGGGTGCGCACGTACTCCTGCGTGCGGCGCACGTGGAAGCCGGTGTCCTC
>CALMIF010000333.1 GCA_937864045.1 uncultured Aquabacterium sp. | reverse complement strand
GGCCCCGACCTGGGCCAGGGCTACATCGTCGACAGCTTCATGGTGGTGGTGCTGGGCGGCGTCGGCCAGCTGGCGGGCACGGTCTACGCCGCGCTGGGCCTGGGCATCCTGAACAAGCTGCTCGAAGGCTGGGCCGGCGCGGTGCTGGCCAAGATCATGGTGCTGGTGTTCATCGTCGTGTTCATCCAGAAACGTCCGCAAGGTCTCTTCGCCATCAAAGGCCGGAGCGCAGAAGCATGAGCGCCGTTCTCTCATCGCCCGCCAGCCTGGTGCAGAAGCGTGGCCTGCTGCTCGGCACCAAGGGCTGGGCCGGCGTCATCGCTGCGCTGGCTGTCATCTGCGTGCTGTTCCCGGTGCTTAACCTGCTGGTGCCCAAGGGCAGCCTGTTCCACGTCAGCGACTACGCGGTGCAGCTCACCGGAAAGATCCTCTGCTACGCCATCTGCGCGCTGGCGATGGACCTGATCTGGGGCTACACCGGCATCCTGAGCCTGGGCCATGGCCTGTTCTTCGCGCTGGGCGGGTACGGCATGGGCATGTACCTGATGCGCCAGATCGGGCTGGACGGCAACTACAAGAGCCCCCTGCCCGACTTCATGGTGTTCCTGAACTGGAAGGAACTGCCCTGGACCTGGGCGCTGAGCGACAGCTTCATCGCGCAGATGCTGCTGGTGATCCTGGTGCCCGGCCTGCTGGCCTTCGTGTTCGGCTTCTTCGCCTTCCGCTCGCGCATCAAGGGCGTGTACTTCAGCATCATCACGCAGGCGATGACCTTCGCCGCGATGCTGCTGTTCTTCCGCAACGAGACCGGCTTCGGCGGCAACAACGGCTTCACCGACTTCAAGCGCATCCTCGACCTGCCCATCGCCACGCCCGGCATGCGCATCACGCTGTTCGTGATCACCGGCTGCACGCTCATCGGCTGCTGGCTGCTGGCCCGCGCCATCGTGCACAGCAAGTACGGCCGCGTGCTGCAGGCCATCCGCGATGCCGAGAGCCGGGTGATGTTCACCGGCTACAACCCGCTGGCCTACAAGCTGAGCATCTGGACCTTGAGCGCGGTGATGTGCGCCGTCGCCGGCGCGCTGTACGTGCCCCAGGTCGGCATCATCAACCCCAGCGAGATGAGCCCGGCGGCCAGCATTGAGATCGCGATCTGGGCGGCAGTGGGCGGCCGGGCCACCCTGATCGGCCCCATCGTCGGCGCCTTCTTCGTCAACGGCGCCAAGAGCTGGTTCACCGTCGCCTTTCCCGAGTTCTGGCTGTACTTCCTGGGCGCGCTGTTCATCGCCGTCACCCTGTATCTGCCGAACGGCATCATCGGCCTGTTCCGCAAGGCCTCGGAGAAAAAGGCATGACCCCCGACCTGATGGAACAGGGCGCGCAGCGTCGCGCCGCATATGAAGCGAAACAGCAGGCCCAGCGCGCCACCGAAAGCGGCGGGCGCAGCGCCAGCTACGGCCGCATCGCCCGCATCGGCGAGCCCGACTTCACCCAGGGCGTGGCGCTGTACCTGGACGACATCACCGTCAGCTTCGACGGCTTCCGGGCGCTGAACAAGCTGTCGCTCACGGTCAACGTTGGGGAGCTGCGCTGCATCATCGGCCCCAACGGCGCCGGCAAGACGACGATGATGGACTGCATCACCGGCAAGACCCGGCCCGACAGCGGCACGGCGAGCTTTGGCAGCACCATCGACCTGCTGCGCCTCTCCGAGCCGCAGATCGCCCAGGTGGGCATCGGCCGCAAGTTCCAGAAGCCCACGGTCTACGAGGACCTCAGCGTGTTCGAGAACCTGGAGCTGGCACTGGCGGCCGACCGGCGTGTGCGCGCCAGCCTGTTCTCGCGCCTGACGGGTGCCCAGCTCGACCGCATCGGCGAGACGCTGAGCACCATCCACCTGAAGGACAGCGCGCAGCGCACTGCCGGCCTGCTGAGCCACGGCCAGAAGCAATGGCTGGAGATCGGCATGCTGCTGGTGCAGGACCCGAAGCTGCTGCTGCTCGATGAACCCGTGGCCGGCATGACGGATGAGGAGACCGAGCGCACGGCCGAGCTGTTCCTCAAGCTCGAAGGCAAGCACAGCCTGGTGGTGGTGGAACACGACATGAAGTTCGTCGACCAGCTGACCGAGGGCCGCAAGAAAGTCACCGTGCTGCATGAAGGCAGCGTGCTGGCGGAAGGTTTGCTGAGCGACGTGCAGAACAACGAGAAGGTTGTCGAGGTTTATCTTGGACGGTGAGCGACTGCCTTGCAACGACGCGCAGCAAGGTCTGCGCGAGGCATCGGGTGATGGGCGCCCGGATTCCTCCGTGTCCCCCGTCCTACACGCCGCCAAGGCGGCGAATAGGACTCCTCCTTGACCTGCGGAATCCGGGCGCCCATCACCCGCTGCCGGTCCACACCGCAGCGCACGTGGATTCTGAGATGCCAGAGCGCTGCCGGGCCGAGGACGCCGGGTGCCCGGTCCCCGTAAGTGAAGGAGGAGTCCTATGCGCCGCTTGCGGCGTGTAGGACGGGGGACATGGAGGGGACCGGGTACCCGGCGTCCTCGGCCGTGCTCGGTCCCCCAAAGCAAAGCAACGGCACATCACACTGCAACGACAACAACACCATGCTCAAAGTCGACGGCATCAACCAGTACTACGGTGGCAGCCACATCCTTCGCAACCTGGGCTTCGAGGCGAAGCAGGGGGAAGTGACCGTGGTCCTGGGCCGCAACGGCGTGGGCAAGACCACGCTGATGAAGAGCCTGATGGGCGTGGTGCCGGTGAAGACCGGAACCATCACCCTGGACGGCAACGACATCACCCATGCCAAGCCCGACCAGCGCGTGCGCCAGGGCGTCGGCTACGTGCCCCAGGGCCGCGAGATCTTCGGCCGGCTGACGGTGGAGGACAACCTGCGCATGGGCCTCGCCAGCAAGCCTGGTGGCACGCCGCTGATGCCGCAGCTGTTCGAGCTGTTCCCGATCCTGAAATCATTCATGCACCGGCGCGGTGGCGACCTGTCGGGCGGGCAGCAGCAGCAGTTGGCGATTGCCCGCGCACTAGCGGCGGGGCCGCGCCTGCTGATCCTGGACGAGCCGACCGAAGGCATCCAGCCCAGCATCATCAAGGACATCGGCCGCGTGATCCGCCGCCTGGCCGACGAGGGCCTGAACGGCCAACGCATGGCCGTGATCCTGGTCGAGCAGTACTACGACTTCGCCGCCGAACTGGCCGACCAGTACCTGGTGATGGAGCGCGGCGAGATCATCGCCCGCGGCCGCGGCGCCGACATGGAAGCCGACGGCGTGCGCGACCGCGTGGCGATCTGACGGGCTGCTTCAGCCCTTGCGGCGGCGGGCGATGCCACCCACCAGCACCAGGCCGCCCAGCAGCAGGGCGTAGGTGCCCGGCTCGGGCACGGCGCTGATCTGGATCAGGCGGTCGACGCCGCTGTCCGGGTGCTGCACGTTGACGAAGGCGATGTTCGGGTTGGTCACGTCGAAGTACAGGCCGGTGGGCTCGGCGCCCACGGTGGACATCGTCGCCCAGCGGCTGACCGACTCGGCCACGCCGTCGCGGTTGGCGTCGCGGGCGAACCAGATGTCGGCCTGGCCGCCCGGCTGGTCCTCGATCACGTAGATGTTGCCGTCGGCATCGATGGCCAGGTTGTCGGGGTTGGTCAGCGCGCTGCCCACGGCCAGGCCGGTGGCGGTGTCGATGGTGGCGCGGCTGAGGAAGGTCTGCACCTGGTTGGTGGCCAGGTTGATCGAGTAGACCTCGTGCGTGGTGGTGGTGGCCACGTACAGGACCTGGTCGCCGTTGGCCAGGGTCTGGATCTCCAGGTCCTCGGGGCGCTGGTAGTCCGTGCCCTTGAACGCCGCCACGTTGGTGGTGGCGCGGCCGTCCACGCTGACGACGCCGTTCGGGTCGGTGATGGTCACCGCGCCCGCCAGCCCGGTGCCGGTAGCGTCGGTGAACGCCACCCAGGTGGCCGCGCCGGTGGCATTGGCGGTGAAGCCGTCGCCCACGCGCAGCACCGAGTTCACGCCGCCGTTGAAGTAGGTGGCGCCATTGGTCGGCGTGGCCGAGCTGTACTTGTAGATCGAGCCGCCGTTGAGCTCGTCGATGAAGTACAGGTTGTTGTTCTTGTCGAAGGCCAGGCCCTCGTGCGAGACACGCGCCACCGCGTTGCGGTGCAGCAGGGTGCCGGCGCCGGCGGCGGCGCTCACCGGGTTGGTCAGCTCGAACAGGCGGCCATCGGGCTGCGGCTGGCTGCCCCAGGACTCTTCAGCCGTCAGGTAGGTGCCGAAGGGCGTCCAGCGCGAGGCGTCGAAGGCCACCGCGCTGTTCAGCGCCGGGGCCGCGGTGGGCGAGTTCCACAGCGTGACCATCTGGCCGGTCTGGCGGTCGTAGCGCACCACGCCGGCCTGCGCCGTCTCCAACACGGTGAACAGGTAGCGCCCGGCATCGGCCCCGGTGCGGTTGGTGTCGATCATGTCCCAGCTGCCGCTGTTGAACTGGCCCAGCGCCAGCTGCGTGGCGCGGTCGGCCACGCTGCGCTGCGAGAACAGCGGGCTGCTGAGACGGAACGGCGCCGTCTCGGGCAGCGACCCCGCGGCCACGCTGGACGACAGCGCGGTGAAGTTGCTGAACTGGCTGAGCTGGGCCGAGGCGGCCTAGGCGCCCAGCAGCAGCGCGGCTGCAGTGGCGATGGCGTGGATGCGGTTCACGGGAAGTCCCTCCTGGACGGTTTCTGGATGTGTGGGCGGGGGCGGCCGCGGCAGGGCGGCCAAGGCAGCGCGGACGGCAACCTGCGCCGACGTGCATCCTCGGTTGCCGGCATGACGCACCCGTGTCAGCACCCCGGGCCGTCAGAACTGGTGCACCAGGGTCACGCGCAAGCTGCGCGGCTCGGCCGGGTGCAGGTGGCGGTCCGCCACCGCCGTACCCAGCGGCTCGGTCGGCAGGCGGCTCTCGTAGAAGTAGGCGATGTCGCTGACCTGGCGGTCGAACAGGTTGAACACGTCCAGCGTCAGGCTGGTCTTCGGGCTGAAGCGGTGGCTGACGCGCAGGTTGGTCGTCAGCGCGCTGCGCGAGCGCTGGCTGTTGTCCTCCACCAGCGGCCCGCTGCCCAGGTAGCGCCACTGCAGGCTGGCCGACCAGGGGCCCAGGTCATGCGTGCTCAGCACGATGGACGCCACCTTGTCGATGCTGTTGGGGATGCGGTCGCCCCGTGCGTCCGGGTCGGCACCGCGAAAGCGCGCATGCGTCCAGGCCAGGTCGGCATCGACCAGCAGCCCCGGCAACGGCGCCCAGCGGTTGTTCCACTCGATGCCGCGGCGGCGGCTGGCGCGGCTGGGCTCGGTGGTGCCGGCGTCGCCCACGTAGACCAGCTCCGAGCCGATGTCCAGCGTCCACAGCGCCAGCGAGGTGTTCAGCCCCGGCAGCCATTCGCTGCGCAGGCCCAGCTCGAAGCCGCGTGAGGCCACCAGCCCGGGCACCGGCGTGACCGCATCGCCGGTGCGCGGATCGATGCGCGCCGTCGTGCCGCGGGCATCGTTGCTGTGCAAGCCACGCCCGGCGTTGACGAAGAACTCGGTCTTCGCCCAGGGCCCGGCGATCAGCGACAGCTTGGGCGACAGCTGGCTGTCGCTGCTGCGGCCGGAGTTGGCCGCCAGGGTCAGGCTGTCCACGCGCATGCGCACCTGGTCGGCCCGCAGGCCGACGATGCCGCGCAGCCAGGGCGCCAGCTCCAGCGTGGTCTGGCCGTAGACGCCCAGCAGGGTCTCGCGCACCTTGTCGGCGCGCACGGTGTGGATCACCCGGCGCGCCTGCGTGTCGTCCAGGCCCAGGCGCACCCGGTCATGGCGCAGCTGCAGGCCGAATTCACTGCGCGCATGCAGCCCGGCGATCTGGTGGTCCAGCGTCTGGCTGGCGCTGAAGCCCCCCACCCGGCGCGCATCGTGCTGGGCGAACTGGTC
Source organism: uncultured Aquabacterium sp. (assembly GCA_937864045.1). Lineage (GTDB taxonomy): Bacteria > Pseudomonadota > Gammaproteobacteria > Burkholderiales > Burkholderiaceae_C > Pseudaquabacterium. The sequence continues at coordinate 12,639 of CALMIF010000333.1, read as the reverse complement.
ACCTGTGGCGGGCCGCTCCAGCGCGTAGGTGAAGTTCGAGAACAGGTCGAGCCGGTAGTCGATCAGGTACGCGGCCAGCTTGGTGGTGCCGCTGGCGCCCTGGCGCTGCCATTGCGCCGACAGGCTGCTGCGCCGGGTCTCGCCGCCGGTTGTCGCATCCAGGCTGTCGAAGCGACCGAAGGGCTGGCCGTTGAACGTGCCGGCGTCGACCAGGCGCTGCGGAATCTGGTCGGTCGCCGTCCAGCGCGCCTGGTAGTGCATCGCGCTGGCCTGCCAGCCCTCGGCCGGTGTGCCGCTGCTGAGCGTCAGCACCGCATTCGTCTTGTGCAGGCCCTCGGGCACGGTCCAGGGGCCGTCGTTGCGCTGCAGTTCCAGCGCACCCAGCAGGGTCAGCCCGTTGGACAGGCCGGTGGAGCCCCCCGCCACACCGCGCCGGAAGCCGTTCCGGCCCAGGGTCAGGCTGGCGAAGGGCGCGTCGAAGCGCGTGCGGTAGACCACGTCGGCCGAGCCTGCGGAGGCGAAGTCGCCGCTCTGCGCGAAATACGGCCCCTTGCGGTAGGCAATGCGGTCGACCAGCTCGGGCAGCAGGAAGTTCAGGTCGGTGTAGCCCTGGCCATGGCCATGGCTGGGCATGTTGACCGGCAGGCCGTTGACGCTGGTGGCGAAGTCGGTGCCATGGTCGAGGTTGAAGCCGCGCAGGAAGTACTGGTTGGCCTTGCCGTCGCCCGAGTGCTGGGTGACGATGACGCCGGGCACGAACTCCAGCACCTCGCCAGGGCGCAGCGCGGGGCGGCTCTGCAGCAGTTCGGCGCGGATCACGCCTTGCGAGGCGGCATCGGCCGAGCCGAGGGCGTTGTCATGGTGGCGGCCGGTGATCTCCACCCGGGCGACGGTGGTTGGCTGGGCTTGGGCGGTCGGCGCCAGCGCGGCAGCGGCCACGCAGGCCGCCACCTTGGCGATGGAAGTGCGGTTCATGGTGATTCCCGAGGGATGCAGCCGCCTGGCTCGGCCAGGGCGACAGGCAAGAAGGCGATTGCAGCCGACCGGTGCGGCCGTGCCACCGGGCGGACGGGCTGCCGACATCGGGCAGCCGGGTGCAGCGCTTCAGGCGCGCGGCGGGCGCTCGGGCAGGCGGCGGGCAGCGTCCTGCCAATGCGGCGTGCGGCTGCCGGGCCAGGTGGCCGGCGCCTGCAGCGGCACACCGGCGCGCCAGCCGGCGTCCAGCGCGAGTGGCTGCAGCAGGCTGCCGATCTGGCCATCGGACAGCGGGTCGCCATCACCGCCGCCCCGCTCCGCCGTCACCACGCTGCCATCCTGCGGCGCATGGTGGTGGCGGGCAGCGCCGTCGTGGTGGTGGGCCGCGGGCCAACCGGCAGCCTGGTGGTGGCCGTCGCTGTCGTCGTGCAGCGCGGCCGGGCCATGTCCGCCGACCAACGGACGGCTGGCCAGCATGCCGCGCCGCCAGGCCTGCAGCCGGTCCAGCCAGCTGTCGTCGACCGCAAGCTGCAGCGCCGCCGGGCGGTGCCAGTGCACGGCCCCCAGCAGTTGGCGCAGCACACCCGCCTGCGCCTGCAACAGCAGGCCCAGCACCAGCAGGGCCAGCAGGCCGCCACGCAGCAGGTGCCCGGGCGGGCTGGGTGGCTGGAAAACGGCAGGCATCGTCTTCGATTGTGACGGCATGGGGTGTGGAACGCATGGGCGGGCCAACTGGATGCAAGGCGATGCACGGCCACCCCCTAGACTCGCCGCCATGTCCGCCGATCTCCCCAGCACACCATCCGTCCGTCCCGCGGCCCCAACCCTGCTGCGGGTGGCCATCGTCGGCGGCGGTCCGGCCGGGCTGATGGCGGCCGAGGCCCTGCTGGCCGGTGGCGCCAGCGTCGACCTGTACGACGCCATGCCCTCGGTGGGCCGCAAGTTCCTGCTGGCCGGCAAGGGCGGGCTGAACCTGACGCACAGCGAGCCGCTGGACGCATTCACCAGCCGCTATGGCGAGCGCACCGACGCGGTGGCGCCGTGGCTGGCCGCGCTGCCGCCGCAGGCCCTGCGCGACTGGGCCGCAGCCCTGGGCATCAAGACCTTCGTCGGCACCTCGGGCCGCGTGTTCCCGGCGGAGATGAAGGCCGCGCCGCTGCTGCGCGCCTGGCTGCACCGGCTGCGCGCCGCCGGCCTGCGCCTGCACATGCGCCACCGCTGGCAGGGCTGGCAGCCTGGCGATGCACCGACCCGGCTGCGCTTTGCCGCACCTGCTGGCGAGGTGGTGATCGACACCGACGCCGTGCTCCTGGCCCTGGGCGGCGCCAGCTGGCCGCAGCTGGGCAGCGACGGTGCCTGGGCGCCGCAGCTGGCCGGCCGCTGTGTCGACGTGGCGCCGCTGCAGCCGGCCAACTGCGGCTTCGACGTCGGCTGGAGCGCCTACTTCACGCAGCGCTTCGCCGGCGCGCCGATGAAGTCGGTGCGGCTGACCTTCGACGACGGCCGCGGCGCGCCGTTCGACAAGCCAGGCGAGTTCGTCATCACCGCCACCGGCATCGAGGGCAGCCTGGTCTATGCCGCATCGGCCCGGCTGCGCGATGCCATCGCCCGCGACGGCCGCGCCACGCTGCGACTCGACCTGCTGCCCGGCCGGTCGGTCGAGCAACTGGCCACGGCCCTGGCGAAAGGCCGCGGCGCACGCAGCCTGCCCAACCACCTGAAGGAGCACGCCGGACTGGACGGTGTGAAAGCTGCCCTGCTGCGCGAGACGCTGAGCGCCGAGGAACTGACCCGCCTGGTCGCCCACGACCCGGCCGGCCTCGCCCGCCGGCTGAAGGCCTGGCCGGTGACCGTGACGGCGCCGCGCCCGGTGGCCGAGGCCATCAGCACCGCCGGCGGCGTGCGCTTCGATGCGCTGGACGGCCGCGCCATGCTGCGCGCCCTGCCCGGTGTGTTGGTCGCCGGCGAAATGCTCGACTGGGAGGCCCCCACCGGCGGCTACCTGCTCTCCGCCTGCTTCGCCAGCGGCCTGGTCGCGGCACGCGGTGTGCTGGCCTGGCACGCCGAATCCAACACCGTTCCCAACACCGTTCCCAACACCGTTCCCAACACCCAAAGGACCTGACCATGCTGGTGGTGCATCACCTGAACAACTCGCGCTCGCAGCGGGTGCTGTGGCTGCTGGAAGAGCTGGGCGTGCCCTACGAGATCCGCCACCACCAGCGCGATGCCAAGACCATGCTGGCGCCGCCCGAACTGCTCAAGGTGCACCCGCTGGGCAAGAGCCCGGTGATCGTCGACGGCGACACCACCGTGGCCGAGACCGGCGCCATCGTCGAGTACATCCTCGACACCTACGGCAACGGCCGCCTGCGCCCGGCCGCCGGCACGCCCCAGTTCCTGCGCCACCGCTACTGGCTGCATTTCGCCGAAGGGTCGGCCATGCCGCCGCTGCTGATGAAGCTGGTGTTCGACGAGGTGCAGAAGGCACCGATGCCGTTCTTCGTCAAGCCGATTGCCCGGGCGATCAGCAACAAGGTACTGGACATGCTGGTCTGGCCCAACCTGCGCCGCCAGTTCGATTTCATCGAGGCCGAACTGGCCCGCAGCACCTGGCTGGCCGGCGACGACCTGACCGGCGCCGACATCATGATGAGCTTTCCGCTGGAGGCGGCGAAGCAACGCGCCGGCCTGGATGCGCGGCACCCGAAGATGCTGGCCTTCGTCGACCGCATCCACGCCCGGCCGGCCTACCAGCGGGCGCTGGACAAGGGTGGTCCCTATGCGTTTGCCTGAGCGTCCGCTGAACTAGATCCGCGACGCACTGAACCCCGGCACCTTGGCGATCACCAGCGCCGCCGCGGCGGTGCGGGTCTCCACGCCCAGCTTGGGCAGGATGTGCTCCATGTGCTTGGTCACTGTCTTGGGGCTGGCGCCCAGGATGTCGCCGACGTCGCGGTTGGTCTTGCCCTTGGCGACCCAGTACAGCACCTCGGCCTCGCGCGCCGTCAGCTTGAACTGCGCCATCAGCGAGGCCAGCACTGCGGCGTCGTCGGCTTCGCTGCCGACGATCAGCCATTCGGCATCGTCGGGGTCGGGCGGCTCATCGCCGCCGTCGCCGGCAGTGGACTCGGCCAGCTCGCCGGTCATCGCATGCAGGGCCAGGGTCAGCCGGCGGCCGCCGCGGGCCACCACCAGCGGCTCGGGTGGCGCGCCGTCGGCCACCGCCGCGGCCTGGCGGCGCAGCCAGTCGATCAGCGGCACCGGCGCGGCGCTGCCTTCGCTGCCGAAGTACTCGCGCAGCAGGCTGCGCGCCAGGGCGGTCTGCCACAGCAGGCGGCCATCGCCAGCGCGCACCACCAGGGTGGCGTGGCCGAAGGCGTCCAGCGCGTTGCGGGCCTGGCGCTGCAGCCGGGCGGCCTGCGTGTGCACGGCCATGCGCGCCAGCACCTCGCGCGGCTGCAGCGGCTTGGTGACGTAGTCGACACCACCGGCGCCGAAGGCCGCGACCACATGCTCGGTCTCGGTCAGCGCGGTCATGAAGACGATGGGAATGGCCGCAGTCAGCGGGTCGGCCTTCAGTCGGCGCGCCACCTCGAAGCCGTCCATGCCGGGCATCAGCGCGTCCAGCAGCACGATGGCCGGGCGCGCCTGGCGGGCGCGGGCGATGGCGCTGGGCCCGTCGGTGGCCACCAGCACGGTGTAGCCCGCCTCGTCCAGCGCGTCGTGCAGCAGGGCCAGGTTGTCGGGCAGGTCATCGACGACCAGCACCACCTCGCCGGCAGCATGGGCCAGCGGTGGCGGATTGACGGCGGCGGAATCAGGCGGCATCGGCAGGTGTGTCCGGAGAAGGTGCCGATGGTGCATCGGCCGTGGCCAGCGCGGCCTGGATCAGCTGCGCCATGGTGTCGAGCTGAAAGCCGCGGGCCAGGGCGCGCAGGCGGTCCAGCCAGGCGCTGCTGGCCGGGTGCGCAGCGGCCAGCGCATCCAGCTTCTTCTGGATGCCGCGCAGGTAGCCCAGGCGCACCAGGTCGTCCAGCGCCCGAAGGGCGTCGGGTGGTGGCGGCACCAGGGCCGGCGCCGCCGCGGCTTCGGGCGCCGGGGCGACCGCCTCGTCGCGCCAGGTGATGGCCAGCCGCCGCTCCAGCCAGCCCAGCAGCTCGGCCATGCGCACGGGCTTGACCAGAAAGTCGGCGGGCGTGATGCCCAGGTCGTTGTCCAGCCCCTTGTCGAAGGCATTGGCCGAGACGATGGCCGCCGGCGCGCTGCTCAGACCCTCGGCCCGCAGCCGGCGCAGCGTGGTCCAGCCGTCGATGCCGGGCATGGCCAGGTCGAGGAAGACGGCGTCGACGGCGGTGGTCGCCAGCAGGGCCAGCGCCGCTTCGCCCGATTCGGCCTGCAGCAGGGTGAAGCCCAGCGGCGCCAGGCGGTCGACGAGCAGGCGGCGGTCGGCCTCCTCGTTGTCGACCACCAGCAGGATGCGGCGCGGCCCGTCATAGCCGGTGTGGCGCAGCGCCGAGGCGCGCGGCCGCTGGCTGGCGCGGGCCTGCAACTCGGGCAGGTACAGGCGCACGGTGAAGCAGCTGCCCTGGCCCGGCTGGCTCGTCACCGTCAGCTCGCCGCCCATCAGGCCGCACAGCATGCGGGCGATGGTCAGGCCCAGGCCGGTGCCGGTGCTGGCATTGCCACCGGCCGCGGTGCCGCGCACGAAGGGCTCGAAGATGCGCGCCAGCTCGCCCTCGTCCATGCCGGGTCCGGTGTCGGTGATCTCGAAGCGCGCCATCTCCCGGCTGTAGGCCACGCGGAACGTGACCTGGCCGCTGCGGGTGAACTTCACCGCATTGCCCAGCAGGTTGATCAGGATCTGGCGCAGCCGCTTCTCGTCGGCGCGCACCAGCTCCGGCAGGGTGCCGCTGGCCTCGTGCACGAAGCGCAGGCCGCGTGCGGCGGCCTGGGGCTCGAACAAGCGCACCAGCTCGGCCATGCCTTCGGCGAAGTGCATCGGCCCCGGCTCCAGGGCCAGCCGGCCGCTCTCGATGCGGGCGATGTCCAGCGTGCCCTCGATCAGGCTGAGCAGATGGTCGCCACCGCGGCGGATGACCTGCACCGCATCGCGCCGGTGGGCCGGGATCGCCGGGTCGTCCTCCAGCAATTGCGCATAGCCCAGGATGCCGTTGAGCGGCGTGCGCAGCTCGTGGCTGATGGCGGTGATGTAGCGGCTCTTGGCCTGGTTGGCGGCATCGGCCTGCGCCGTGGCCTGCTGCAGCTGCAGGTCGGTCTGCTGATGGGATGCCACTTCGTCGCGCAGCGCGGCCGCCTGCTCATTCAGGGCCTGGGTCTGGCGCCGCGCCTCGGCCTGGGCCAGGGCCCGGCCGCGCTGGGCCAGCACCGCCCACCAGGCCACCATGCCGGCCAGCAGCAGCAGCACCGCAAAGGCCTGGCCGAAGCCGGTGCGCAGCAGCGGCGCCACCGCCGCGGCGCTGATGGCGTCCAGCGTGGCCAGCTGGCGGATGCCCAGCGCATAGAGCGCGACGAACAGCAGCGCCAGCCCCGGCACCACCACGCCCATCAGCAGCAGCCAGCCGGCCAGGCCGCCGTCCAGCTGCGGCGCCATGCGTGCCGGCAACAGGCGCTTGAGCAGGGCCAGCCACTGCTCGGCCAACCGCGCCTGCGGCTTGCACAGGTCGTCGCAGCGGGCGTCCAGCGTGCAGCACAGGCTGCAGATGCTGCAGCCGTAGGCCGGGCAGGCGGCCATGTCCTCGGGCTCGTAGTCGCGCTCGCAGATGCCGCAGCGGCGCAAGGCATGCGCCCCGAGGTATCGCCCTGCTGGCGCGTCCAGATCGGTCTGCAACTGCCGTGCGGCCGGCGTGCGCTGCGCCAGGTAGAAGCGCCCGCCGGTGGCCCAGGCGATCAGCGGCGACGCCACCATCGCCACCACCAGCGCGATCATGGCCGACCAGGCCTGCGCCATCGGCCCGAAGGCGCCCAGGTGCGCGGCGATGCTCAGGGCCGAGGCAATGCCCATCGCGCCCACGCCCACCGGGTTGACGTCGACCAGGTGGGCGCGGCGGAACTCGATGCCCGGCGGGCTCAGGCCCAGCGGCTTGTTGATCACCAGATCCGCCACCACGGCCATGATCCAGGCGATGGCGATGTTGCTGTACAGGCCCAGCACATGGCCCAGGGCCTGGAACACGTCCAGTTCCATCAGCACCAGGGCGATCACGGTGTTGAACACCACCCAGACCACCCGGCCGGGGTGGCTGTGCGTCAGGCGCGAGAAGAAGTTGCTCCAGGCGAGGCTGCCGGCATAGGCGTTGGTGACGTTGATCTTCAGCTGGCTGACGACGACGAAGAGCGCGGTGGCCGCCACCGCCCAGCCGTAGTGCGGGAACACGTACTCCCAGGCCGCCAGGTACATCTGGTTGGGATCGACCGCACGCTCGGGCGGCACCATGTGGGCCAGGGCCAGCCAGGCCAGGGCCACGCCCGCGCCCATCTTGGCCACGCCCACCAGCACCCAGCCCGGCCCGCCCAGTAGCACGCCGGCCCACCAGCGCAGCGCCCGGCCCGGCCGCTGCTCGGGCATGAAGCGCAGGTAGTCGGCCTGCTCGCCCATCTGCGTGACCAGGGCGATGCCCACCGTCAGCGCCGCGCCGAAACCCATGGCCGTGACGCCGGCATGGCGCGCATCGGCGCCGGGGTAATGCACCAGCCCGGCCAATTCGCCCGGGTGCTTCAGCGCCAGCCAGGCCAGCGGAAGCACCAGCAGCGCCAGCCACAGCGGCTGGGTCCACACCTGCAGCCGGCTGATGGCGGTGACGCCATGGCTGACCAGCGGAATCACCACCAGGGCGCAGATGCCGTAGCCCCAGGCCGGCGGGATGTCGAAGGCCAGCTCCAGCGCATAGGCCATCACCGCGGCTTCGAGGGCGAAGAAGATGAAGGTGAAGCTGGCGTAGATCAGGCTGGTGACGGTGCTGCCCAGGTAGCCGAAGCCCGCGCCGCGGGTGAGCAGGTCCATGTCGACGCCGTGGCGCGCGGCGTAGACGCTGATCGGCAGGCCGGCCAGGAAGATGATCAGCCCGGTGGCCAGGATCGCCAGCGCCGCATTGGCGAAGCCGTACTGCACCAGCAGGGTGGCGCCCACCGCCTCCAGGATCAGGAAGCCGGCCGCGCCGAAGGCGGTGTTGGCCACGCGCCATTCGCTCCACTTGCGAAAGCCCCGCGGCGTGAAGCGCAGCGCGTAGTCCTCCATGGTCTCGCGCGCCACCCAGCTGTTGTAGTCGCGGCGGAAGGTGACCACCTGCTGCGGCGGGGCACTGGCGGTGGCGGGCGGCGCGGTGGACATGGCCGCGCTGGATGCAAGAAGCGCGCCGACCGCCCCATCCCGGGGCGTCGCCATCGCCATCCGCCACACCCTGGTGCGAACCGCGCCAGCCTGGTGCAGGAACGGGATGTCGGCGGGCGCTCAGCCCGGCAATGGTGCAAGGCAGACGCGGTCGCGCCCGGCGGCCTTGGCCGCATACAGCGCGCCGTCGGCACGCGCCAGCACCACGTCTACGCTGGCATCGCCGGGCAGGATGGCGCTGACGCCCACGCTGACCGTCACCGACAGCTGCAGCCCCTGGTGCTGCAGCGGTTGCGCCCGCAGGCCGGCACGCAGGCGCTCGGCCAGGGCCAGGGCGTCGTCGGCGCCAGCCTCGGGCAGCAGCAGCATGAATTCCTCGCCGCCGCTGCGCGCCACCAGGTCGTGCTGGCGCGTCAGCCGGCGCATCAGCGCCGCCACCTGCTGCAGCACCGCGTCACCGGCGGCATGGCCGTGGTTGTCGTTGACCAGCTTGAACAGGTCCAGGTCGACCGCCAGCACCGCGCAGCGGTGGCTGCCGGCGCTGCGCTTCACGCGGTCGAACTCCAGCGCCAGGCACTGCATCAGGCTGCGGCGGTTGGCCACGCCGGTCAGGTCGTCGGTGCTGGCCTGGCGGTGCAGCTCGCGGCTGAGCAGCACGCGCTCGGTGATGTCCTCGAAGCTGGCGTACACCTCCTCGACGACGCCGTGGCGCCGCACCGGCGTCGCGCTGACCAGCAGCCACACCAGGCCGCGGCCGGGCACCGGCACGCCCATCACCACCTCGGTCACCGGCGTGCCGGTGCGCAGGGCCACGATGGCCGGATGCTGGTCCGCCGGCAGCGGGCTGCCGTCCTCGCGCTGCGCCTGCCAGCCCGGGTCGTCGCTGTGCTGGACCTGCATCTGCGCCAGCGTGCGCCCCAGGATGCGCTGCGCCGCCGGGTTGGCCGAGGTGATGCGGCCCTGCGCGTCCTGGTAGACCACGCCCTGGGCCACCGTCTCGAACAGCGTGCGGTAGCGCTCCTCGCTGCTGCGCAGCACCGCCTCCATGTGCTTGCGTTGCGACACGTCCTGCAGCATGCCGGTCCACACCGACACGGGCTGCGCGCCGCGGTCGGGCACGGCGCGGGCGTGCACCCACTTGGGCGTGCCGTCAGCGGTGCGGATGCGGTACTCCTGCTCGAAGGCGCAGCCGGCCTGCACGGCCATGCGGATCACCGCGTCATGCGCCGGCCGGTCGTCGCGCTCGATGCACTGGCGCAGCAGGCGCACGTCGGCGCACAGCTGCTCGGGCGTCAGCCCGCACAAGGCCTGGATGCCCGGGCTCACGTAGGTGAAGCGCCACCGGCCGCCGTCCAGGTGCTGCAGGCGGAACATCGCGCCGGGAATCGACGCCGCCATGTCGCGCAGCAGCGCCTCGCCGTCGCGCAGCGCGTCCAGCGCCGACTGCAGCACCTGCTGCTGCGCCCGCACGGCACGTTCGGCCTGCAGGCGCTGGGTGATGTCCTGCACATAGGCCAGGCGCATCGGCCGGCCGTCGGCACCGGTCACCGCCACCGACCGCATCAGCACGTCGAAGCGGCGGCCGTCGCGGTGCAGCACCTCGAACTCGCCGCCCATTGGCGCGCCGCCGGCCAGGAAGTCGTGGTGCCGGGCCAGCGCCGCGGCCCGGTGCTCCGCCGGCACGATGGCGGTGAATGGCTGGCCGAGCAGTTCGTCGGCGCCGTAGCCGTACAGCGCGCAATGCGCCGGGTTGACGCCGCGGTACAGGCCGTCGGCATCGATCACCGCGATGCCCATCGGCGCATGCGCCAGCACCAGCGCGCTGACTTCGGCGGCCGGTTCCGCCTCGGCGGCGACCGGCCAGGAGATCGTCGGAACCGTTGGACCCTGCATGCACGACCATGGCGCCGCGGGCGGCGCGCTCGCTCCAGGTGGCTGGCGCCCGCGCCCGCGGGCCCCTGACGCGCGCATTCTGGCGCCTGCCGCCGCCGCCTCCGGGCCGGCAAGCAAATTTGTCGGTTTTGCGGTGGATGCGGGTTGGGGCGACTCGTTCAGGCCAGCGTGATGGTCCGCGTGCCGGCGCCCTGGGCCAGGCGCTGGCGCAGCGGCGCGGCCGCCGCCCACATGCCCGGGCTGCGGTAGCGGTTGTGGCCCGGCTGCAGCAGCAGGGGCTGGCCGTCCAGCAGCACCGCGTGCGGCCCATGGCCGCGCGCGCCCACGCGGTAGACCACCCGCACCGGGTGGCCGTACAGCGGCAGCCGCTCCTCCAGCCCGTCCAGCGCGGGCGGCAGCACCGGGTCGATGCCCAGGCGGTGCGGCTGCTGCACCAGGCCCAGCAGGTGCTGCACCACCAGGCGGTAGGCGATGCCGGCGCCGCTGCTGTAGATGCGCCAGCCACCTTCCAGCGGCACGCTGCCGGCGGCGATGCGCCCGTACTGCGCCGCGGCGTCGTCGCGGTCGACGTAAGCCGCGTCGCAGCTGGAGTAGTCGCAGTTGTGCTGGCGCGGCGCGGCCTGCGGCAGCAGCGCCTGCAGGCCGATCGGGTCTCGGTCGGGTAGCCGAGCTGGCGAATCGTCAGGCCGACGCGCTTGCCCAACTTGATGTCGAGCCGTACGGCTCGAAGTCGATCTTCGTAGGAGTACATGAACGACCCCTCCGGGTAGTCCAAGAAATCGTCCGCACCCCCGGTGGCTTAGATTTGCATCGGCGCCCACACCCCAGGACCTGGCCGCCATCGCCCCGGTCTGCGGCGAGGGCGGCTGGCTGCGCACCCGCCGCATCGCCCACCTGCCGGTCTGGGCCTTCCACGGCGAGGCCGACACCGTGGTGCCGCTGGACGGCCACCGCAAGACCATCGACAGCCTGCGCGAGGCCGGCGGCACGCCGCGCTTGACCGTCGACCCCGGCGTGGGCCACGACGCCTGGACACCCGCCTACGCCGAGCCGGGCCTGTACGACTGGCTGCTGGCGCAACGGCGGCAACCCGATAGCGCACGCCGCGGGACGGGCGACGATGGCACCGTTCCTGCAACGGTGGCCGCCATGGACCTGACCCCGCGCGAGAAAGACAAGCTGCTGATCTTCACCGCCGCCCTGCTGGCCGAGCGCCGCAAGGCGCGCGGCCTGAAGCTGAACGTGCCCGAGGCGGTGGCGCTGATCACCGCGGCCATCATGGAAGGCGCCCGCGACGGCAAGACCGTGGCGGCGCTGATGAGCGAGGGCAAGACGGTGCTGAGCCGCGCCGACGTGATGGACGGCGTGGCCGAGATGGTCCCCGAGATCCAGGTCGAAGCCACCTTCCCGGACGGCACCAAGTTGGTGACCGTGCACCAACCCATTGCATGACGCGGCAGCACAAGCGCCGGAACGCACCATGAACAAGCATTTCCTCCTCCCGCTGCTGGCCGCAGGCGCCAACCTGGCGCAGGCACACGAAGGCCACGGCCTGCCCGGCCTGTCGCACTGGCATGCCGGCGACGTGGCCCTGGTGCTGGCGGCCGTGGCCGTGGTCGGCCTGTGGCTGGCGCGGCGCAACAAGTGAAGGCATGGCGATGATCCCCGGCGAACTGCTGACCGACGACGGCGACCATGTGCTCAACCCCGGCCGCCGCAGCCTCACCCTGGTGGTGCAGAACACCGGCGACCGGCCGATCCAGGTCGGCTCGCACTACCACTTCGCCGAGACCAATGCGGCGCTGGATTTCGACCGCACCGCGGCGCGCGGCATGCGGCTGAACATCGCCAGCGGCACGGCCGTGCGCTTCGAGCCGGGCCAGCAGCGCACCGTTGAACTCGTCGACTACGCGGGCGCCCGCGCCGTCTTCGGCTTCCGCGCACAGATCCAGGGAGCGCTCTGATGGCCACCATCGGCAGGCGTGCCTACGCCGAGATGTACGGCCCCACCGTGGGCGACCGGCTGCGGCTGGCCGACACCGCGCTGGTGATCGAGGTCGAGCGCGACTTCACGCTGAACGCCGGCGGCCACGGCGAGGAAGTGAAGTTCGGCGGCGGCAAGACCATCCGCGACGGCATGGGCCAGGGCCAGGCGCCCAACGGCCCCGGCGCGCACGAGGCGGCCGACCTGGTGATCACCAACGCGCTGATCGTCGACCACTGGGGCATCGTCAAGGCCGACATCGGCATCAAGCGCCACCGCATCGCTGGCATCGGCAAGGCCGGCAACCCCGACGTTCAGCCGGGCGTGGACATCGTGATCGGCCCGGGCACCGAGATCCTGGCCGGCGAGGGGCTGATCCTGACCGCCGGCGGCATCGACAGCCACATCCACTTCATCTGCCCGCAGCAGATCGACG
>CALMIF010000332.1 GCA_937864045.1 uncultured Aquabacterium sp. | reverse complement strand
CCGGCGAGAAGACCCTGCTGTCGGGCGACCTGGTCGAGTTCGACGCCACGCCCTATGCCGGCGACGCCTACTTCCAGGACTGGCCGCAGACGCTGAAGAACCTGGCCGCGCTGCAGCCGAAGGCCCTCGTCCCTGGCCGCGGCCCGGCGCTGAAGGGCGCGGCACAGGTCTCCAGGGGGCTGCAAGTCACGGGCGACTTCATCGCCGACGTGTGGTCGCATGTTAAGGCCGGTGCCGATGCGGGCCAGGACCTGAACGCTGTCTACAAGGCCACCTACGCGGCGCTCAAGCCCAAGTACGGCCACTGGGTGATCTTCGACCACTGCATGCCCTTCGATGTGACGCGGTGCTACGACGAGGCCACCCAGCATCCGCATCCGCGCATCTGGACGGCCGAGCGCGACCAGCAGATGTGGGCCACGCTGGAGGGCTGAGGCGTGTCGCCCGCGACCTCGGCGCTGAGCCATGCCAGCGATGGCGCGGCCATCCAGCAGCACGCCTTCGCCTACCGCCGCTCGCCCGACCAGGACGCCGCCACGCCGGCATGCCACCCGGTGGTGGTGGTCGGTGCCGGCCCGGTGGGCCTGAGCCTGGCGATCGACCTGGCCCAGCGTGGCCAGCGCGTGCTGCTGCTGGACAACGACCACCGGCTGTCGACCGGCTCGCGGGCGATCTGCTTTGCCAAGCGCACGCTGGAGATCTGGGACCGCCTGGGCGTGGGCGATGCGATGTGCGCCAAGGGCGTGGAGTGGAACGTCGGCAAGGTGTTCTTCCACGACGACCTGCTCTACCGCTTCGACCTGCTGCCCGAGCCCGGGCATGCGCGCCCGGCCTTCATCAACCTGCAGCAGTACTACGCCGAGGCCTACCTCGCGGTGCGGGCGGCGCAGCTGCCCAACCTCGAGATCCGATGGCACAACACGGTGGCCGGCTGCACGCAGACCGCCGACGGCGTGCTGCTGGGCATCGACACGCCCGAGGGACGCTACAGCTTGCAGGCCGACTACGTGGCTGCGTGTGACGGCAGCCGCAGCCCGCTGCGGGCGCTGCTGGGGCAGGAGAGCAAGGGCCGCGTCTTCCGCGACCGCTTCCTGATCGCCGACGTGAAGATGGCGGTCGACTTCCCCGCCGAGCGCTGGTTCTGGTTCGACCCGCCGTTCCATCCGAACCAAAGCGTGCTGCTGCACCGCCAGCCCGACGGCGTGTGGCGCATCGATTTCCAGCTGGGCTGGGATGCCGACCCCGAGGCCGAGAAGCAGCCCGAGCGCATCAAGCCGCGGGTCGACGCGATGATGCGCGCCGCGCTGGGCCGTGAGGTGCCCTACGAGCTGGAATGGGCCAGCGTCTACACCTTCGCCTGCCTGCGCATGGACGCTTTCGTGCATGGCCGTGTCTTCTTCGCCGGTGATTCGGCGCACGGCGTGTCGCCCTTCGGCGCGCGCGGCGCCAACAGTGGCGTGCAGGACGCCGAGAACCTGGCCTGGAAGCTGGACCTGGTGCTGCGCGGGGCCGCGCCGCGGGCGCTGCTCGACAGCTACGGGCCCGAGCGCGAATACGCGGCCGACGAGAACATCCTCAACAGCACGCGCGCGACCGACTTCATCACGCCCAAGAGCGCCATCTCGCGGCTGTTCCGCGATGCGACGCTGGCGCTGGCCAAGGACCATCCCTTCGCCCGGCGCATCGTCAACAGCGGGCGGCTGAGCGTGCCGGCGACGCTGCGCACCAGCACGCTGAACACGCCCGACCGCGATGCCTTTGCCGGCGCGATGCTGCCGGGCGCGCCGGCGGTCGATGCGCCGCTGGCCAGCGGTGGCTGGCTGCTGCGGCGCCTGGCTGGCAACGGCTTTGCGGCGCTGGTGTTCGGCGATGACGCCGAGGCCGCCTCAGCGCTGGCTGCCGTGCAGCAGGGCAGTGAAGGTCCACTGCCAGTGGACGTGGTGCGGCTGCCCTGCAGCGGCCTGGCCGCCGAGCGCTATGACGCCCGCCCCGGCACCGTCTACCTGCTGCGCCCCGACCAGCATGTGTGCGCCCGCTGGCGCGCCCCCACCGCCGCCGATGTGTCGGCTGCGCTGCAGAAGGCCCTGCAAGCATGACCTCCGTCGCATTGATCACCGAGCCCAACCTCGACGCGCCCGACCCGTTCTACGAGGCGCTGATCGAGACCCACCGTGACATGGACGAGGCACAGAGCCATGCGCTGAACGCCCGCCTGGTGCTGCTGCTGGCCAACCACATCGGCCGGCAGGACGTGCTGCTCGCCGCGCTGAAGGCGGCGCGCGACAGCGGGCGTTGAACCCGAAGGACCCGACGATGACGGAACGCGCCTACCTCGCCGGCTTCGGCAACCAGTTCACCACCGAGGCCCTGCCCGGCACGCTGCCGGCCGGCCGCAACAGCCCGCAGCGCGCGCCGCATGGCCTGTATGCCGAGCTGATCTCGGGCAGCGCCTTCACCGCGCCGCGGGCCGAGAACCGCCGCACCTGGCTGTACCGCCGCCAGCCCAGCGTGGTGGCCGGCGGCCACCAGCCTTACGACCAGCCGCACTGGAAGAGCGGTGCCGCCGAAGGCGAACACGCGCCGCCCGATCCGATGCGCTGGCATCCGACGCCCATCCCCGACGCTGCGACGGAGCCACTGGACTTCGTCGACGGCCTGCGCACCGTCGTCGTCAACGGCGACCCCGACGCCCAGAGCGGCATGGCCGCGCACCTGGTGCTGATGAACCGCTCGATGGACGGCCGGGCGCTGGTGAATGCCGATGGCGAACTGCTGATCGTGCCGCAGCAGGGCGCGCTGACCGTGGTCACCGAGCTGGGCGTGCTGGATGCGAAGCCGGGTGAGATCGTGCTGTTGCCGCGGGGCGTGGCCTTCAGCGTGCGGGTCAGCGGGCCGTCCCGGGCCTACGTCTGCGAGAACTACGGGGCCGCGTTCCGCCTGCCCGAGCTGGGCCCCATCGGCAGCAACGGCCTGGCCAATCCGCGCGACTTCCTGGCGCCGGTGGCCGCGTACGACGCGCAGCAGGACCGGCCGTTCGAGATCCTCCGCAAGTTCGGCGGGCGGCTGTGGCGCAGCGTGCAGCCACGCACGCCGTTCGACGTGGTGGCCTGGCACGGCAACCTGGCGCCGCTGAAGTACGACACGGCGAATTTCATGGTCATCGGCAGCATCAGCTTCGACCACCCCGACCCGAGCATCTTCACCGTGCTGACCAGCCCCAGCGACACGCCGGGCACGGCCAACTGCGACTTCGTGATCTTCCCGCCGCGCTGGATGGTGGCCGAGGACACCTTCCGCCCGCCCTGGTACCACCGCAACCTGATGAGCGAGTTCATGGGCCTGGTGCACGGCCAGTACGACGCCAAGCCCGAGGGCTTCAAGCCCGGCGGCATGAGCCTGCACAACTGCATGGTGCCGCACGGGCCCGACGCCGAGGCCTTCGACAAGGCCAGCAATGCGCCGCTGGCGCCGCACAAGCTGGACCACACGCTGGCCTTCATGTTCGAAAGCCGCTGGCGCTTCAGGCCCACCACGTTTGCCATGAACGGCGGCGCACTCGACACCCGCTATGCCGACTGCTGGTCGGCACTGAAGGACAGGTTCCAGCCATGAGCATCCCCATCGACGCCACCCACGACGCAGCCCTGCAGAGCTGGGTGGCCTCGGCCAATGTCGCCGGCACCGAGTTCCCGATCCAGAACCAGCCCTTCGGCCGCTTCCGCCGGGCTGGCGTGGCGGGCGACGCCTGGCGCATCGGCGTGGCCATCGGCGACCAGATCCTCGACCTGGCCGCCGCCCGCGACGCGGTGCACTGGCCGGCCGACCTGCAGGGCGCGCTGGCGGTGCTGGCCGCGGGCGACCTCAACGCCTTCATGGCGATGGGGGCCGGTGTGCGCCGGGCGCTGCGCGCGGCGCTGTCGGCCGCATTGGCCGTGGGCGGTCAGCCGCAACTCGCCGCCTGCCTGGTGCCGCAGGCCAAGGCGGAGATGTCGGTGCCCTGCCGCATCGGCGACTACACCGACTTCTACGTCGGCATCCACCATGCCACCGCAGTCGGCAAGCTGTTCCGGCCCGACAACCCGCTGCTGCCCAACTACAAGTGGGTGCCCATCGGCTACCACGGCCGGGCGTCGACCGTGGTGCCCAGCGGCCAGCCCTTCCGCCGGCCCCGCGGGCAGCTGGCGCCCGCCGTTGCGTCGTCCGGCGCCGCGCAGCCGACCTTGGCGCCGTGCCAGCGGCTGGATTTCGAGCTGGAGCTGGGCATCTTCATCGGCCAGGGCAACACGATGGGCGCGCCGATCCCGTTGGACGACGCCGAGAACCACGTCTTCGGCATCACGCTGTTCAACGACTGGAGCGCGCGCGACATCCAGGCCTGGGAATACCAACCGCTGGGGCCCTTCCTGTCGAAGAGCTTCGCCTCCACCCTGTCGCCGTGGATCGTGACGATGGAGGCGCTGGCGCCGTTCCGCCGGCCCTTCGTGCGCGCCGAGGGCGAGCCGGCGCCGCTGCCGTACCTGGACGGCGCGGCCAACCGCGCCGCTGGCGCCATCGACATCGGCCTGGACGTGCTGCTGCAGACCCAGGCCATGCGCGATGCCGGCCAGCCGGCGCAGCGCATCAGCCGTTCCAATTTCGCCGATGCGGCCTACTGGACCGTGGCCCAGCTGGTGGCGCACCACACGGTCAACGGCTGCGCGCTGGCCGCGGGTGATCTGTTCGGCTCGGGCACCTTGTCGCTGCCCGGCGAGGGCCAGGCGGGCTCGCTGCTGGAGCTGAGCAACGGCGGCAAGCAGCCGATCACGCTGGCCAACGGCGAGCAGCGCACCTTCCTGCAGGACGGCGACAGCATCCGCCTGGCCGGGCGTTGCGAGAAGCCGGGCTTCCGGTCCATCGGCTTCGGCCTGTGCGAAGCCGTGGTGCTGCCCGCCGCCGCCTGACCGGCCAGGTTGCCGCCGAGTTCGTCCACGGCTTGACGATCAGCACCCAGGCACACAAAATCTAGTCCTCTAGAGGACTAGATTTGTCGAGCATCCACCCCGTCCAGGCCGAACCCGGCCAGAGCCGCTATGCCGCGCTGGCCGCCGCGCTGCGGGCGCGCATCGTCGCGGGCGCGTGGCCGCCGGGCAGCGCCATGCCGTCGGAGCAGACGCTGGCGGCCGAGCACGGCGTGGCCCTGGGCACGCTGCGCCGCGCACTCGATCTGCTGGCCGAGCAGGGGCTCGTCGAGCGGGTGCATGGCCGCGGCACCTTCGTGCGCCAGGCGCTGACCGGCGCGCCGATGCTGCGCTTCTTCCGCTTTGGTGCGACCGGGGAAGCGGCGCCGAAGTCGCACATCCTTGCCCGCGACGCGCTGCCCGCACCGGCCGAGGTGGCCCACGCGCTGGGCTGCGCCCCGGGTGAACAGGCGCTGCGCCTGCAGCGCCTGCGCTCGGTGGCCGGCGCGCCGGTGCTGCACGAGGCCATCTGGCTGCCGTTGCCGCTGTTCGCGCCGCTCGCCGAGGGCGACCCCGCGGCCTGGGGCGACCTGCTCTACCCCCTGTTCGCCGAGCGCTGCGGCGTGCATGTGCACCGCGCCGTCGACACCATCGGCTTCGGCAACCTGGACGCCGGCCCGGCCCAGGCGCTGCACCTGCCGGCGGGCCATCCCTGCGCCCGGGTGCAGCGCCAGGCCTTCGACCTGGTGGGCCGCTGCGTCGAATGGCGCAGCACGCTGGGCGACGCCCACGCCTTTCACTACACCGTCCCGATCACCTGAGGACGCCGCGATGCGCGACCTGAACTTCCGCCGCCGCCATCTGCTGGCGACCGGCGCGGCCCTGCTGGCTGCACCGCTGCGCAGCGCCCTGGCGGCGGGCGACGTCGCCAGTGGCCGGCCCATCACCCTGGTGGTGAGCTACCCCGCTGGCGGCGGCGCCGACGTGATGGCGCGGCTGATCGCCCCGCGCATGGCCGACGCCCTGGGCCAGCCGGTGATCGTCGAGAACAAGCCCGGCGCCAGCGGCACCCTGGCCGCCGCCCAGGTGGCGCGTGCCCCTGCCGACGGCGCGACCCTGCTGCTCGACGCCTCGTCCTTCGCCGTCAACCCGGCGCTGTTCGACAAGCTGCCCTACGACCCGGCCACCGCCTTCGCGCCGCTGGCGGTGCTGGCGCTGTTTCCCAACGTGCTGGTCTGCACCGCCAGCTTCGAGGCCCGCAACGTCGCCGACGTGCTGCGCCTGGCCCGCGCCAGGCCGGGCGCACTGGCCTATGCCTCGTCGGGCAACGGCTCGGCCCAGCACCTGGCCGGCGCGCTGTTCGAGGCCCAGGCCAAGGTCGACATGGCCCACATTCCCTACCGCGGCGGTGGCCCGGCGCTCAACGACGTGATGGGCGGCCAGGTGCCGCTGTTCTTCGCCAACCTGGCGTCGTCGCTGGGCCACATCCAGTCGGGCAGGCTGCGGGCGCTGGCGGTCACGTCGAAGCTGCGTTCGCGCGCGCTGGCCGATGTGCCGTCGCTGGACGAGGCCGGCCTGAAGGGCTACGAGGTGCTCGAGTGGAACCCGGTGCTGGTGCCGGCGGGCGTGCCGGCCCTGGTGCGCGCCAGGTTGGGCGCCGCCATCCGCAAGGCCCTGGCCGACCCCGAGGTGCTGGCCCGCGTGCGGGCGCTGGGCGGCGAGGTGTTCGGCGGCGGCGAGACCGAGGCGGCCAGCTTCCTGCGGGCGCAGCAGGCGCAGTGGGGCAGGGTGGTGCGTGAGCGCCGAATTTCTCGTGACTGAGCCTGTCTCGCCAGCGATTGCAGCGGGCTGGGACTGCCACGTCCACGTCTTCGAATCGGGCGCCCCGGTGCGGCCCGGGCACTACCTGCCGGCCCACCGGCCGCTCGCGCAGATCGAGGCCACGGCCCAGGCCCATGGCATCGGCCACCTGGTGCTGGTGCAGCCCAGCGTCTACGGCAGCGACAACACGGTGCTGCTGCGGGCGCTGCAGGCCACGCCGGGCCGCCACCGCGGCGTGGTGGTGCTGGATGCCGCCACCAGCGACGCCGAGCTCGACCGCCTGCATGCGGCCGGCGTGCGCGGCGCGCGCTTCAACCTCGTCTCGCCGGCCGGGCATGCGGGCGATGTCGAAGCCGACCTGCTGCAGCTCGCGCCGCGGCTGCGCGCACGCGGCTGGCATGTGCAGTGGTACGTGCCGGCCGAGCAGTTGCCGCAGCTCGTGCGCTGGCACGCGCAAACCGGCCTGTGCTTCGTGCTCGACCACCTGGCCGGGCTGCATGCGCACCTGCCGGACGACCACCCGGCCTGGGCTGCCGCGCAGGCGCTGGCCGACGCGGGCGCCTGGCTCAAGTTCTCGGGCTGGTACCGGCTGCAGGCCACGGCGCCCTATGCCGAACTGCAGCCCGCCATCCGCCGCGCGGCGGCGTTGTTTGGCATGCGCGGGGTCTGGGGCTCGGACTGGCCGCACACCAGTTTCGCGCCCGCCCAGTCGCCGGGTTATGCCTCGACCCTGGAGCCAGCCCGCCGGTGCCTGGCCGAGCCCAGCTTCACCGCGCTGCTGCAGACGCAGCCACCCTCGCTCTACCTCTGAAAGGAGCTTCACCATGCCATCCAACACCCCCAGCCGCCGTGACTGGCTGACGATCGCCGCCGGCCTGGGCGCCGGCCTGGCCTTGCCCGGCATGGCCCGGGCGCAGGCCTGGCCGTCCAAGCCGATCCGCTTCGTCGTGCCCTTCGCGCCGGGCGGCAGCAGCGAGATCGTGGCCCGCACCACCGCCTTCGAGCTGGCCAAGGCGCTGGGCCAGTCGGTCTACGTCGACAACAAGCCGGGCGGCGCCGGCAACGTCGCCATGCAGGAAGTGGCGCGTGCCGACGACCAGCACACGGTGATCCTGGGCCACATCGGCACGCTGGCGGTCAACCCGTTCATCTTCGACAAGCTGCCCTACGACCCGAACAAGGACTTCAAGCCCGTCTCGCTGCTGGCCAAGGTGCCCAGCCTCTACCTGGTGCGGCCCGACCTGCCGGTGAACAACCTGAAGGAGTTCATCGCCTACGCCAAGAAGAACCCGGGCAAGCTGAACTACGGCTCGGCCGGCAACGGCAGCGCCGGCCACCTGGCGATGGAATACCTGAAGATGGTCAGCGACACCTTCATCCTGCATGTGCCCTACCGCGGCACCGGTCCGCAGCTGACCGACCTGCTGGCCGGCCGGCTCGATGCCGCCTCCGTCGGCGCCCCGGCCGTCATGCAGTTCATCAAGTCCGGCAAGCTGCGCTGCATCGCCACCGGCACCACGTCGCGCATCCCCCAGCTGCCCGACGTGCCGACCGTGGCCGAGCAGGGTTACCCGGGCTTCGAGATGACGCAGTGGTACGGTCTGATGGCGCCGGCCAGCCTGCCGCAGCCGGCGATCGACAAGCTGGCCGCCGCCGCCGCCAGCGCGGTGAAGCAGCCGGCGGCCACCGAGAAGCTGAGCGCCGACGCGGCCCTGGCCATCGGCGGCACGCCGGCCGAATTCGCCAAGTTCATCGCCGTGGAGCAGCAGCGCTGGAAGGCGGTGATCGCGCGCGCCAAGATCAAGCCCGATTGAGCGGGCACGGGCGGCGCCCTCAGCCCGGCGCCTGCACCACCAGCACCTTCAGCGCACGCTCGGGCGCGGCATCGGCAAAGGCCGGTGGATTGGGCAGGCGCTGCAGCAGGCGCACCGTGGGCGCTTCGGTCTGCAGGTGGTCGATCAGGAAACCGCTGCCGATCTCGGGCGCGTTCAGGCACAGCAGGGCATGGCCGCCAGGGGCCAGCAAGTCGGGCAGGCGGCGCAGCAGACGCGGGTAGTCCTTGGTGGCGACGAAGCTGCCCTTCTGGAAGCTGGGCGGGTCGCAGATCACCAGGTCGTAGGGCCCGCCACGGGTCAGCTTGCCCCAGGAATTGAAGATGTCGTGCGCCAGGAAGCTGGCGCCAGTGGCAATGCCGTTGAGCGCATGGTTGCGCCGGCCGATGCCCAGCGCGCCGGCGCTCATGTCGACATTCGTCACCTGCGCCGCGCCGGCCTGCAGCGCCACCACCGAGAAGGCACCCGTGTAGGCGAACAGGTTCAGCACCCGCAGCCCGGGCCGCGCCTGCGCCAGCGCACGCACCCAGCGCCGGCCCTCGGCCATGTCGAGGAACAGGCCATGGTTCTGGCCGCGTTCCAGGTGCACGCCGTAGCGCGTGCCGTCCTCGGTGACGACATGCGGGTCGGGCACGGCGCCGGCCATCAGGCGCGTCTCGGTGCGCCCGCCGTGGCGCAACTGCAGCAGCCAGCACAGCGGTTCGTCGGGCGCGATCTGCGCCCAGCGCGCGGCCAGGGCGTTGCCGATGGCGGCGACCTCGGCGTCGGTCAGCGGCTGGAAACTGGTCAGCAGCCAGGCCGGCGGATAGGCGTCCAGCGCCAGGTGCTCGCAGCCGGGGTGCAGGCCGCCGCGGCCGTGGAAGACTCGTGCCGCGTCGGTGGGGCGCGTCAGGGTGGCGATGGTGTCGAGCAGCGGCTGCATCGGGGCGGTCAAGTCGGGTTCAGGACCAGGTCGATGCGCCGCTGCAGGCGTGCCGCCCTGTCCGCGTCACCGGCCTGTTGGGCCCGCTGGTGCTGCAGGCCCAGCCAGGCCAGCAGCGGCCGGCGCCAGCCTTGCGCCGACGCGGTGTCGACCGCCAGCGCCAGTACCGCCGGCCCGGCGCGGCCGGCCTGCAGCAGCACCGCGGCGCCCACCAGGCGTGACAGCGGGTCGTCCAGCGCCTGCAGCCTGGCGGCGCTGGCAGCGTCGTCGGCCGGCGCGGCGCGCAGTCCGGCCACCACCTGCTGCGCCGGTGGCAGCAGCGGCACCTGCGCGGCCGCCAGTGCGGTGCCGGCCAGGTGATCGGCATACGCGCGCTCGGCCGGTGCGGCATCGGCGCGCAGCCGCTCGAAGCGCTCACAGGGCGCCACCTCCAGGCTGGCCACGCGTGCGGCGCAGCGCAGCAGCTCGGCGCGGGCCAGCAGGTCGGGTCGGCCGGTGCTGGCGATCCGGGCGCGGGCGCGGTCGAACTCCAGTGTGGCGATGCGCTCGTCGCCACGCAGGTCGGCGGCCACCGCGGCGTCCAGCGCGCTGCGGGCGGCGCCCTGCCAGTCGGGTGGCGGCGGCTTGCTGGCGCAGGCGGCGATCAGCCCTGCCACCACGGCTGCCAGTGCGAGCCGAACAACGCTCACGGCAGCTTCACCTCGTTGTCACGTGCAAACGGCCAGCGGCGGTTCAGCTCGTCGGCCAGTTGCTGCACCCGGCGCAGGCTGGCTTCCACCTCGCTGCGCAGCGTGCCCAGATCGGCCGTGGCGCTGCGGGTGTTGGCGGCGATGCCTTGCGCTTCGGCCAGCACACCGTCGACCTTGGTCAGCGTGGCACGGGCGTCGGTCAGCAGGCTCTGCAGCTGCAGCACGGTGGTGCGGGCATCGCCGACCAGGCCGGCTTGGCCGGGTGGGGCGCCTGCACCAAAGACCTGGCGCTCGGTTTGCACGGCCACCCGGTCCAGGCTGGCGGCAAGAGTCGTGGCTTGGCGCAGCAGGGCGTCGGTCCGGTCCAGGGTGGCGATGAGTTTCTTCGCGTCGGCGTCGTTGCCGGTCACCATGCCCAGGGCGCCCGCCGGGCCGTTCAGCCGCGCGGTGGCTGCCTGCAGGTTGGCCAGCGTGCCGGCCAGCGCACCGTCGGGCGCGGCGATGGCGCTGGCGCGCTGCACCAGCTCACGCACCGCCGCCAGCATCTGGGGGATTTCGGCCGTGGCGTCGCCAGCCAGCACCTTGCGCTCGGCGTTGTCGGGCAGCAGGGCGTCCTTCAGGTTGCCGGTGTAGGCGCGCAGGTTGGTGTTGCCCACCAGGCCCCGCACCAGGGTGAAGATGCTGCCCTGGCGCAGCCAATGCGCGTCCTTCTTCGGCACGTCGATGGCGATGCGCGCATTGCCCTCGGGCGACAGCGTGATGTCGCGCACGCGGCCGATCGGAAAGCCCGAGAAGGTCAGGTCCATGCCCACGGTCACACCCTCGGCATCGTCGGCCAGCAGCACCAGGCGCTGGGTCGGCTCGAAGCTGCCGCGGGCATACAGCAGGTAGAGCACCGCGCCGGCCACCAGCAGGGCCAGCAGCACCAGCAGCGCGGCGGCCTTGGCTTGCAGGTGGGGCACGACGGGCGCTGCGGGCAGGGCTTCCGGCGTCGGGTGGTCGGGGGCAGTCATCAGGCGATCAATAGTAGTTGCCCACCAGGGACGCGGCCTCGACCGCCAGCACCACCACGAACAACCGCACCAGGCTGCGCAGTTCCACGCTGACGCGCCAGCGCCGGCCCACCGGGTTCTGCAGCACCGTCACCAGCGGAATCCAGGCCACGGCCGAGCCGAGCAGGACCACCTTCAGCCCGAAGATCAGGCTGACCGAGGGCGTGAACACCCGGCCCACGGTGCGGGTGTAGCGCTCGAAGCCGCCCCCGCTGAAGCCATGCGCCAGCAGGTAGGCCAGCACCAGGGTGACGACGCAACTCAGCGCGGCCAGCAGCAGCACCGCGAACACGCCCGCCAGCAGGCGCGGCAGCACCAGGCAGGCCAGCGGGTCCAGGCCGCGCTGGCGCAGGTTGTCGAAGGCGCCGCGCGCCCGCAGGCCGGCCACCTCGTCGGCCATGGGCAGCGTCGCGTTGACGGCGCCGAACAGCGCCGCGGCCAGCGGGATCAGCTCCAGCACCAGCACGCGCACCACCATCTCCAGCGCGTACTGGCTCAGGCCGTAGCTCTGTGCGGTGACGATGACGATGCGGATCACCACCAGGCTGACCAGGGCGGTGACGACGGTGAAGCCCAGCAGCATCGGCTGCGCAGCAGCCACCAGCGGCGCGGCCAGGCCGCCGCTGCGCGCCTGCGCCCGCCCGGCACGCGACAGTGCCAGCACGCCCAGCACGGCGCCCAGGTGCAGCACCTGCCACCAGCTCAGCAGCGACTCGGCCAGCCGGTCCAGCAGGGTGCGCACCGCGCCGGTCGGGCGCGCCTGCAGCGTCATCGGGCGGCGGCCTGGCGCACCGCGTGGTCCCAGCCAGCCATCAGCGCCTGGGCGCGCTCGCGCGGCAGGGTGGGGTGGAAGCGCCGTTCCACCTGCCACAGGGCCTGCAGTTCGTCGGTGCTGCGGTACACGCCGGTGGCCAGGCCCGCCAGCCAGGCCGCACCCAGCGCGGTGGTTTCGGTCACCTTGGGCCGCACCACCGGAATGCCCAGCAGATCGGCCTGAAACTGCATCAGCAGGTCGTTGACGCAGGCGCCGCCGTCCACGCGCAGTTCGTGCACCGGTGCGCCGCCGCCGGCGGTGGCGTCCTTGCTCATGCCCTGCAGCAGGGCCGCGCTCTGGAAGGCGATGCTCTCCAGCGCCGCGCGGGCGATGTGGGCCACGGTGCTGCCGCGCGTCAGGCCGGTGATGGTGCCGCGGGCCTGGGTGTCCCAGTAGGGCGCGCCCAGGCCGGTGAAGGCCGGCACGAAGCGCACGCCGCCGGCGTCGGGCACGCTTTCGGCCAGCGCCTGCACCTCGCTGCTGCTGCGGATGGCCTGCAGGCCGTCACGCAGCCACTGCACCACCGCGCCGCCGATGAACACGCTGCCTTCCAGGGCGAACCCCGGCGTCGCGGTCGGCTGGGCCGCGGCGGTGGTGATCAGGCCGTTGGCGCTGGTGCGGAACTTGTCGCCGGTGTGCATCAGCATGAAGCAGCCGGTGCCGTAGGTGTTCTTCGCCAGCCCGGCCGAGAAGCAGGCCTGGCCGAACAGCGCGCTCTGCTGGTCGCCGGCCATGCCCGCCACCGGGATGGCCGCGCCCAGCAGGGCGGCATCGGTCTCGCCGAAGACATGGCTGCTGGGATGCACCGCGGGCAGCAGGCTGTCGGGCACGTGCAGCAGCTTCAGCAGCTCGTGGTCCCACACGTTGTGGCGGATGTCGAACAGCATGGTGCGCGCCGCGTTGCTCACGTCGGTGGCGTGCACCCGGCCGCCGGTCAGCTTCCACAGCAGCCAGCTGTCGACCGTGCCGAAGGCCAGGTCGCCATGCGCGGCGGCAATGTGCGCGCTGCTGACGTGGTCGAGGATCCAGCGGATCTTGGTCGCCGAGAAGTAGGCGTCGACCACCAGGCCGGTGCTCTGGCGGATGGCCTCGGCGTGGCCGTGCTCGCGCAGCTGGGCGCACAGCGGCTCGCCGCGCCGGTCCTGCCAGACGATGGCGTTGTGGATGGCCTGGCCGGTGCGGCGGTTCCACACCACCGTGGTCTCGCGCTGGTTGGTGATGCCGATGGCCTTGACCTGGGCGGCGCTGATGCCGGCCTGGGCCAGCGCCTCGCGTGCGGTGGCCAGCTGGCTCTGCCAGATCTCTTCCGGGTCGTGCTCCACCCAGCCCGGCTGGGGGTAGATCTGGCGGAATTCCCGCTGCGCCATCGCGACGATGCGGCCCTCGGCGTCGAAGACGATGCTGCGCGAGCTGGAGGTGCCCTGGTC
>CALMIF010000331.1 GCA_937864045.1 uncultured Aquabacterium sp. | reverse complement strand
CAACCTGATCTTTGCCAGCCGCTGGCTGCAGCTGCCGCTGTACCTGGGCCTGATCGTGGCGCAGGGCGTCTACGTGTTCCAGTTCTGGGTCGAGCTGGTGCACCTGGTGGAAGCCGCCTTCGGCAACCAGGCGGCGCTGGCCACCCTGGTCAAGAGCACCGGCTACCAGGCCACGGCCATCCTCGGCGCCGACGGCAAGATCACCGGCTACGAGCCGATCGCGCACCTCAACGAAACCATCCTGATGCTGGTGGTGCTGGCGCTGATCGACGTGGTGATGATCAGCAACCTGCTGATCATGGTGATCGTCGGCGGCTACGAGACCTTCGTCTCGCGGCTGCGCCTGGAAGGTCACCCCGATCAGCCGGAATGGCTGAACCAGGTCAACGCCTCGGTGCTGAAGGTCAAGCTGGCCACCGCGATCATCGGCATCAGCTCCATCCACCTGCTCAAGACCTTCATCAACGCCGCCAACTACACCGAGAAGGTGCTGATGTGGCAGACCATCATCCACATCGCCTTCCTGTTCTCGGCCCTGGCCATCGCCTGGGCGGACCGGATCATGCATCCGGCCGGCAGCGACCACCACTGAACCGGCAGGTTCAGCGGCGGCGCTGCGCCGCCACCAGGATCGCCGTGCCCGCCAGCCCCGACAGCAGCGAGCCGGCCAGCACGCCCAGCTTGACCTGCGTCTCGTAGGCGGCATCCAGGCCATCGAAGGCCAGGCCGCCGATGAACAGGCTCATCGTGAAGCCGATGCCGCAGAGCACGGCCGTGCCCAGGCACTGCAGCCAGCTGGCACCGGCCGGCCGCACCGCCAGCCCTAGGCGCACCATCAGCACCAGGCTGCCGAAGACGCCCACCGCCTTGCCCAGCAGCAGGCCCAGCCCGATGCCCAGCGGAATGCCCTGCAGCAGCGTGGCCAGCTGAACGCCGGCCAGCGACACGCCGGCATTGCAGAAGGCGAACACCGGCAGCACGCCGAACGTCACCCAGGGGTGCAGGCCGTGTTCCAGGTCTTCGGCAGGCGACTTGCCGCCCGGCGCGCGCAGCGGAATGGCGAGCGCCGTCACCACGCCGGCCAGCGTGGCATGCACGCCCGACTTCAGCACGCACAGCCAGACCAGCAGCCCGACGGCGAGGTAGACGTCGGCGCGCACCACGCCGGCACGGTTGAGCAGGAACAGCAGCGCGATGCCCACGCAGGCCGCGCCCAGCATCACCTGCGACAGCTGGTCCGTGTAAAACAGCGCGATCACGACGATGGCGCCCAGGTCGTCGATGATGGCCACCGCGGTGAGGAAGATCTTCAGCGACGGCGGCACGCGCGGGCCCAGCAGCATCACGATGCCGATGGCGAAGGCGATGTCGGTGGCCGCCGGAATCGCCCAGCCGCGCAGCGCGGTGGCGTCGCCCAGGTTGCACAGCACGTAGATCAGCGCCGGCACCGCCATGCCGCCCAGCGCGGCCACGGCCGGCAGCATTGCCTGGCGGCGGTCGGCCAGTTCACCGACGATGAACTCGCGCTTGATCTCCAGCCCCACCAGCAGGAAGAACACCGCCATCCACAGGTCATTGACCCAGACCACGGCGGGCTTGCGCAGCACCAGCCAGTCGCCCAGGCTGACCTGCATCGGCGCCTGCACCAGGCCCTGGTAAGCCGCTTGCCAGGCCGAATTGCTGATGCCCAGCGCCAGCACCGCGGCCAGCGCCAGCACGATGCCCCCGGCCGAAGGATGGGCGAAGAACCGCAGCAGGGCGGGCAGGCCGGCGGCGTTGGCGTCAGACTTCAAACAGCATCCCTTCGTTAAACTGCCCGACTGCTCGGCGCCACCCGCAGGCGCCTCATCCCGAGAGCCCAGCTGCCATGACCACCACCATCCGCCAGGCCGACCTGATCGAGAGCGTCGCCGCCGCGCTCCAGTTCATCAGCTACTACCACCCGGCCGACTTTATCGCCCATCTGGCGCGGGCCTACGAGCGCGAGCAGGCACCGGCCGCCAAGGACGCGATCGCGCAGATCCTGACGAACTCGAAGATGTGCGCCACCGGCCACCGGCCGATCTGCCAGGACACCGGCATCATCAACGTGTTCCTGAAGATCGGCATGGACGTGCGCTGGGAGGGCTTCACCGGCAGCATCGAGGACGCCGTGAACCAGGGCGTGCGCCAGGGCTACCTGCACCCCGACAACGTGCTGCGCGCCAGCGTGCTGGACGACCCCATCTTCGCCCGCAAGAACACCAAGGACAACACGCCCGCGGTGATCCACATGACCGTGGTGCCTGGCAACACGGTGGACGTGACGGTGGCCGCCAAGGGCGGCGGCAGCGAGAACAAGAGCAAGCTGCAGATGCTCAACCCCAGCGACAGCATCGTCGACTGGGTGCTGAAGACGGTGCCGACCATGGGCGCCGGCTGGTGCCCGCCGGGCATGCTGGGTATCGGCGTGGG
The DNA here is from genome assembly GCA_937864045.1 of uncultured Aquabacterium sp. Lineage (GTDB taxonomy): Bacteria > Pseudomonadota > Gammaproteobacteria > Burkholderiales > Burkholderiaceae_C > Pseudaquabacterium. The sequence goes on along the minus strand of CALMIF010000331.1, from coordinate 18,542 downwards.
CGGCACGGCCGAGCGCGCCGTGCTGCTGGCCAAGGAAGCGTTGATGGACGACATCGACATGTCCGACCTGCTGCAGCGCGGCCCGCAGAACAAGCTGGAGGAACTGCGCATCGAGCTGTACGAGAAGGTCAACGCCCTGGGCATCGGCGCGCAGGGCCTGGGCGGCCTGACCACGGTGCTCGACGTCAAGATCAAGACCTACCCCACCCATGCCGCCAGCCTGCCGGTGGCGATGATTCCCAACTGCGCGGCAACGCGACATGCGCACTTCGTGCTGGACGGCAGCGGCCCGGTCTACCTGGAAGCGCCCAGCCTGGACCTGTGGCCCGACGTGACCTGGGCCGCCGATGCCAACAAGAGCAAGCGGGTCGACCTGAACACCCTGACCCCGGCCGAGGTGGCGAGCTGGAAGCCCGGCGACACCCTGCTGCTGAACGGCAAGATGCTGACGGGGCGCGATGCCGCGCACAAGCGCATCCAGGACATGCTGGCCAAGGGCGAGACCCTGCCGGTGGACTTCACCAACCGCGTCATCTACTACGTCGGCCCGGTCGACCCGGTGCGCGACGAGGTGGTGGGCCCGGCCGGCCCCACCACCGCCACGCGCATGGACAAGTTCACCCGCATGATGCTGGAGAAGACCGGCCTGATCGCCATGGTCGGCAAGAGCGAGCGCGGCCCGGTCGCCATCGATGCCATCAGGGACAACAAGAGCGCCTACCTGATGGCCGTGGGCGGTGCCGCCTACCTGGTCAGCAAGGCGATCAAGGCCGCCAAGGTGCTGGCCTTCGCCGACCTGGGCATGGAGGCGATCTACGAGTTCGACGTCGTCGACATGCCGGTGACGGTGGCCGTCGACAGCAACGGCACCAGCGTGCACACCACCGGCCCGGCCGAGTGGAAGGCGAAGATCGCCGGCATTCCGGTCGTCACGGCCTGACCAGGTCGAGGCCCGCTGCCGCCGGATCAGCCGGCAGCGGCTGCCGCGCCGGCATCGCCCTCGGGCGAGCCGTCGCTGCGGTGCATGACCACCCGCTGCGGGAACGGGATCTCCACCCGCTCGGCATTCAGGCAGGCCAGCACCGCCAGGTTGACCTCGCTGCGCACATTGCCCTGGCCGTTCTCCAGGTCGCCGATCCAGAACACCAGGGTCAGCTCCAGGCCGTCGGCGGCGAAGTTGGTCAGTTGCACCGCCGGGCCCGGCGTGGCCAGCACGCGCGGCACGGCAGCCATCGCTGCCTGCAGCCTGGGCGCCAGCGCTGCCAGGTCGGTGCCGTAGGCCACCTGCACCACGGTGCTGATGGCCACGTTCGGGTCGGCATAGGAGAAGTTCTCCACCCGCTGCGTGATCAGCATCTCGTTGGGCACGATGGATTCGCGGCCGCTGGCCGCGCGGATCAGCGTGTAGCGGGTGGTGATGTCGCTGATGCGGCCCTCGAAGCCGTCGACCCGCACCGTGTCGCCGATGCGCAGGCTGCGCTCGGCCAGGATCACGAAGCCCGAGACATAGTTGGCTGCCAGCCGCTGCAGGCCCAGGCCGATGCCCACGCCCACCGCGCCGCCCATCACGCCCAGGGCGCCCAGCGGAATGCCGGCGGCCGACAGCGCGGTCAGCAGGCCCACCAGCAGCAGGATGGCGCGGGTGGCGTTGGCCGCGATCTTGCGCACGCTCAGGTGCATGCTCTCGGCGCGCAGCAGGCGCGCCTCGATGGTGGCCGACAGCCACAGCATCACCAGCAGCACCGCCACCGCGCTCAACGCCCCTTCGACCAGGCTGCGCAGGCTGACCGGCGCACCGCCGATCTTCCAGCTGATCGCCTCCATCTCGGCCAGCATCACCGGCAGCAGGCCGGTGGTCCACAGCACGGCGGCGATCCACACGCCCCAGCTCAGGGTGCGTTCCAGCGTGCGCACCGGGGTCGAGTTGGGAAAGGCCGCGCGCAGCACCCGCACCGACACGCGGATCACTGCCAGGCTCATCAGCACCGGCACCGCGATCTGCAGCACGGCGATGGGCACATGGCCGCGCAGCCCCCAGCGCGCCAGCAGCGCGAAGGCCAGCGCCAGCACGGGGAACAACGCGCCGTCAAAGCCGCGGCTGCCGAACCAGATGCCGTCGGCGGCGTCGGCCTTGGGCCGCAGCAGCGCGCTCACGATCCATGCCAGGGCCAGGCAGCCGGCCAGCAGGCCCAGCTCCAGCAGGGCCGTGGGGCGGATCAGCGCGGCAAGGAGTTCCTGGAACGAGTCGATGCCGTTCATGGTCACTGGCAGCCGCTCAGACGTCTGCCAGCACGCGCAGGTGCGCGACCACGCTGCGGCCCAGCGCGCTCAGCGCGTAGCCGCCTTCCAGGCAGGACACGATGCGCCCGCCGCAGTGGCGGTCGGCCAGGTCCTTCAACCGGCGGGTGATCCACTCGTAGTCGGCCTCGACCAGGCCCATCTGGCCCATGTCGTCCTCGCGGTGGGCGTCGAAGCCGGCGCTGATGAACAGCATCTGCGGCGCGAATTCCTCCAGCCGCGGCATCCACATCACGTCGATCAATTCGCGCACCGCCATGCCGCGGGTGTAGGGCGGCACCGGCACGTTGACCATGTTGGTGCCCATGGGCACGGCGCCGTTGCCGGGGTACAGCGGATGCTGGAAGAAGCTGGCCATGAGCACCCGCTCGTCTCCGGCGATGATGTCCTCGGTGCCGTTGCCATGGTGCACGTCGAAGTCGATGATCGCCACCCGCTCCAGGCCCAGCACGTCCAGCGCGTGGCGTGCGGCGATGGCCACGTTGTTGAAGAAGCAGAAGCCCATGGTCTCGCTGCGCGTGGCATGGTGGCCCGGCGGGCGCACGGCGCAGAAGGCGTTCTCGACATCGCCCCGCACCACCGCCTCGGTGGCAGCGATGGCCGCGCCGGCCGAGCGCAGCGCGGCGCGCCAGGTGCCGGGGCCGACGACGGTGTCCGGGTCCAGGTGGCGCGGCTCGCCGGTGGCCTGCACCTGTTCCATGAACTCGCGCAGCTGCATCACGTAGTTCACCGTGTGCGCACGCTCCACCTGCTCCAGCGTGGCCAGCGGTGCGTCGCGCTGGTCCAGGGCGATCGACAGCCCGGAGGCCAGCAACTGGTCGGTGATCGCATCGAGCCGCTGCGGGCACTCGGGGTGGCCGGCGCCCATGTCGTGCAAACGGCACTCGGCGTGGCTGTAGTAGGCAGTCGACATCACAAGTCTCGAATCGTTTTCCGCTATGGTGCCGCCGATGGCTGATCCCAACCTTGCGCAGCGCCTGACACGGCTTTCAGGCCAGATTAGCACGGTCATCGTCGGCAAGGAGGCGCAGATCGCCGACTGCATCGCCTGCCTGCTGGCCGGCGGCCACCTGCTGATTGAGGACCTGCCCGGCGTGGGCAAGACCACCCTGGCGCATGCCCTGGCGGTGTCGCTGGGCCTGCGCTTCTCCCGCGTCCAATTTACCGCCGACCTGATGCCTTCGGACCTGACCGGCGTCAGCGTCTATGAACGCAGCAAGGAAGCCTTCAGCTTCCACCCCGGCCCGGTGTTCACCCAGGTGCTGCTGGCCGACGAGATCAACCGCGCCGGCCCCAAGACCCAGAGCGCGCTGCTCGAAGCCATGGAGGAGCAGCAGGTCACGGTCGAGAACGAGACACGGTCCCTGCCGCGGCCGTTCTTCGTCATCGCCACGCAGAACCCGGGCGACCAGCTGGGCACCTACCCGCTGCCCGAGAGCCAGCTCGACCGCTTCCTGATGTGCATCACCCTGGGCTACCCCGACCGCGCCAGCGAGCGGGCGCTGCTGGCCGGCGTCGACCGGCGTGACCTGGTGGCCAGCCTGGGCGCGGTGATGACGCCGGCCGAGCTGGTGCTGGCCCAGGCCGCCGTGCACCAGGTGCATGCCAGCGACGCCCTGCTGGACTACCTGCAGGCGCTGATCGCCGCCACCCGCAACGGCCAGTGGTTCGCCGAGGGCCTGAGCCCGCGCGCGGGCATCGCCATCCTGCGCGCCGCCCGCGCCCGCGCCCTGCTGGCGCAGCGCGACTACGTGGCGCCCGACGACATCCAGGCCATCCTGCCGCAGACTGCGGCGCACCGCCTGGTGCCGGTGGGCAACGCGGGCCGCGGCCGGGTGGAACAGGTGCGCGCCATGATCGAGGCCATCGGCCTTCCGTGACCCCCCCCCGTAGCGCCTTCGGCGCCGTCCACGGCCGGCCAGAGGCCGGCCGCTTCGCCAGGCGACCGGCCCTGCGCAGGCAGGCCCGCCCGTCCGGGCTCAGCCCCCAGGGGGGCGCCGCCAGCGGCCCGGCAAAGCCGGTTCCGCGGCGACTGCCTGGCAAGAACCGGTGATCCGCCAGCGCGTCAGGGCGTGGTTCGAGAAGCGGCTGCCGCGCACCGACGGCTGGACGCTGACCCAGCGCAACCTCTACATCCTGCCGACCAAGGCCGGCTGGGGCTTCTGCGGCACGCTGCTGTTGATGCTGCTGGCGGCCATCAACTACCAGCTGAACCTGGGCTATGCGCTGACCTTCCTGCTGGGCGGCGCGGCCCTGGTGTCGATGTACCAGACGCACGGCAACCTGCGCCGGCTGCAGCTGCGGGTGAAGCCGCCGGCACCGGTGTTCGCCGGTGAGCCGGCGACGCTGGAGGTGGTGCTGGACAACCCCGCCGGCGAGCGCCATGCCATCGGCCTGGGGCTGTATGCGCGGCGGCGTGCCGGCATGGCCTTCTGCGACGTGCCGGCGCAAGGCAGCACGGTGATGCGCCTGCGCTTCACGCCCGACCGCCGCGGCCTGCACCCGCTGCCCACGCTGCTGGTGGAGACGCAGTTCCCGCTCGGCCTGTTCCGCGCCTGGACGGTGTGGCGGCCTGCGGCCGAGGCCCTGGTCTACCCCAAGCCCGAGCTGCCGGCGCAACCACTGCCGCCGGGCCAGTCCACCCAGGGCCAGGACCTGCCGGCCCGCCATGGCAGCGGCAGTGAATTCGAAGGCGTGCGCACCTACCGCCGGGGCGACACGCTGCGCCAGGTGGTGTGGAAGAAGGCCGCCCGCACCGGTGCCCTGGTCAGCCGCGACACCAGCACCAGCACCGCCCAGGACCTGGTGCTGGACTACGCGGCCACCGGCGTGGCCGACAGCGAGCAGCGGCTGTCGCGCCTGGCGGCCTGGGTGCTGGCGGCCGAGCGTGCCGGCCAGGGCTTCGGCCTGCGCCTGCCGGGGCTGGACCTGCCCAGCGCCGCGGGCGAACAGCAGCGCCGGCTGGCGCTGGAAGCACTGGCGCGCTGGCAGCCGGCCGGCACCCGGGGTTGACGATGGACGCCGCCCGGCCGCCCGCACCCGCCGCCGACCGCGCCACCCCGGCGTGGCGGCAGCGCCTGGGCAGCTGGCGGCAGTGGCCGCGGGAGACGCGCGACACGCTGTTCCAGCTGGCCCTGATCGCCTGGGTGGTGGGGCCGCATCTGACCCACCTGGCGCCCTGGGTGGCGGCCTTCACCGCGCTGGTGCTGCTGTGGCGGGCGCGCCTGGCGCTGCGCGGCGCCCCGCTGCCCGGGCGCTGGCTGCTGGGTGGCGTGCTGGCCGCTGCGGTGGGATTGACGGTGCTGACCGAACAGTCGCTGCTGGGCAAGACCGCCGGCATCACCCTGCTGGTGCTGCTGATGGCGCTGAAGACCCTGGAGCTGCGCGCCCGGCGCGATGCGCTGGTGGTGTTCTTCCTCGGCTTCTTCCTGGTGCTGACGCACTGCCTGTACTCGCAGTCGCTGCTGATGGCGCTGCACATGCTGCTGTCGACCTGGGGCCTGCTGACCGCCGTGGTTCTGGCCAACATGCCGGTGGGCAAGCCGCCGCTGTGGCGCGCCGCGGCGCTGGCGGCGCGCTCGGCCCTGCTGGGCCTGCCGCTGATGGCGGCGCTGTTCCTGCTGTTCCCGCGCTTCGGCCCGCTGTGGGGCCTGCCGCAGGACGCCGGGGGGCGCACCGGGCTGTCGGGCACGCTGCGCCTGGGCGGCGTGGCCAACCTGGCCAACGACGAGGCCATCGCCTTCCGGGTGCGCTTCCAGGGCACGGCGCCGCCGGACGAGGCGCTGTACTTCCGCGGCCCGGTGCTGTCGCGCTTCGACGGCCAGGAATGGCGGCCCGCGGCCTTCGGCGCGCCGCGCCCGCCCACCCGGGGACCGGACCTGCAGGTCGCTGGCGCGCCGGTGGCCTACGAGGTGATGCTCGAACCCATCCGCCTGCCGCTGCTGCCGCTGCTGGAAGCCACGCCGCCGGTGGCCGGCCCGGCGGGCCTGGCCGGCCAGCTGCCCGACTGGAGCCTGTGGCTGGGCAGCGACCTGCAATGGCACACCGACCGCCTGGTCGGCGAGCGGCTGCAGGTGCGGGCCACCGCCTGGCCGCGCTTTCGCCACGGCCAGCAGCTGTCGCCGCACGAGCAACTGCTGCTGCGCACCCTGCCCGAGGGCTTCAACCCGCGCACCCTGGCCTGGGCCGCCCAGCTGCATGCCCAGCTGGGCGAGGTCGACGCCCGCACGCTGGCCTCGGCCCTGCTGGTGCACATCCGCCGCAGCAGCTATGTCTACACGCTGCAGCCGGGCAGCTTCGGCCGCGACGCGATCGACGAGTTCTGGCTCGACCGCCGCGAGGGCTTCTGCGAGCACTTCGCCACCGCCTTCGTGGTGGTGATGCGGGCCCTGGGCGTGCCGGCGCGGGTGGTCACCGGCTACCAGGGCGCCGAGCCGCCGGACGTGGACGGCTGGCGCATCGTGCGCCAGAGCCACGCCCACGCCTGGGCCGAGTACTGGGTGCCCGACGAAGGCTGGCAGCGCGCCGATCCCACCGCCGCCGTGGCGCCCGAGCGGGTGCGCTCCAGCCGGCCGCTGCCGGTGCAGCCGGGGCTGGTGCAGAGCGCGCTGCGCGGCGTCAGCCCCGCGCTGGCCAGCCGGCTGCGGGCGGCCTGGGAGCTGCTGGACAGCCGCTGGAACCAGTGGGTGATGGGCTATTCGCGCACCACCCAGTTCGACCTGCTGGCCCGCCTGGGCGTGCGCCAGCCCGACTGGGCCGACCTGGCCCGCGGCCTGGTGCTGCTGCTGGCGGCGGTGGCCACCGGCGCAGCGGCCTGGGCCTGGCTGGACCGCCGCCGCCAGCCGCCCTGGCAGCGGCTGCAGACCCGGCTGGCCGAGCGCCTGCGCCTGGTGGGCATCGACGCCCGGCCGCACCACGGCCCGCGCACCCTGGCCGCCCTGGTGCGGGCACGCCACGGCACGGCCGGCGAGGCGCTGGCCCAGGCGCTGGACGCCCTGGACCGCTGGCGCTACGCCCCCGGCGCGCAGGCCGCACTGCCCGACCGCCGCTGGTGGGCCCAAGTGCGCAGCGAGACCGGCCGCCTGCGCAGCGGCCCGTCCTGAGACGCCGTGACCGGCCGGGATAATCCGCCGATGCCGTTCCGCCCTTCGCCCGCCTGCCGCCCCGTCACCCGCATCCTGCCCGGCGCGCTGCTGGCGGCCACGCTGGTGCTGACGGCGGTTGCGGCCAGCGCCGGCAAACCGGCCAAGCGCCCCGGCAAGGCCGCCGCCGGCCACGCCGCCAAGGCCGTCACCCATGACAGCGCGCCGGACGCCGTCATCTACGGCCGGCGCGACGACGCCATGGCCCTGGCCGACGAGCTGGCCGAGCGCCACGGGCTGGATGCGGCCTGGGCCCGGGCCCAGCTGGCGCAGGCACGCTTCCAGCCCGCGGTGGCGCGGCTGATCATGCCGCCTGCGGCTGGCACGGCGAAGAACTGGGCGGCCTACCGCGCCCGCTTCATCGAGCCCGAGCGCATCAAGGCCGGCGCCGCCTTCTGGGCCACCCACCAGCGCTGGCTGGACGCGGCGGAAGAACGCTACGGCGTGCCGGCGGCGGTGGTGGTGGGCATCATCGGCGTGGAGACCTTCTACGGCCGGGTGACCGGCAACTTCCGCGTGCTGGACGCGCTGGCCACGCTGAGCCTGGACTTCCCCAAGGGCCGCAAGGACCGCAGCGCCTTCTTCCGCGACGAGCTGGGCCAGTTCCTGCGCCTGGCCCAGACCGAGCAGGTGGCACCGGCGTCGATCAAGGGCTCGTTCGCCGGGGCGATCGGCCTGGGCCAGTTCATGCCCGGCAGCATCAACCGCTTTGCGGTCGACTTCGACGGCGACGGCCACATCGACATGGCGAACAACCCCGCCGACGTGATCGGCAGCGTGGCGCACTACCTGGCCGAGCATGGCTGGCAGCGCGGCCAGCCCACGCACTACCCGGTCAAGCCGCCGGTGGACACGGCCGACCGCGCGGCCCTGATGGCGCCCGACATCCTGCCCAGCTTCACCGCCGCGCAGTTCGCCGAACGCGGTGCGGTGCTCGATGCCGCCGGCGCGGCCCACCCCGGCCCGCTGGCGCTGGTGGAACTGCAGAACGGCGACGCCGCGCCCAGCCACATCGCCGGCACCGCCAACTTCTACGCCGTGACCCGCTACAACTGGAGCAGCTACTACGCGCTGGCGGTCATCGAGCTGGGCCAGGCGATCGCCGCCATGCGCTGACGGCGTCGTCAGTGCGCGGGTGTCGGCTTGCCGCGCAGCCGCTGCACGGCAGTGACCACCGCCAGCACCACCGCCCCGGCCAGCGCGCCGACCACCAGGTCGGCCAGCAGCGGCAGCAGCACGGCCACCACCGCGCCTGCACCGGCCACCCAGCCGTCGACCAGATGGTGCAGCACCGGCACGCCATGCGCCAGGATGCCGCCGCCGACCAGGAACATCGCCAGCGTGCCGACGACCGACAGCGCCTTCATCAGCCGCGGCGCAAAGGCCAGCAGGCCACGGCCCAGCGCCTGCTGCGCCGCGCCGGCCTGGCGGCTGAGCCAGAGCCCGGCGTCGTCGAGCTTGACGATGCCGGCCACCAGGCCGTAGACACCCACCGTCATCACCAGCGCGATGCCGGCCAGCACGGTGGCCTGCTGGGCCAGCGGCGCATCGGCCACCGTGCCCAGCGAGATCACCACGATCTCGGCCGACAGGATGAAGTCGGTGCGCACCGCGCCCTGGATCTTCTGCTTCTCCAGCGCAGGCAGGTCCAGGCCGGGATCGGTCAGCGCCGCCTTCAGCGCCGCGCGCTCGGCGGCGTCGTCGGCCGGGTCGTGCAGCAGCTTGTGCGCCAGCTTCTCCACGCCCTCGAAGCACAGGAAGGCGCCGCCCACCATCAGCAGCGGCGTGATCGCCCAGGGCGCGATGCTGGCGATCAACAACGCCGCCGGCACCAGGATCAGCTTGTTCAGCAGCGAGCCCTTGGCCACCGCCCACACCACCGGCAGTTCACGGTCGGCGCGCACACCGGCCACCTGCTGGGCGTTCAGCGCCAGGTCGTCGCCCAGCACGCCGGCGGTCTTCTTGGCCGCCACCTTGGTCATCGTGGCGACGTCGTCGAGCACGCTGGCGATGTCGTCGAGCAGGATCAGCAGGCTGGTGGCCATGGGCAATCAGAGGGACAGTGGCGGAGCGCCGATTCTGGACCACAGGGCATGGCGCATGCCCGCGGCAGACTGACGTCAACCGGCCTCGGCCGGCGTCAGTCGCGGTCGGGCGCGCCCAGCGGAAACAGGTGGCGCAGCGGCCGTGCCGCTTCCACCGCACGGGCAAACGAGGGCCGCGCCAGCAGCCGTGCGCGGTAAGCGCGCAGCGTGGTGAACTCGGCCGGGATCGGGTGCGTCCAGTCGGCGTAGAACAGCGACGGCGCCGCCGCGCAATCGGCCAGGGTGAAGGGGTCGCCGGCAGCCCAGGTGCGGCCCTTCAGTTCGGCATCGGCCCAGGCGTAGGCGCGGTCCAGCTTCTGCACCGTCAGCGCCAGGCCCTCGTCGCGCTTGGTGGCATCCCCGGTCATCGCGCCGCGCACTGCGTGCTGCACCGGGTCCATCACATGCAGGTCGAAGAAGCGGTCGAGAAAGCGCACCGGCAGCGCCGCCGCCGCGTCGTCGGGCAGCAGGCGCACGGGGCCGGGGTGGTGGATCTGCAGGTGCTCGATGATGATGCTGCTTTCGACCACGGTGGTGTCGCCATCGACCAGCACCGGAAACAGCGCCAGCGGCCAGCGCGCCAGCCACTCGCCCACCACCTTCGGCGCATCGGGTCCGATGCTGCGCAGTTCGTAGGGCGTGGCGTTCTCGTGCAGGGCGATCAGCACTTTCTGCGTGTACGACGAGAACGGGTGGCCGTAGACGATCAGCGCCATGGTCGATCCTTCGATGCTCAGCGAGCGGCCTGGCTGGCCTGGTTCAGCTCACGCAACTTCTGCAGATGCTCGGCCACCGCCTTGTTGCAAAGGCGCACCGTCTGCGCCAGGTCGGCGCGGCGCTTCTCACACACCAGCAGGGCTTGCCGGTCCTGCATGCCGGCGCGGATCACCTGCTCGAAGCTGGCGCCATCGGGCAAGGTGGTGGGCGCGGCGCAGCCGGCGGCCAGGCGTTCTTCCAGCACGGGGCAGTCCAGGCTCTCAGGCAGCAGCTTCACCGTGGTGCCGCAGGCGGTCAGCACGGCCAGCACGGGCGCCAGCATGACCAGGCGGATCGCGTTCATGGCTTCACCTCCATGCCAGCGGTCTTCCATTCGGCCAGGAAGGTCAGCGGCACCGGCACCGGCATGCACTGGCGGCCGTCGATCTCGACCTGCACCGCCTTCTGCTCGACCACCGCGGCCTGGATCTGGGTGTCGATGGCCTTGCGCTGCGCGGGCGTGGAGGCGGCATCGCGCTGCTTCGTCAGCTCGGCGATGCGCGTCTGCCCGGCCTTGCTCAGGCCCGACAGCCGGGTGATCTCGGCCTGGTTGCCGGCCAGCTTGGCGTCGTAGCTCTGCAGCTGCTGGGCGTGGGTCTCGGCCAGCTGCTTCAGCTCGGCGTCGAACTTCGCGTCCTTGGCCGCCAGGTCGCTGGCCAGCTGGCCCTTGGCCTTGGCCAGTTCCGCCTGCGCGTCCTCGCCCAGCTTCTGGTAGCGGGCCACGGCCTCCACCGCGTCACGCCCCTTCCAGCTGCCGGCCCACCAGCCGGCGCCGCCGGCCAGGGCCATGATGACCAGGTAGATCAGGTTCTGCATGGCGCACCTCCGGCGCCATGCTGACACGAAAGCCCGCCGCGGCCCAGGGGGACCATCCCGCCGAGTCCCCCCGCCAGCGCAACCCGCAGGTTCAGCGGCTCAACGCCAGCTTCACCCCGAAGCCCACCAGCAGCGTGCCGGCCACGCGGTTCAGCCAGCGGGTGACGGCCGGGTTGGCACGCAGCCGCTCGGCGAAGACCTTGGTCAGCCCTACCGCCAGCGCGCCGTACAGCCCGGTGAGCACCGCCACCGTCACCGCCATGACGCCGAAGGTGAGCAGGCCCTGGTGCCGCGCCGGGTCGACGAACAGCGGGAAGAAGGCCATGTAGAACACGATGGCCTTGGGGTTGAGCAGGGTGATCAGCAGCGCCTGGCGGAAGTACTGGCCGGCGCGGATCTGCAGCACCGGCGCGTCGCCCGGCTTGGCGGTGATCATGCGGAAACCCAGCCAGGCCAGGTAGGCCGCGCCCAGCCACTGCACGGCCGAGAACAGCACCGGCGAGGTGCTCAGCAGCGCCGCCATGCCGGCCACCGCCAGCCAGATCAGCACCTGGTCGCCGGCGATCACGCCCAGCGTGGCCGCCATGCCGCCGGCCACGCCGCCCTTGCCGGTGGACGTGACCAGGGCCAGGTTGCCCGGCCCCGGAATGGCCAGGAACACAATCACCGCCACCACGAAGGCCCCGTAGTCATTCACCCCGAACATGTGCTGCTCCTCTGCTGTCCACTGCCCCTCGGCCGGGCGCCGATGATGCCAGCGCCGCACGGTCATCCCCGCGAGGACGAGTGCACGTTCGACGCCATCCGCGCCCAGGGCGCCGGCGGGCAGAACGTCAACAAGGTCAGCAACGCCGTGCACCTGCGCTACGACGTGCGCGCCAGCAGCCTGCCCGACGCCCTCAAGGCCCGCCTGCTGGCCTGGCCCGACGCCCGCATCAGCGGCGACGGCGTGGTCGTGATCAAGGCCCAGGACCACCGCAGCCTGGAGCGCAACCGCGCCGACGCCCTGGCCCGCCTGGCCGAGCTGATCGCCGCCGCCGCCCATGTGCCCAAGGCGCGGCGGGCGACGAAGCCGACCAAGGGCTCGCAGCGGCGGCGGGTGGAGGGCAAGGTGCAGCGCGGGGCGGTGAAGGCGCTGCGCGGCAAGGTGACCGGCGACTGACGGCACGCGACGGCCGGCTGCCCGCCGGTGGCTCAGGACGCATCGATCAGCGGCCCGGCCAGCCTCGCCGCAGTGACCTCGATGTGGTTGCGCAGTGCGGCCACGTCCGGGTGCTTGCTGATGTCGAAGCCGATGGCGTCGGCGTCTTTGGGAGTGGGCACCAGGTCCAGCAGGCGCATGGCCAGTTGCAGCGGGTTGCCGTCGGCACCGATGGCGCGCAAGTCGGCCAGCCGGCGGCGCACGCCGTCGGCGAACAGCCGCGACTGGGCATCGCCGGAGCGGCCCAGTTGGTCCAGCAGGGCCAGCAGTTGCGCCTGCTTGGCAGACAGGGCATGGAAGTCTTCGCTGATGCTCATGTCAGTATCCCGTCGAGATAGGCGGGCTGGCCTTCAGGCTGTCGGCCGGTACCCAGACCTGGTTGCCCCCGCCGCGCAGGACGTTCACCCCGTCCGATGACATCTGGGGTGCCGCCTCGCCTGACCAGACCTTGAGGCCGCCCTGCGGAACCTCGTACTCGACGAAGGCGCCATCGCGGTTCCACTCGCCCTTGACCGCTGCACCCGAGCGCCATTGCGCCTCGGTCATGGTCCGCGGATCGGTGGTGGTCCAGTAGCCGCCGTTCGGATTGCTCTGGCTGTCGATCACGCGGTAGCGCTTGTCGCCCTTGGACAACTCGATGGCGGCGGGCGGGTCCTTGAAGGTGGCTGCGCTGCCCGGGTCGATCTCCGGCCAGCCCGGTTTGGCGGGTGGGGGCAGATCGGCCCGCTTCTTCGCCTCGGCCATCGCCTTGAGCACGGCCTTGGTGGGCGGCCGGGCACCTGCCTCCTTGCCGATCCTGCGCTGACCGAACTTCACCGGCGCCGCCGCAGGCGCCTTCGTCGGCGCCACCTCCCGCACCGGGCCGGCTTCAGCCGCAGGCTTGGCTGGCCGGGGCTTCTCGATCGGCACCTTGCGCACCGGCTCGCCGGCGCCCCCCTTGGGGCTGCCTTTCGAATGGGCGCCCCGCGCCGCCTTGGCCAGCAGGGCGACAAAGGCCGCCACGCCGATGATGGCAATGGCCCGCGCCAGGTGGGCGGCCGCGTCGTCGAGCTCGCGGCGCTCGGTGGCATGGGAAGTCACCAGCAGGACGTCACCCAGTTCACCCGCAACGTCGAAGACCGCCATGCCCAGGAAGATGGCTCCGCCGGCCAGCAGCACGAGGTCCACCACCGCGCCGACACCGAAGGCATGCGAGCCGGCCCAGACCACCAGCGTGCCCGCCATGATGGCCAGGCTGGCCGGGCTCAGCAGCGCCTGGAACTCCTGCTGCATGTTGGCCGGCAGCAATGGCGCGGTGCGCCGCAGCACCTCGGAGAACTTGTCGACCAGCGGCCAGTGGGCGATGCCCCTGGCGGCAGGGCCGCCGCAGGCGTGGGCCGACCGGCCGCAGGCGTCATCCCGCCCCATCGGCCGACCGGCCCCGGCAGCGACGACAGCGCCAGGACCAAGGTCCCGTCGTCCAAGGCGGATGGCAGGCCCGAGGTTCCGATCGGCCCCGGTGGATGCGCGACAGCCATGCGCGGCTCTCCGGCTGGTCGAATGACCCTGCGTGCCGTTCCAGGACGGCGGATCCGTGCTGGGGAACTTTACGACCTGGCGTGCTCACCGCCATCAGCCGGGCCAGGTCCGCACCATCTTCACCCACTTCCCCGCCTTCAACCCGAACCGCTCCTCGATCACCGCCACCCGCGCCAGCATCGTCTCGCGGTCGGGCGGCACCACGTCCCGCCCGGCGATCAGGATGGTGTTGCCCTCCTTGGTCGGCGCCAGCTGCCAGACCTGGTCGGCGCCAAACACGGCGGCCACGCGGGCGGCACTGCGCTCGAAGCTGGCATCGCGGCCGAACAGGTTGACGGCCATCAGGCCGCCGGGCGCCAGCAGGCTGCGGCAGGCGGCGTAGAAGGCTTCGTCGTCCAGCACCGGGGCGGCGGCGTCGTGGTCGTAGAGGTCGACGCTGAGCGCGTCCACCGTCTGCAGGTGGGCGTCGTCCTGCACCCAGGCGGCGGCGTCGGTGTGCAGCACCTGCAGCAGGGCGTCGTCGGCCGGCAGGTGGAACCACAGGCGGTTGGCGTCGATGACGCTGGGGTTGATCTCCACCACCGTGGTGCGCCAGCGCAGCACCTGGTGGGCGAAGCGCGTCAGCGCGCCGGCGCCCAGGCCCAGCTGCACCGCGTGGCCCTGGCCCAGTGCGTCGCTGGGGCGGAACAGCAGCCAGGCCATCATGCGCTGGATGTACTCCAGCTCCAGCTTGCGCGGGCTGCGGATGCGCATGGCGCCCTGCACCCAGTCGGTGCCCAGGTGCAGGTAGCGCACGCCGTCGAATTCGCTGATCGTGGCGCCGGCCAGCTCGGTCTGCGCCCGGGTGGTGCGGGTGGTCTTCTTCGTCGCCATCAGGTCAGCCCATGTCGGTTGAACACCGCGGCCCAGGCGGCGCGCTTGCGCTCGAAGCTCCAGCTGGCGTTGGCCGGGCTGGTCGATGGCAGCCGGTGCACCGGCAGGCCCAGCGCGGCGGTCACCTTCATCGCCCGCGCCGATTCACCGCCGTTGTGAGCGATGGCCTGCAGTTGCGGCAGGCGCGCGGCCAGGCCGGGCAGGTCGTTGGGCACGGCGTCGGTGATGGCGCTGTCCAGGCTGCCTTCGCGGCGGCAGGCGGCGTAGACGTCCCACAGGCCCAGGCCGCGGGCCTGCATGGCCGACAGGCGGTCGGCATAGGGCATGGTCATCAGATCGGTGTTCCAGAGTGCCGACAGGATCGGCCAGAAGTGGTTGCGCGGGTGGCCGTAGTACTGCTGCGCACGCAGCGACGCTGCCCCCGGAAAACTGCCCAACACCAGCAGCCGCGTGGCCGGGCCGGCCACCGGCGCGAGGCCATGTTGCAGTGCGTCAACGCCAGGACGCTCGGCCGCACCATCCCGAACTTGAGCTCTGTTCATGGGCAGGAATGCGCATTCCGACCGTTGTCGCCCCCCCATCCGGGTGCAATCATCCGCCGCCGGCCGAGGGAGGCCGCCGACATCGCCGAGGAGCAAGCGCACATGAACATCGACACCATCGTCACCTTCGTCACCACGCAGGGCGCCGACTTCGGGCTGAAGATCCTGGGCGCGCTGGCGGCCTGGATTGTCGGCCGCTGGCTGATCGGCCTGGTGCTGCGGGGCGTGGGGGCGGCGCTGGAGCGCGGGCGCAAGGTCGACGCCACGCTGGCCAACTACCTGCGCTCGATCCTCAGCGTGGTGTTGAACGTCGTGCTGGTGCTGGCGATCCTGGACATCTTCGGGGTCAAGACCACCAGCTTCGCCGCCCTGCTGGCCGGCGCCGGCCTGGCCATCGGCACCGCCTGGGGCGGGCTGCTGACGCACTTTGCCGCCGGCGTGTTCATGCAGGTGCTGCGGCCGTTCAAGGTGGGCGATTTCGTGCAGGCCGGCGGCGTCACCGGCACGGTGCACGAGGTGGGCCTGTTCGGCACCACCATCATCACGCCCGACAACGTGCTGACCATCGTCGGCAACAACAAGGTCTTCTCCGAAAGCATCCAGAACTTCAGCAGCCTGCCCTACCGCCGGGTGGAATGCAGCGCCAAGGTGGCCAACAGCGTCGACCCGCTGGACGCCATCGCCCGGCTGAAGGCGTCGATCGCCCAGATCCCCAACGTGGCCACCAACCCGGCACCCGACGTGGAGATCACCAGCTTCACGCCCGAAGGCCCGCTGCTGTGCGTGCGGCCCTACACCCACAACGACCACTACTGGCAGGTCTACTTCGACACCCACAAGGCCATCGTCGCCACCTTCGGGGCGGCGGGCTACCCGGTGCCGGAGACGCCGATCAGCCCGAAGAGCCGCTGACCAGCGCCGCCAGCCGCGGCAGCGCGGCCAGCGCATTGTCCGTGGTGATGGCGGCCGTCTCGTCGAGCGTCCAGCCGCGCAAGTCGGCCAGCACGGCGGCGATGCGCGGCAGCTCGGCCGGCTCGTTGCGGCTGCGCTCGCCGACTGCCCGCTGGGCCGCCGTGCGGTACAGCCAGTGCGGTGGAATGTCGGGCGCATCGGTCTCCAGCACCAGGCTGTCCGCCGGCACCGCGGCCGCCAGGCGGCGGATCTGCAGGGCGCGGTCGAAGCTCATCGCGCCGCCGAAGCCCAGCCGCAAGCCCATGCCGGTGAACACGTCGGCCTGCGCCTGGCTGGCGTTGAAGGCATGGCCGATGCCGCCGGGCACGCCGATGCGGCGCAGGCCCTTCAGCAGCCCGTCGGCCGAGCGGCGCACATGCAGCAGCACCGGCAGGCCGGCGTCGCGTGCCAGCTTCAGCTGCGCCAGATAGAAGCGTTCGGCCCGCGCCAGGTCCAGCCCGGGCACGAAGAAGTCCAGGCCGATCTCGCCCACCGCCACCAGGCGCGGGTCGTCGCGGTGCTGGCGCAGCGCATCGGCCAGGCGGTCGAGGTCGTCATCGGCGCTGCTGTCCACGCACAGCGGGTGGATGCCCAGCGCATAGGCCAGGCCATGGGCATGGGCCAGGTGGCGCACGGCCTCGAAGTTGGCCACCGCCACCGCAGGCAGCACCTGCAGGCCCACGCCGGCCGCCCGGGCACGCGCCAGCACGGCGCTGCGGTCGGCGTCGAACTCGGGGGCATCGAGGTGGCAGTGGGTGTCGATCCAGGCGGGGCCCATCGGCCGATGATGCCGCAGCCCCCCGGCTGCAGGCCCGCACAGCCCGTGTTACCGTGAAAGCGGGCAGCCCGCTGGCGGTTGCCGGAGCCGTTGACGATGGCACGCCCCTCGCTCTACAGCCGATCACCCGCTCGCCCGGCGCGCCCCGCGCCGGCGGCTGCCGCGCCTGCCGAAGCTGACGTGGCGACGGTGCCGGACGCCAAGCCGGCACCTGCATCCGTGTCACTGCGCGCCCGCCTGGCCGGGCGCATCCGGCAGCACGAGCGCTGGCTGTGGGCCGCCGGCCTGCTGCTGGCGATGGTGGCCGCCGGCTGGCCGGCATGGACAGCCCAGGTGCTGCGCCCGCTGAAGATCGAGCAGATCGATGCCGCGCTGCGCGAGTCCATCGCCAAGGAGCCACTGGCATCGCCGGGCCTGGCCGCCTACGAGGCCGTGCTGCCGTCGGTGGTGCGCGTGGTGGGCGAACCGCCGGCCGCCGCGGCCTCG
The DNA here is from genome assembly GCA_937864045.1 of uncultured Aquabacterium sp. Taxonomy (GTDB): domain Bacteria; phylum Pseudomonadota; class Gammaproteobacteria; order Burkholderiales; family Burkholderiaceae_C; genus Pseudaquabacterium. The sequence continues at coordinate 1,098 of CALMIF010000331.1, read as the reverse complement.
GCGCCGTCGAAGAAATCTGCCAGGCCCGGCAAGCCGGCGCCCGATGCCGACGACGACCCGCATGGCGGGCGCAGCGTGGGCACCGGCGTGGTCATCGTCGACAAGGGCCTGATCCTGACCAACCTGCACGTGGTCGACGGCGCCGCGAAGATCACCGTCACCTTCTCAGACGGAAGCCAGAGCGAGGCGCGCGTCGTCAACCTGATGCCCGAGAACGACCTGGCCGTGCTGCAGGCACTCACCATTCCCGACGACCTGCACGCGGCGACCATGCGTTCCACCAACGGCCTGGCGCCGGGCGAGGCGGTGCTGGCGGTGGGCTTTCCGTTCGGCATCGGGCCGTCGGCGTCGCAGGGTGTGGTGTCGGGGCTGAAGCGCGAGTTCCACTCGCCCGAGGGCCGGCGCATCCTCACCAACCTGATCCAGTTCGACGCCGCCGCCAACCCCGGCAATTCGGGCGGGCCGCTGGTGACGATGGACGGCCACGTGGTCGGCATCGTCACCGCGATCATGAACCCGACCGCCAGCCGCACCTTCATCGGCATCGGCTTTGCCGTGCCGATCGAGAACGCCGCCGCCGGCGCCGGCCTTCCCCCGTTCTGATGGCCCACCCCCGAAGCGCCTTCGGCGCTCCCCCTCAAGGGGGCGCCGCCAGCGGCCCGGCAAGCCGGTTCCGCGGCGACCGCTTGCCTCGACCACCTGACTTCCACCTCCTGAGACTGCGATGAGCACTGTTCCCACCGTCCCCGCCGAGACCGCCCAGCTGATGGAGCGCATCCTCTACGAGGTCAAGCGTGTCGTCGTCGGCCAGGACCGCTTCCTCGAACGCGTGATGGTGGCGCTGCTGGCGCAGGGCCACCTGCTGGTCGAGGGCGTGCCGGGCCTGGCCAAGACGCTGACGGTGCGCACGCTGGCGGCCACCTTGCGCGGCAGCTACAAGCGCATCCAGTTCACGCCCGACCTGGTGCCGGCCGACCTGGTGGGCACGCGCATCTACAACCAGAAGACCGGCGAGTTCGGCACCAACCTGGGCCCGGTGTTCGCCAACCTGCTGCTGGCCGACGAGATCAACCGCGCGCCGGCCAAGGTGCAGAGCGC
>CALMIF010000330.1 GCA_937864045.1 uncultured Aquabacterium sp. | reverse complement strand
AGCCCGATCGACATCCGCAGCGGCGTCAAGGTCGACCTGGAGCCGATCCAGTTCGACTACCGTGCCTCGCCGTTCGGCGTCATCGACAACGGCCACACCATCCAGGTCAACGTGGCCGGCGGCAACGCCATCGAGGTGCAGGGCCAGCGCTTCGACCTGGTGCAGTTCCACTTCCACCGCCCGTCGGAAGAGCGCATCAACGGCCGCCAGTTCGACATGGTGGCCCACCTGGTGCACAAGAGTCCCGAGGGTCGCCTGGCCGTGGTCGCCGTGCTGCTGGACCGCGGCGGCGCCGCCCAGCCGCTGATCCAGACGGTGTGGAACAACCTGCCGCTGGAGAAGAACGTCGAGGTCGGCGTGCGCGGCGAGATCGACATGAACCACCTGCTGCCGGCCGACCGGCGCTATTTCACCTACATGGGCTCGCTGACCACGCCGCCCTGCAGCGAGGGCGTGCTATGGCTGGTGCTGCAGCAGCCTGTGCCGCTGGCGCAGGACCAGATCGGCGTGTTCTCCAAGCTCTATCCGATGAATGCCCGGCCGATCCAGCAGGCCAGCGGGCGACTGATCAAGCAGTCGAACTGAGGCGACGCGACACCGTCGATCCCGGCAGTGCACCCGCCCCGGCTTTGCCGCGGCGGGTTTTTCTTCGTGGCTGGGGCATTTCCGGGGCCACGACAGGCGCGGCGTGTCGTCGGGCGCACCTTTCCCAACTGCGCGGCCTGGGCGACCCCTGGTTGAAGGGCGCCCGGGAAAGGTTGCAGCGCGGCCGTCATAGGATGCGTCGATCGCACGGACCGTGGGGAGGCAGGCGTGATGCAAGATGAACTGGAAGGCCGGTTGCGGATGGCAACCCCTTCGGATCTCGTGGACCTGTGCGCCGACCTGAAGTTGTCCAGCGCGGAACTGGAAGGCCTCGGCAACAACGCGAAGTACCGGCGCATTGCCGATGAACTTCGGGCGGTAGCCGGGCACAAGGTCATGAACCTGGCGCGTAGCGTCCGAAGCAGGCAGCTGTCCTACCGCGAGATCCTCGTCGATGTGGCGGACAAGCTGACGCGCGGCGTGTTCCGCCGGTCCGGATTTCACGCGCGACCGGATGCCGACGTGGCAACGATCGAGGACTACATCGTCAAGGAGTTTCAACGGGTTACGGCTGCACGCCTGCAGAAGATGTCGCCTGACGAAAGGCGGCAAGTGCAAAGTGAGATCGAGCGCAGGTTGGGGGAAAAAGGCGTGCCAGCCGCAGTGATGAAAGCCGCGAGCGCCGCGTTGGCCGCGGGCAGCATTTCAGGGCTGGCGCTGGCTTCGGCCGCGTCCGGGGCTTTCTACAGCGGGCTCTGGACGGCACTGTTTGGATTGTCCATGAGGCAGCTGGTTCTCAGTGGTCTGGCGGTCGGAGGACCGGTGGGGATCGTTGCGGGGATTGCGATGCTGCTGACCTCGCCGAGCTACGGCAAGACCAGACGTGCTGTAGTGCGGCTCGCGTTCATCCGCCGAAGCCATGACGAGCGGGAAGCGCTGATGAAGGACGTGGCATGAGCTTGCCTTTCGAAGTGCCTGGACGCTTTGACGGCCCGCTGTACGAGCGGGTTGGTGCCATCCTCCGGGACAAAGCGACGGGCCGCATCGTCGGGCACGTTCAGGAGGTCGGCCTGGGCCGTGTCGTCGAGAAGCTGATCGGCGCCAGCCCGTTGGATCTCGTCACCGACGGCATCCAGATCCTGCAGATGGCCAAGATCCAGCGCACCCTGGAAACGGTGCAGACGCTGTCGACCATCAGCGCCGCGGCCAGCGTCGCGACCCTGGGCATCAGTGTGGCGGGCTTCGCCCTCGTTCTTGCGCGACTCGGGCGCATGGACCAGAAGCTCGACAAGGTGATGGCCGCTTCCGGTGAACTGCGGCGGCTGTCGGCCCGCGTTAACGTGAAGATCGACGCCATCCAATTGTCGCGACTGCGGGCCGAGCTCGAGGCCGTGAGCATGGCGCGGCACTACAGCGCCCAACGCCGGCGCGAGGCCCTGTCGCGCTCGGTCGCCGAGCTGGCGAACTTGAGGCACTACTACGCCGAACTTCTCGCCGATCCTTCGCTGGTGCAGGTTGGAACGGCAGACGCCACCGCGCTGCTTGACGCGCACGAGCGCATGACGGCAGCGGCGGAGGGCGAGTTGTTTGCGGAGTACCTGCTCGACAACGAGCCGGAACTGGTCGCCCAGCGGTGGCACCGGCAACTCGAGAATTTCAACCGGGTGGCATGGGGATCGCCGAAGCACCTGTATGACTTGCTGGAGGAGGCCGACAAGGCCAATGGGGCTTACCTGTTGACCGCCCCCAGCGACCGGGCGGCGGTGACGCGGTCGCTTCTGGCCACGCGCAAGGAGTCGCTGGATCGGCTCGCCTCATTTCCGTTGCTCGCTGCCGAGATCCACAGCCACGGCGTGGGGCCGACGGCGTATCTCGAGGCACTGGAACGATCGGCAAAGGATTTCGATGAACCGGTGCTCATTCTTGCGGCGCGTTCCTGAGCGACGACCGGCGCGAGCGGCGACGGGAATGCCGCGGCGATTCAGCGGGTCGGCCGCGAACTGATCAGGCCCCACTCGATCCAGGGGGTGGCCCGGCGCCGCCCCACAATCCCACCCGCCCCGGCCCCGCCGCGGCGGGTTTTCAATGTCCGTCGGCAGGCGCCAGGGTTCGCCGTTCGTGAGAAATCGCACGGACTGGCGGGTGCTGCCCGCTGTCACCCCACCGTCACCATTTCAACCACCGCTTTCACAACCCCGCGCAAGTCCCTATTTCATAAGGAAAATCAGTTGCCAACCGCTTGAGGAGCGGCTTGTAACTCGTTGATTTGATTGAATTTTCCAGTGCTTCTCCTGTGATTCCCCGGATTTCTACGGTAAAGTGGAGTTCGGTGGGAGTTGGTGGGGCAAAGTGGCTGGAATCGTCTTTCAGGGAACTGCGGCGTTGTCGCTCGATGGCAAGGGGCGCATGGCCGTTCCTGCGCGCCATCGCGACGCGCTGGCTGCCCTGTCCGGCAACCAACTGACGCTGACCCAGCACCCGGCCGGCTGCCTGCTGGTGTTTCCGCGCCCGGCCTGGGAGGAATTCCGCGCCCGGCTGCTGGCCCTGCCGATGGAAGCCGACGGCTGGCGTCGCTTCTTCGTCGGCAGCGCGGCCGACGTCGAGGTCGATTCGGCCTTCCGCGTGCTGGTGCCGCCCGAACTGCGCCTGATGGCCGGCCTGGACAAGGACGTGCTGCTGATGGGCATGGGCGCCCGCCTGGAGTTGTGGGACCCGGTGCGCTACGCGGCGCACCAGGCGCAGGTCATGGCCGGGCCGATGCCCGATGCCATCAAGAGCTTTGTCTTCTGATGGTCACGTCCGCTGCGCTGCAGCACACCACGGTCCTGCTGGTCGAGGCGGTCGATGCGGTCGCCATCCGGCCCGAGGGCACCTATGTCGACGGCACCTTCGGCCGCGGCGGCCACAGCCGGGCGCTGCTGGCCCGGCTGGGTGAACACGGCCGGCTGATCGGCTTCGACAAGGACCCCGAGGCCATTGCCGTGGGCCAGGCGCTGGCCGCCGCCGATGCGCGCTTTGCCATCGTGCACGACAGCTTCGCCACCATGGCCGAGGCGCTGGCCGCACGCGGCATCACCCAAGTCGACGGCGTGCTGCTGGACCTGGGCGTGAGCTCGCCGCAGATCGACGACCCCGCGCGGGGCTTCAGCTTCCGGTTCGATGCGCCGCTGGACATGCGCATGGACACGACCCGTGGCGAGACCGCCGCGGATTTCCTGGCCGGCGCCGACGAGCGCCGCATCGCGGAGGTGGTTCGTGACTACGGCGAAGAACGGTTTGCTGTACCGATTGCAAAGGCGCTTGTTGCTCGCCGGGACGGCGGTGCCCCCGTGCGAACCACCGGCGAGCTTGCCCAGGTCGTGGCTCGTGCGGTCAAGACCCGCGAGCCGGGCCAGGACCCTGCAACGCGGACATTTCAGGCTCTTCGGATTCTCGTCAATGGCGAGCTCACGGAGCTTGAACAGGGCCTGAGCGCCGCGCTGACGCTGCTGGCGCCCGGCGGCCGCCTGGCGGTGATCAGCTTCCATTCGCTGGAAGACCGCATCGTCAAGACCTTCATCGCCCGCGAGAGCAAGGAAGTCATCGACCGCCATTCCCCGGCGATGTTCGCCGCGCCCAAGGCGATGAAGCTGCAGGCGCTGGGGCGCATCAAGCCCGGCGCGGCCGAGGTCAAGGCCAATCCGCGCGCCCGCTCGGCCACGCTGCGTGTCGCCCAGCGCACCGAGGTGGCGGCATGACGAAGTTCAACGTGCTGCTGCTCGTCGCGGTGATCGCCAGCGCGCTGCTGCTGGTCAAGACCGCCTACGACGCGCGCCGGCTGTTCACCGCTGACCACCGCGCCGACGTCGAGGCCGGCCGTCTGCAGGGCGAGCACAAGCGGCTGGAGGCCGAGCGCGAGCTGCAGGCGACCAACCAGCGCGTCGACCGGAGCGCCCGCGAGCGCCTGAAGATGTTCACCGCCACCCCGGCCATCACGATGTACGAGAGCGCGCCGGCCGGCTCGGCCGCCGCCAGCGCCGCCGGCCTGGCCACCGGTGCCGCCACGCCAGGAGCCCGGCGATGAAGAAGCTGCTCAACCCCACCACCGTGCGCGGCGTCAACTACGCCACCAGCCCGCTGCTGGCCAGCAAGACGCCGAACTGGCGCAGCCGCTTCCTGGTCGCCGCCGTGGCCCTGGGCTTCGGCGGGCTGCTGCTGCGCGCGGCGCAGATCCAGCTCGTCAAGCCCGAGTACTTCCAGAAGGAGGGCGAGAAGCGCTACGCCCACAGCCTGGAAGTGCCGGCCACGCGCGGCCGCGTGCTCGACCGCAGCGGCCAGTTGCTGGCCACCAGCGTGCCGGTGCCCAGCGTCTGGGCCATCCCCAAGGACCTGAAGGCCACGCCCGAGCAGCGCCGCCAGCTGGCCAAGCTGCTGGGCATGGACATGCCTGAGCTCGACCAGCGCCTGGCCAGCGGCAGCGCCAGCTTCGCCTGGCTCAAGCGCCAGGTCGACACCAGCACCTGGGAGCAGATCGACAAGCTGGGCATCAAGGGCGTCTACCAGAGCCGCGAATACCGCCGCAAGTACCCCGAGGGCGAGTCGGCCGCCCATGTGGTGGGCTTCACCAACCTCGAGGACCAGGGCCAGGAGGGCGTGGAGCTGGCCTTCCAGCGCCAGCTGCAGGGCCGCAACGGCACGCGCGGCGTGGTCAAGGACCGCCTGGGCCGGGTGATCGAGGACATGGGCACGCACACCGAGCCCGCCGACGGCAGCGACATCGCGCTGTCGGTGGACGCCAAGATCCAGTTCTTCGCCTACCAGCGGGTGCGCGAGGCGGTGCTGGAGAACAAGGCCAAGGCCGGCAGCGTGGTGGTGGTCGACACCCAGACCGGCGAGATCCTGGCGCTGGCCAACTACCCCAGCTACGACCCCGGCGAGCGTGGCAAGCGCAGCGGCGAGCAGTTGCGCAACCGGGCGCTGACCGACGTCTTCGAGCCCGGCTCGACGATGAAGCCCTTCGTCGTCGCCTGGGCGCTGGAGACCGGCAAGGTCAAGCCCGAGACGCCGATCAACGCCTCGGCCGGCAGCGTGGTGGTCAGCGGCATCCCCATCCGCGACGCCCACCACTACGGCACCCTCAGCGTGCGCGAGGTGATCCAGAAGAGCAGCAACATCGGCACGGTGCGCATGGCCATGCAGATGCAGCCGCGCGAGCTGTGGGAGCTGTACGCCAGCGTGGGCTACGGCCAGAAGCCGCAGATCAGCTTCCCCGGCGCGGTGACCGGCCGGCTGCGCCCGTACAAGACCTGGCGTCCGATCGAGCAGGCGACCATGGCCTACGGCTACGGCCTGTCGGCCAGCCTGCTGCAGATCGCCCGCGCCTACACCACCTTCGCCCGCGACGGCGAGGTGATCCCCATCACCATGCTGCGCCACGAGGAGCAGGTGCCCGGCATCCGCGTGATCTCGCCCGAGACCGCGCGCGAGATCCGCAGCATGCTGCAGATGGCTGCCGGCCCCGGCGGCACCGGCACGCTGGCGCAGACCATCGGCTACTCGGTGGGCGGCAAGAGCGGCACCGCGCACAAGCAGGAAGGCCGGGGCTACGCCGGCAACAAGTACCGCAGCTGGTTCGTCGGCCTGGCGCCCATCGACAAGCCGCGCATCGTGGTGGCGGTGATGGTCGACGAGCCCAGCAACGGCAAGTACTACGGCGGCGCCGTGGCTGCGCCGGTGTTCAGCCAGGTGGTGCAGCAGACGCTGCGCACCATGGGCGTGGCGCCCGACCTGGACGTGAAGCCGCGCGTGGTGGCCAAGGCGGTCGCCGACGCGCCCGAGAACTTCTAGAACATGGCCCACCCCCTACGGCCTTCGGCCGCCCCCTCAAGGGGGCACCGCCAGCGGCCCGGCAAAGCCGGTTCCGCGGCGATTGCCTGGTTCGGCCGGCGCCACTTGCACGCTGGAGCGCAGGCATGACGATGGCCCTGAACACCGCTGCCGAGGCCGCCGACTGGCTGGCCGCGCGGGTGCGGCCGGACTTCTCGGCCGGCGCGGCCACGCTGCGCACCGACAGCCGCGCCGTGCGTGCGGGCGATGCCTTCATCGCCTGGCCCGGCGCGGCGGTCGACGGCCGCCAGTTCGTGCCGGCCGCGCTGGCAGCGGGCGCGGCGGCCTGCCTGGTGGAGGCCGACGGCGCTGCGGCCTTCGGCTTCGACGACGCCCGCATCGCCAGCCTGCCCGGCCTGAAGGCGGCCACCGGCCCCATCGCCGCCGCCTGGTTCGGCCAGCCGGCGCAGGCGCTGTCGGTGGTGGCCGCCACCGGCACCAATGGCAAGAGCAGCACCGCCTGGTGGACGGCGCAGGCGCTGACGGCGCTGGGGCAGCGCTGCGGCGTCGTCGGCACCCTGGGCATCGGCCAGCCGCCGCTGGGTGACGACCCCGGCAGCATCGACTTCACCGGCCTGACCACGCCCGACCCGGTGCGCCTGCATGCCGGCCTGCGCGCCATGGTCGACAGCGGCTTTGCGGCCTGCGCCATCGAGGCCTCGTCGATCGGCATCGTCGAGCAGCGCCTGGCGGGCTTGCCGGTCCGCATCGCCCAGTTCACCAACTTCACCCGCGACCACCTCGACTACCACGGCACGATGGACGCCTACTGGGCCGCCAAGCGTGCGCTGTTCGCCTGGCCGGGCCTGCAGGCAGCGGTGGTCAACATCGACGACCCGCAGGGCGCCACGCTGGCCGCCGAGCTGCAGGGCGGGGCGGCAGACCTGTGGACCGTGTCGCTGCAGCAGCCGGCCCGGCTGCGCGCGCTGGACCTGGGCTATGCCGATGGCGGCCTGGGCTTCACCCTGGCCGAAGGCGCCGCCCGCGTCGCCGTGCGCAGCCGGCTGATCGGCGACTACAACGCCAGCAACCTGCTGGGCGTGCTGGCGGCACTGCGCGCCCTGGGCGTGCCGCTGGCCGATGCGGCGGCGGTGGTGCCGAGGCTGACGCCGGTGCCCGGCCGCATGGACCGCGTTCCAGGCACCGCGGGTCAGCCCGAGTTGGTGGTGGACTACGCCCACACGCCCGACGCGCTGGACAAGGCGCTGGGCGCGCTGCGCCCGCTGGCGGCGGCCCGCGGCGGCGCGCTGTGGTGCGTGTTCGGCTGCGGCGGCAACCGCGACGCGAGCAAGCGCCCGTTGATGGGCGCCATCGCCGAGCGCCTGGCCGACCACGTGGTGCTGACCAGCGACAACCCGCGCCATGAAGACCCGCTGCTGATCCTGGCCCAGATCCGCGCCGGCCTGGGCGCCGAGCCCGCGGCCACGATCGCCGACCGCGCCCAGGCCATCGCCCATGCCGTGCAGGGCGCGGCGCCGGCCGACGTGGTGCTGATCGCCGGCAAGGGCCACGAGGACTACCAGGAGGTGGCGGGCGTGAAGCGGCCCTTCCTCGACAGCGACGTGGCCGGCCGTGCGCTGGCCGCCAGGAGCGCTGCATGAGCCCAGTGCTGATGACCCTGGCCGACGCCGCCGCGCTGCTGCCCGGCGCCACGCTGATCGGCGACCCGGCCACGCCGATCGCCCGCGTGCACAGCGACACCCGCACGCTGCAGCCCGGCGACCTGTTCGTGGCGCTGCGCGGCGACAACTTCGATGCCCACGGCTTCCTGCCGCAAGCCAAGGCGGCCGGCGCCGCCGCGGTGCTGGCCGAGCATGGCATCGCCGAGGCTGGCTGCGCCGGGCTGCAGGTGGCCGACAGCCTGCGGGCGCTGCAGCAACTGGCCGCCGGCTGGCGCGGCCGCTTCAGCGGCCCGGTGATCGGCGTGGCCGGCAGCAACGGCAAGACCACGGTCACGCAGATGGTCGCCGCCATCCTGCGCGCCCATGCCGGTGCGCGCAGCGTGGCCACGGCCGGCAACTACAACAACCACATCGGCCTGCCGCTGCAGGTGCTGCGGCTGCGCCTGGACGTTGCCGGGGCCTCGACCATCGCCGTGTTCGAGCTGGGCATGAACCACCCCGGCGAGATCGCCGAGCTGGCCGCCATCGCCCGGCCCACCGTGGCGGTGGTCAACAACGCCCAGCGCGAGCACCAGGAGTTCATGGCCACGGTGGAAGCGGTGGCGCAGGAGAACGGCCAGGTGATCAGCGCCCTGCCGGGCGACGGCGTGGCGGTGTACCCGGCAGACGACGCCCATGCCGGTGTCTGGCGTGCGCTGGCCGGCAGCCGTCGCCAGCTGACGTTCGCGATGACCGGTGCGGCCGATGTGGTGCCGGATGTCGCTCAGCCTGCCGCCTGGGTGGCCGATGCCGAAGGCGGCCACTGGCAGTTCGCCATCACCACGCCGGCCGGTGCGGCGACGCTGCAGCTGCACATTCCCGGCCGCCACAACCTGCACAACGCGCTGGCTGCCACGTCCGGCGCGCTGGCCGCCGGCGTGCCGCTGGCCGCCGTCGTGCAGGGCCTGGCGGCGTTCCGTCCGGTGGCCGGCCGTTCGCGGCTGGTTGCGCTGACCCTGGCCGGCCGCGCCGTCAGCCTGGTCGACGACAGCTACAACGCCAACCCCGACTCGGTGCGCGCCGCCATCGACGTGCTGGCCACGCTGCCCGCGCCGCAGTGGTTGGTGCTGGGCGACATGGGCGAGGTCGGTGACCAGGGGCCGGCCTTCCATGCCGAGGTGGGCGCCTATGCACGTGCCGCCGGCATCGCCCATTTCTGGGCCGCCGGTGCGGCCTGCATCGACGCGGCCCGCGCCTTCGGGCCGGCCGCGCGCCATTTCGCCGATGCCGCCGCCGTGGTGGCGGTGATCGCTGAAGCACCCGCCTGCGGCGCGGTGCTGGTCAAGGGATCGAAGTTCATGCGCATGCCCACGGTCGTGGCCGCACTCCAGCAGCAAGCCCCAACCCGGACGGGAGGCGCCGCATGCTCCTGAGCCTGAGCCAATGGCTGCTCACGCTGAACCCCGAGTGGGGCTTTCTGCGCGTGTTCCAGTACCTGACCTTCCGCGCCGTGATGTCGGCGATGACCGCGCTGCTGATCGGCCTGGGCCTGGGGCCCTGGGTGATTCGCCGCCTGACCGAGTTGAAGATCGGCCAGCCGATCCGCGAGTACGGCGTGCAGGCCCACCTGGCCAAGCGTGGCACGCCCACCATGGGCGGCGTGCTGATCCTGCTGGGCATCGGCGTGGCCACCTTGCTGTGGTTCGACTGGAGCAACCGCTTCGTCTGGGTGGTGATGCTGGTGACCTTCGGCTTCGGCGCGGTGGGCTGGGTCGACGACTGGCGCAAGGTGGTCGACAAGAACCCCGAGGGCATGCGCTCGCGCGAGAAGTTCTTCTGGCAGTCGCTGATCGGCCTGGTGGCCGCGGCCTACCTGGCCTTCGCGGTGTCGGAATCGACCAACCAGCGCGTGCTGGAGCTGTTCTTCAAGTGGGTGCAGAGCGGCTTCGCCGCCGACCTGCCGCCGCGCGCCGACCTGATGCTGCCGTTCTTCAAGACGGTGAGCTATCCGCTGGGCGTGTTCGGCTTCATCGCGATGAGCTACTTCGTGATGGTGGGCGCCAGCAACGCGGTGAACTTCACCGACGGCCTGGACGGCCTGGCCATCATGCCGGTGGTGCTGGTGGGCTCGGCGCTGGGCATCTTCGCCTACATCGTCGGCAACTCGGTCTACAGCAGGTACCTGCTGTTCCCCTACATCCCCGGCGCGGGCGAGCTGCTGATCTTCTGCGGCGCCCTGGCCGGCGCGGGCCTGGCCTTCCTGTGGTTCAACGCGCACCCGGCCCAGGTGTTCATGGGCGACGTGGGTGCGCTGGCCCTGGGCGGCGCGCTGGGCACCATCGCCATCATCACGCGGCAGGAGATCGTGCTCGGCATCATGGGCGCGGTGTTCGTCGCCGAGGTGCTCAGCGTGATGCTGCAGGTCGGCTGGTTCAAGTACACCAAGAAGAAGTACGGCGAGGGCCGGCGCCTGCTGAAGATGGCGCCGCTGCACCACCACTTCGAGAAGAGCGGCTGGGACGAGACGCAGGTGGTGATCCGCTTCTGGATCGTCACGATGCTGATGTGCCTCATTGGCCTGGCCACCTTGAAGCTGCGGTGAGCCGACGATGAACCACCTCGCCAACCTGAACGTGCTGGTGCTGGGCCTGGGTGAATCCGGCCTGGCGATGGCGCGCTGGTGCGCGCGCCACGGCGCGCGCGTGCAGGTGTGGGACTCGCGCGAGAACCCGCCGCAGGCCGCGGCGCTGGCCGCCGCCGCACCGGGCGCCTCGCTGCGCAGCGGTGCGCTGACGGCCGACGATGCCCGCGGCCTGCAGCTGGTGTTGAAGAGCCCCGGCCTGGCACCGCACGACGGCCGCATCGCGCCGCTGCTGGACGCGGCACGCGCCGCCGGCGTGCGGGTGGCGGGCGAGCTGGACCTGTTCGCGCTGGCGCTGGCCGACCTGAAGGCGGCCCGCGGTTATGCACCCAAGGTGCTGGCCATCACCGGCACCAACGGCAAGACCACCACCACCGCGATGACCGCGCTGCTGGTGGCGCGCTGCGGCCTGCGGGTGGCGGCGGCCGGCAACATCGGCCCGACGATGCTGGACACGCTGGCCGCGGCGCTGGACCTGGAGCCGGCGGCCGAGGTGCCTGCCGAGGCGGTGGTGATCGAGCCTGTCGCCCAAGCGGCCGAGGTCGCGGAAGCCGATGCCGAGCCCGTCACGCCCGCCGAGGACGACGGTGACGACACGCCGCTGCCGCTGGCCCCGCCGCCGCCGGCCGCGCCGGTGTTCCAGCACCTGCCCGAGGTCTGGGTGCTGGAGTTGTCCAGCTTCCAGCTCGACGGCGTGCAGGGCTTTGTGCCCAGTGCGGCGACGGTGCTCAACGTCACGCAGGACCACCTCGACTGGCACGGCAGCATGGACGCGTATGCCGCGGCCAAGGCGCGCATCTTCGGGGCCGTCGATGGCGGCACGACCTGGGTGCTGAACCGCGACGACGCCACCGTGCTGGCGATGCTGCCCAAGCCGTTGGCCGTCAAGGGCGGCCGTGGCAAGCCGGCGAAGCTGGTCGGCCCGAAGGCGGTGCAGTTCGGCCTGGATGCGCCGCAGCGCCCGGGCGACTTCGGCCTGGTCGAGGAGAACGGCATGGCCTGGCTGGTGCGGGCGCGTGAAGCCGACGAGACGCTCAAGAAGCGCAAGGGCGAAGAGGACGAGATCCTGCTGCAGCGCCTGATGCCGGCCGACGCGCTGCGAGTGCGGGGCCGCCACAACGCGGCCAATGCGCTGGCGGCGCTGGCGCTGGCCACCGCCATCGGCTGCCCGCTGGCGCAGCTGCTGCACGGCCTGCGCGACTACGGCGGTGAGCCGCACCGGGTGCAGTTCATCGGCCAGACCGGCGGTGTCGAGGCCTTCGACGACAGCAAGGGCACGAACGTCGGCGCCACCGTGGCCGCGCTGGAGGGCCTGGGCGCCGACAAGGCACCGGCGAAGCTGGTGGTGATCCTGGGCGGCGACGGCAAGGGCCAGGACTTCACCCCGCTGGCCGGGCCGGTGGTGCGCCACGCCCGTGCGGTGGCTTTGATCGGGCGCGATGCCCAGGCCATCGCCAGCGCGCTGGCCGCGGATGCCGGCGCCGCCGCCGTGCCGCAGCAGCACCACGACAGCCTGGAGGCCGCCGTGGCCTGGTGCTTCACGCAAGCCCAGGCCGGTGACGCCGTGCTGCTGAGCCCGGCCTGCGCCAGCCTGGACATGTTCCGCAACTACGGCCACCGGGCCGAGGTGTTCGTCGATGCGGTGCGGGCCATCGCGGCCGACCGTGGGGAGGCCCTCGCATGAGCACCCTGGTGCAACGCTTCAACCCGCTGGACCTGCTGAAGAAGCTGAAAGGGCTGAAGAACGGCGGCAGCGGCGACGGCGAGGACCTGCCGATCCGCGACTGGAACCCGGGCCCGCAGGGCGGGGCGGCCACGCGCATCGCCGGCTTCGACACCGCCCTGGTCTGGTGCGTGGTGGCCATGCTGTCGCTGGGCCTGGTGATGGTCTATTCGGCCAGCGTGGCCCTGCCCGACAGCCCCAAGTACAAGCTCTATGCGCCCACCTTCTTCCTGAGCCGCCATGCGCTGTCGCTGGCCATCGCCTTCATCGCCGCCCTGGTGGTGGTGCAGCTGCCGATCAAGCTGTGGGAGCGCGCCGCGCCCTACCTCTTCGTCGCCAGCCTGGCCCTGCTGCTGCTGGTGTTGATCCCCGGCCTGGGCAAGGGCGTGAACGGCGCGCGCCGCTGGCTGCCGCTGGGGGTGATGAACTTCCAGCCCAGCGAACTGGCCAAGCTGGCGATGGCGATGTACGCCGCCAGCTACATGGTGCGCAAGATGGAGGTGAAGGAACGCTTCATCAAGGCCGTGTGGCCGATGGCCGTGGCCCTGGGCGTGATCGGCGTGCTGCTGCTGGCCGAGCCCGACATGGGCGCCTTCGTCGTCATCGCCTGCGTGGCCCTGGGCATCCTGTTCCTGGGCGGCGTCAACGGCCGCATGTTCGCCGTCAGCGTGGCGATGCTGCTGGGCGCGATGGTGGTGATGATCGTCACCAACCCCTGGCGCATGCAGCGCGCGCTGGCCTTCACCGACCCGTTCGACCCGCTGTACTCGGCCGGCAAGGGCTACCAGCTCAGCCATTCGCTGATCGCCTTCGGCCGCGGCGAGCTGACCGGCCAGGGCCTGGGCGGCAGTGTCGAGAAGCTGCACTACCTGCCCGAGGCGCACACCGACTTCCTGCTGGCGGTGATCGGCGAGGAGCTGGGCTTCCTGGGTGTGGCGGCGGTGATCGTCGCCTTCTTCTGGCTGACGCGCCGCATCTTCGTCATCGGCCGCCAGGCCGTGCTGCTGGACCGCGTGTTCGCCGGCCTGATGGTGCAGGGCATCGGCATCTGGATCGGCGGCCAGACCCTGATCAACATGGGCGTCAACCTGGGCGCACTGCCCACCAAGGGCCTGACCCTGCCGCTGCTGAGCTACGGCGGCTCGGCGATCCTGATGAACCTGGTGGCGATGGCCATCGTCGTGCGGGTCGACATCGAAAACAGACTGCTCATGCGCGGAGGCCGCGAATGACCGCCATGCGCAGCAGGGCGGCCGCGCGCAGCGCGGGCTGTCTGTTTCGGTGCAGGCTCACATCGCGCAGCGATGTGAAGCAGGCGCAGCCTGCGGGCCGGAACCAGAACCGGTCGCTCATGCGCGGAGGCCGGGACTGATGCCGCACCTCGTCGTCATGGCAGCCGGCACCGGCGGCCACATCATCCCGGGCCTGGCGGTGGCACGCGAGGTGCAGCGCCGTGGCTGGACGGTGAGCTGGCTGGGCACGGCCACCGGCATGGAGAACAAGCTGGTGCCGCCCAGCGGCATCGCGCTGGATGTGCTGGCGTTCAGCGGCCTGCGCGGCAAGGGCCTGCTGCAGACGCTGACCGGCGGCCTGCGTTTGTTGAAAGCCTTCTGGGATTCGGCCGCCATCCTGCGCCGGCGCGGCGCCAGCGCGGTGCTGGGCATGGGCGGCTATGTCTGCTTCCCGGGCGGGCTGATGGCCAGCCTGCTGGGCAAGCCGCTGATGCTGGTCAATGCCGACGCCGCCCTGCTGCTGAGCAACAAGGCCCTGCTGCCGGTGGCCGACCGCATTGCCTTCGGTTTCGACGGCCCGGCGGCGAAGGTGAAGCACGGCATCGTCACTGGCAACCCGGTGCGCGCCGAGATCGAGGCGATCGCCGAGCCCGCGCAGCGCTTTGCCGGCCGCAACGGCCCGCTGCGCCTGCTGGTGGTGGGCGGCAGCCTGGGCGCCCAGGTGCTGAACCAGACCGTGCCGGCCGCACTCGCCCTGCTGCCCGCCAACGCCCGCCCGCAGGTGCTGCACCAGACCGGCGCCGCGCAGCTGGACGCCGTGCGCGCCGCCTATGCCGCAGCCGGCATCGCCGCCGAGGTGCGGCCCTTCATCGACGACATGGCCACCCAGCTGGCTGACTGCGACCTGATGCTGTGCCGTGCCGGCGCGGTGACGGTGAGCGAGCTGTGCGCCGCGGGCGTGCCAGCGCTGCTGGTGCCGCTGGTGGTCAGCACCACGTCGCACCAGCGCGACAACGCCCGCCACATGGCCGGCCACGGCGCCGCGCTGCACCTGGACCAGCAGGCGCTGACCCCGCAGTCGCTGGCGATGCAGCTGCAGGCGCTGGACCGGCCCACGCTGTTGGCGATGGCGCAGAAGGCACGGGCCCTGGCGATGCCGCGCGCCGCCGAGCGTGTCGCCGACGCATTGGACAATCTGGTGAACAAGCCATGAAGCACGCCGTCAAGCACATCCATTTCGTCGGCGTGGGCGGCGCCGGCATGAGTGGCATCGCCGAGATCCTGCACAACCTGGGCTATGCCGTCTCGGGCAGTGACCAGACGGACAGCCCCACGTCGCGCCGGCTGGCCGACCTGGGCATCACCGTGCACATCGGCCACGACGCGGCGCACATCGCCGGCGCCGAGGCCATCGTCACCAGCACGGCAGTGAAGGGCGACAACCCCGAGGTGATCGCCGCGCGCACCAAGCGCATCCCGGTGGTGCCGCGCGCGGTGATGCTGGCCGAGCTGATGCGCCTGAAGAGCGGCATCGCCATCGCCGGCACCCACGGCAAGACCACCACCACCAGCCTGGTGACCTGCGTGCTCGCCGAGGCGGGTGTCGACCCCACCTTCGTCATCGGCGGCAAGCTCAACAGCGCCGGCGCGAATTCGCGCCTGGGCTCGGGCGACTACATCGTGGTCGAGGCCGACGAGAGCG
>CALMIF010000329.1 GCA_937864045.1 uncultured Aquabacterium sp. | reverse complement strand
CGGTTCATCCCCACGCCCGTGGGGAACGCTCTTCTTTCAACTTATTGATTTCAAAAGCAAAAACCGCCGGTCAGGATTTTACCGACCGGCGGTGCCTGATTCGCGGCTTGTTAAGGAACGCTGGACGAGTCCTGGTCAGGGTGGAACTGCACCAACTGCACACCGTCGAAATCAGCCGGCATGCGACGGTTGCGGCCCAGGGTCTTGAACTCGAAGCCGGCCTCGGCCTTGCTGCGCCAGACCAGCACCGCGTTGCCGTCCTCCAGCCCGTCTTCCACCTGCGACCAGATGTGCTCGCGCAGGCGCCGGCTGTAGTTGCCGACGTAGACCCCGGCGCGCACTTCCAGCAGCCAGATGGCCAGGCGGCCGCGCAGCCGGGGCGGCGCGTTCTCAAGAACGATGACCAGCATCGCCGAGGTTCTCCGGGTTGGGCAGCGCCGGCCCCACGGTGCCTGGCGCCGGGTCGGGCGGGGTGATCTCGCCGGCGGCCAGCATGGCTTCGATGTCCGGAATGATGCGTTCGAGCAGCCGTGTCTGGCGGAAGATGTCGCGGCAGGCCAGGCGCACGGTGCGCTCCGGATTGCCAGGCGGGTTCGACGCCGCCACCTTGAAGGCGACGGGCACCACCGTCTCGAACTTGTAGACATCGGCCACGTCGTAGACAAACGACAGCGGCTTGCCGGTGTGGATGAAGCCCACCGCGGGCGCATAACCCGCCGCCAGAACGGCTGCTTCCGTCACCCCGTACAGGCATGACGTGGCGGCAGACAGGCAGCGGTTGGGCAGGTCGGCCGAATCCCAGTCCTCGGCGTCGTAGTCGCGTCCCTTCCAGGTGATGCCGAACTGCCGTGCCAGCAGCTGGTAGGTCTGGCGTACGCGCACGCCTTCGATGCCGCGCAGCTGCTCGACGCTGCGGCGTGCAGGAGGCTCCTCGCCAAAGCGGACGGCGTACATCTTGCGCACCACCTTCAGGCGCAGGGTTTCGTCAAGCGCCAGCCTGGCCTGGTACAGCAGGCGGTCTGACCGTGCGCCGCCGGGCTGGCCGGCCGAGTACAACCGCACACCGGCCTCGCCCACCCACACCAGCAATGTGCCCACCCGTGCGGCCAGTGCCGCGGCCCGGTGGGACAGCCGCGTGCCGGGCTCCAGCATGATGCAGGCCACGCCACCCACGGGGATGTGCGTGCGGATGCCGGTCACGTCGACGACAACGAAGGCGCCGTCGAGCACGTCGATCTCGCCGCGCTCGACGAAGAGGACCGACATCCGCTCCTTGATCGGAATGGGCTTCAGCGGGGGCAGCAGGCCGGTCATGCCGGTGTCTCGCCTGCGATGGCCAGCGCGTCTGCCACGGCCGCATGGCTGAGCCGCTGGCCGCCGGCGCGCAGGCGCTCGATCAGCGGGGCAATCTGATCGATCAGCCCCCACTTCTTGGCCAAGTCCAGCACACCCAGCGAGCCGATCACCGCCAAGCCGTGCGCACGAGCAAACGTGCGCGCAGCCAGGTCGTCGGCCAGCAAGCCTGCGCCGATCTCGATGGCGCGGCCGATGGCGGCCCGCTCACCCAAATGCAGCTCGGGCGGGGCAGCTAAGGGCACTGCGGCGCAGCGCTGGATCCAGCTGTTGTCCAGTGCCGCCAGCACGCGCTGGGTGTCAGCCTGTTCGGGCCGGGCCAGGCACTCAGCCAGCACGGCGTCGGGCACCTGCACCTGGTGGAACAGCGCGTACAGCAGTGCGAGCTTGTCCAGTCGCCCCAGTGCGATCAGCGGCCCGGCGTCGCTGACGACGACGTCAACCACCGAAGGCGGCAAGCTCCTGCTCCAGTTCGCCCGGCTGCAGCCGGATGGTGGCGATGCCGCGCCGGCCCAGCTCATCGATCATGTCGCTGTAGCACAGGCCACCGATGCGCGCTGCCAGCCCCAGGCTGATCTGGTCGCGGTCGTACAGGCTGGCGGCGATGTCCAGGCGCACGGCGCGCGATGCCTCGTCAACCCCAAGCGGCAGGGCCAGCATGACCGGCTCGCCGTCACGGGTGACGATGCTGGGCAGGCCGCGCTGTGCATCGTCGAGCAGGCGCTGAGGTTCACGCTGCAGGTCTTCGGTGGTGAGGGTGTGCATGGGGGCTCCGGGGCGGTGCAGTGGCAGCTTAGCGGATGGGGCGCAGGAGCAGGTTGCAAGTCGATGCCTTGGGCGCCGATGAAGCACAGCACATGGCCGCGTCTATCAGGTAGGCGCCAGCGACAGCATGCCCAGCCCCAGCCCCTTGCCAGGCCCGATGCCGGTCAGCATCGCAGCGCGCAGCACTCCAGCATCAACAACGCGCAGCTGGCCGTCGAACTGGACGCTGTCGATCGTGATCAGCATTCCGCTGCGGCTCTGCGGTGACCGAATCCGTTCTCGCTGGGACACGTCGGCGCCTGTCACGGCAAAGCCCAGCCGGGTGCCTTGGCGGCTCAGCCAGTCCAACTGTGACTGTTCACCATGGAGGCCCCAGCGCTTGCCATCGCGTTTGACGGCAGGGTTGGCGCGCAGCCTGAACCGGCAATGGGCGTCCGTGGTCACCAAGCGATCCAGTACTACGGTCTTCTCGCTGGCCGGCGCTGCCAGATAGCCGGGCGCGTCGCCCAACTTTTGCCAACTGCCTGGCATGGCGGACTGCACCAGCACTGCACTTCCTGCGCCGGGCATACGTTCGCGCTCCAGGCGCCACAGAAAGCGCGTCACCGGCCCGTCGGCATTGTCGGTGAATGCCCTGCTGAGCGTGCGGTGCATCTGGTAGGCATCGCCCAGATCGCGCCGTGCCTCATCGTTTGACGGGTTCAGCAGCAGTTGCGTCAGGTACATGGTCGAGCACTCCGGATTGAACGAACCTGGGGCCGAAGCGGCGCAGCGCGAAGGGCGCGGTCGGCTGGTCTTGGCGCAGCGCACCGGTGGCGGCGTGTTCCAGCAGCAGCCGCACCGGCTGGTGACGGTGCTCCGCCCGGGCAGGCGCAATGCGAGGCTGGTCGGTCAGCACCTGGGCCAGATCGCCTTGCTGGATGGCCGCTCCATCGTCCAACCAAACAGGCAGTGATGGCACATAGGCCTTGCGGCCCAGCGCCACCGGCCACACCGGCGCCTTCAGCGCAGCTTGGCAGGCGGTCAGCAGTGCTGCATCGTCGCCTTGCAGGCCGACCAGGAATGCCGCGTCGGCCAGGTAGTAGCGCGGGCTGACAACTGTGCGGTCGAGCTTTGGCTTGGCATCCGCTGCAATCAACACGCCTGTGGCGGTCTGATAGTCGCGCATCAACAGCCCCTCGCGGTCCACCCGCACACCCATGCGCAGCGCGGCTAAGTCGTCCACCGGCTCGGCTCGGTCGCGTCCCAGGGCAGCGCACAGCAGGCCCAGCACGCCCGACTTCGACGGCTCCAGCTGGCTGTCGCGCTCGTCGAAGCGGCTGGTCGTTCCCCAGGATTGCATTGGCCCGACCAGCCGCAGCAGCAACGTGGCCACCGTCACGCCCCAGTCGTTGCCGCCGGTGGCAGACGGGCATCAAGCTGTTGGGCCAGCCAGGCGCACAGGCCGTCCAGACTGCCCGGCTGTTCGCCAAGGTCTTGTGGCCAGGCGCCGGTCAGGTCCAGCGCCGCCCAGGCATCCCGCGCATCGCCGTAGGCTGCAGCCAGTTGCCGTTCTTGTGTGGCCAGGGCCAGCACCGACTGAGCGGTGAGGCTCCGCTGGCGGTCGGGCCACACCGGGCGTTCAAAGGCATTGGCCAGGTTGAACGGACTGGCGTGGCGCAGCACCACGCCTGCGAACTGCGGTGGGTTGTGAGCCGCGAAGCTGTTCTGCTTGCCGCTTGGGATGGCGCGCGCCATGGCCTGGGTGAAGGCGTTGATGCCCGTCAGAGCCAGGTCGCGATCACCCTGCAGGTTGGCCAGCAGCTTGTGGGCATCGAGAGCGGCGTAGCGGTAGAAGGTGGCCGAGTTGAACTCGACCTGACCGATCATGCCGGCGCCGGTTTCTTCGGCGCTGCCCAGGTCATCCACAGCTGTGAAGTAGTCGAACTCGCGCTCGACCCGGTGGGTGCTGATGGCATGCGCCACCTGGCAGGCGGCATGCTGGTTCGCCTCGGGCAGGTCGGCAAGCATGCGGCCGAAGAGCGCCACATCCAGGGCCTTGCCGCCGTCAAGCAGCCGCGTCACACCGTCGCGCACCTCTTTCGGCAACTCTGCCTTCGCTTCCTTCTTCGACCGCTTGGCTTTGTCGTCGGCTGCGGGACCAACTGCCAGCGCGTCCCAGTGTTGGTGGATCAGGCCCGCCAGTGCGGTGATCTCGCGCGCACCAAGGAACAGCAGGTACTCGGTCTTGCCCTCGTCGTCGACCTTCAACTTCGCGGCGCCCAGCGCTTGGACTGCGCGCTGCTGCACCTGCGCTTCATCGTCCCGGCCCAGGGCTTTCAATTGCTGCACCAGCAACTGCAGCAGCTTCTTGGTCCGGATGCTCTGGTCGTCTGCAGCAATGGCACCGGTGCTGGCGACCTGTAGCCTGATGGCTCGCTTGAAGCACTGGCTGCTGACGCGTGCCCGGCGGTGCCCGCCGAACAGTGCGTCCTTGGGCGCGCCTGTGTCGTCGCGGTTGAGGTTGGACGGCGCGAAGTTCTGGATCAGGTGGTATTCGATGAACAGGCTCATGGTGTCCTCCTTGGTTGTGTCAGTCAGCAGGGTCTTGGGCGTTGTCGGGCGCACTGGCTTCCGTGGCGCCGGCTTGCAGTTGTTCGACAGCACGGTAGAACGTCCGCGCCCAGCGCTGCCGCACGTGGTCGCGCTGTTCTTCGTTCCAGCGCCGAAGCAGCCGTCCCAGGTCGGCCAGCAGTTCGGCGTAGTCGATGGGCAACTGGTCTGCGGCCAGCAGGCTGACGATCTGACGCAGGTGGTTGGGCAGGCTCTCGGGCTCGCTGGCCAGCAGTGCGATGAAGCGCTTCTCGATGCTGTCGCTGCCGCGCTGCTGCATGGCCTGGCCTAGCGCGCCGGCCAGCGGCCGGCCGCTGGCGTGCACGGGGTGCAGCGCAAACAAGCCGGCGCACAGGTACAGCGCCTGGCGCTGGGCTTCGCTGTCGGGGCCCTGGGCGGCAAAGCGCTCGACGGCGGGGTAGGCCGGCGGGTAGGCGCCGGGCTCGAAGCCCAGGCTTCGGCGCAGTGCCGCCATCGCGCCACGGTCGCGGCCGGCCAGCCCCTGGAGGTGTTGGATGAAGGACTCTGTGAATGCGCTCATGGCGTGGCCTCCTCGATGGGGCGTGGTTGTTGCGCGGGGGATGCATCGGGCTCGCGGCGCAGTGGCCGCAGCGCTGCCTGCAGCCGGCGGTGAGTCAGTGCCTCAGCGCGCAGCGCGGCGGCTGACTGGCCCAGCATGCCGCGCGCAGCGCCCCAGGCGTTGTTGGCTGCCTGCAGCAGGGCGGCCGACCAATCGGCATGGGCGGCATCCAGTTCGGCCCGGCCGATGCGTTGCAGCAGCGCCGGCAGGCGGCGCTCGGCAGTGGAAAAGAAGGTGGCTGCGAACGGGCCGGCGTCCAGCAGCGCCCTGGCCCGGGACCGCGTGTCTTTCGAGTTGGGGTCGGGCATGGTGCGGGCGAGGAGGTCGGTGGCGACCATCCTTAGCTGCTTGAACAACTCTTCGCATCGGAGGAGCTCATCACGCACCGCGTTCCACATATCAGCGCGCTGCAGGCTGGTGCTGGGTAGGGCATGCCGCTCAGAGCGCCAGCGCACCAGCTTGGCCTGGTCAGAGCAAAGGCCTGCCAGCAGGATCGGAATGTCGGCATCCCACAGGCCGGCCGCGTTGTGCAGATTGGCGGCCCAGCTCAGTACGGCGGCCGGCCTGGCAAACTGCCCGGTCTCATCTGGCAGCAGCGCGCCCATGTCACGCCAAAGGGCCCGGCCTTCGGTAAAGGTCACTCGGACCAAGCCCGCGCTGCCGTGGCGGTAGGAGGCCATCGCGTCTGGTGCGTTGTCGTCGTCCGCCAACGCAAGGCCGGCCCCGAACCGAATCCAGCGCACGGAAGGGGTCGGATGGCTTGCCTCATGCAGCAACAGCACAGACCGACTTTGCCGGGTGTATCGGTCACAGCTTCCAGCGGCAGGGCGGGGGTTTGCGGTCAATAGGCCGACGGTGGGTTCTGCCACTTCCCAACTCGGCAGATCGTCGACGCCAGGCTGCGGCGATGGATGCAATGCGAGCAGCAATGTCTGCATCAGGTGCGCGCCGATAGGGATTGCCGCCGCAGTGTTCGCGAGCGGACCGCTCTTGTCGGCGCTACGGAAGACCTTGACCAAGCCGCCGGGCGTGAACTGCAGGAAGCCGAGTAAGTCGCGCAGAACCACCGAAGCTGCTGCAGGCTGCGGTGCCGTGTCGATCGTGTGGTCAAAGACCACCGGCGTATTGCCGTTCGCGCACTGCAGCGACACCTGCGTCCAGGGCTTGCGCTTGTCCCTAGTCTCTTCCGCCGAAGCCAACGCCGCCACCTGCATGAACGGATGGTCTGGATGGAACAGCCAGAAGCGGTCGCGCCAATGCATCAGGTAGTCGGCCATTGCGCCAGCGGGCAGGCCTTGCGTGTACCAGCGGGCCCGATCGCGATCGGTCCACTGCCCCAACTGCCGGGTCAACGCGCGGTGGGTGATGGCCAGCAGCAGCCGGTACAGCGCAACCAGGTTCGGCGGCGATGTTTCGGCCAGCCCTTCGATCTGGTCGGCCTGATCGAACACTGCCAGCAAGCCCAGTTCGGCCTGCCGGCCGTTCAGGTAGCGTACCGGCAGCCAAGGGCTGTCCAGCAGATTGAACGCGGGCGAAGGCGCCGCTTCGATCGGGTTGTCTTCGTGGTTCATGCCGGTGGCTCCGATGCCGTTGCCGGGGTTTGTGCGGGAGGCCGGGTGTCGTCCTTCCGATAGACGATGCCCAATTCACGATCCAACTGCACCTGCAGCTTGCCCAGGGTCAGCACGCCGTTCAGCAGGCACAGCGGCCTGACATCGCGCAGCCACGGATGCTCCTGGAAGCCCTGCGGCGGATCCTGGCCCAGCAGTGCCTTGACCAAGGCTTTGCGCCCCAACCGCAACTGGCGAGTCAGCATTTGTCGCGCCAAGCCAGGGCCAGGCTTGATGGTCGGGTCGAATGGCGGACTGTCCGGGTGCAAGCGCCAGCCGTCAGCATCTACATGCACCGGCAGCACCGTCACGGTGTCGTCGCCCAGCCGTGTCTGGTTGCTGGCGCCCAGGCCGCTGCCTTCTTCGCTGCCAGGCTTGCCGACATAGGCGTCTGCGGGCGCCGCGCGGGCGTTGACCGCGGCGTTGCGCGCGAACTGCGCCTCGGTCTGCAGTTTGGCCCGGTGGATGCCGTAGGCCTCCTGCTCGATAAATGCCAGGGCGGCGGCGTCGATGTCCGAAGGCAAGTCGCCCTCGCCGTAGACCGCCTGCACCAGCCGGTCGATGTCCTGGGGCAAGGTCCAGGTGTCTTGCCTGGACACGATGGCCCAGGTGCGGCAAAGAATGAACGGATCGTAGATCACGCCCCAGGCCGTCTGCTTCAGCTCGGGCAGGCGCTCGGGCAGCAAGCCTGCGACAGCGAGTCTGGCCTGCTGGTGCGCAGCTGGCCGTTCGCGGACATGCCGATGCAGCCTGCCGGCTCGCTGCAGTAGCAGGTCGACCGGTGCCAGGTCGCTGATCAGGAAGTCGAAGTCGATGTCCAGGCTCTGCTCCACCACCTGGGTGGCTACCAGCAAGGCGTGGCTGGGGCGCATGGCCTGCTTGCCGAAGACGGCCAGCACCGCCTGCTCATGCGCGCTGCGTTCATCGGCTGGAAAGCGGGCATGGAACAGCATGACTTGCGCTGGCTCGTTCACCATCGCTTTCAACGCCAGGTAGAGCTGCTGGGCGCGGTCGACGGTATTGACCACGACCGCACCACAGCCCCCCTTGGCCAGCAGCCGGGCAGCCATGGCGGCGATGCCCTCCAGGTCCTCCGCCAGCGCAGCCAAGGCGATGGGTGCCTGGGGCCGCGAGGTGCAGGCCAGCCCCTGGACCTGGTCGCCGTGGGCCATCAACAGCCTGGGGTAGGGCAGTTCTGGCACTGCGACAGCCTGGCTGCCCCAGCTTCTCAGCAGCGCGCTGCGCTTGCCACGTGGCAGCGTGGCGCTCATCAGCACCACCGAGCAGCCCAGCGCCTTCAGCCACGCCAGCAAGGCTTCGATTAGGCCGCCGGTGTAGGTGTCGTACGCATGCACCTCGTCCAGCACCACTACACGGTTGGCCAATCCCCACAGGCGCACGAAGTGATGCTTGACATTCAGCGTGGCAAACAGCGCCTGGTCGATGGTGCCGACCCCGTACGGCGACAGCAGCGGGCGCTTGCGTTGTGAGAACCAGGCCGAGGACTGCACCGATGCGCCGGGCTCGCCATGGATCCCCCGCAGTTCCACCAGCCGTTCGTCGAGCAGAGCGCCACCATGGGCCAACTGCAGATCGAGCGGCACGCCGGTGCTGAACGCGCGCAAGAAGGCCAAGGTGCGGTCAAACATCGCATTGCCGGTGGCCTGGGTGGGCAGTGCCATGTAGAGGCCGCGGTGGCCCAGTCGTGTCTGCAGCCGTAGGTGCGCCAGGAAGGCCAGTTCGGTCTTGCCTTCGCCCATCGGGGCTTCGACGATCAGTAGGACAGGGCTGTTCGTTGCGTTCAAGAGTTCGTCTGCTGCCCGCTGCAAGGGGCGTGCGCGCGCGTCAGCGTGTCCGACGATCTGCGCAATCAGGTCGTCGGCGGCAGCTGTCTTGCTCAGCAGTACTTGGTGCGACTGCCACCCGATCGCATCCAGGGCGCTGTCAGCCAGCCGCAGTGCCTGGGCATGATGCTCGGCGAACGTGGCTGCCCTCTCTCCAGGCGGAAACCAGTCGGTGTTCGATCCGATCCAGTCCGCCACGCTGGTCAGTCCGGCCAGCCAGGCCAGCGTCGGCAGGCTGGGCTCGGCAGCACTGCTCGGACTAGCTTGCGGCGCCGCCTCGCCGAGCAAGGTGGCGGCGTAGAACGTGAAGATTTCCTGGCGCGCGTTCGCCCAGGCGCTGGGCTCGCCGGGGCGGCGGGCATCCGCGATTTGCTTGGCGTCGAAGAAGTGACCGTGATGCGCGGCGACCGCGCCCGCCACGGCGGCCGAAGCGTCACCAATCCAGGGCTGCAGTAGGCTCCGCAACAGCATCACGCCGACCAAGTCATGCTGGTCTGCAGACAGCAGCCGGCTCGGAAACATCAAGCCGGCGTCTTCGTCGGCGGCGCGGCCCTCCGGCCACTTGGCCTGGAAGCCCGGGATGGCCTTCCCGATGTCGTGCAGGCCGACAAGGGCGGCGAGAGCGCGATGACCGTGCGCTACGCAGATACCGAGTTCCTGGGCGACCAGCAAGCTCAGCGCCTGTGGTTCTCGCAACAGCAGGCGCTCGGCCACCGCCGCCACATCCAGCATGTGCGCCAAGAGCCCATGGCCGGCGGGCTCTCCGCTCTTCGCCCAGATGGCGCGGGCGGCGCGCGTCATTGCGTCGAATCGCACGATCAACTCCCTGATCTGTTGTGCGGTTCATTCTCGAAACCCCACTGGCTCAAATTCCGAGCCACTGGACAAACGATCAGCCCGCGCACGCCTCTGTCGGGAGCGCTGCGGGCCGTCGGTGACTGCCGTCAGGCCGGCAGGAACCCCTCGATCGAGAGGTAGCGCTCGCCGGTGTCGTAGTTGAACCCCAGCACCCGCGCACCCGCACCCAGCTCGGGCAGCTTCTGCGCGATGGCCGCCAGCGTGGCGCCGCTGCTGATGCCGACGAGGATGCCTTCCTCGCGGGCCGAGCGGCGGGCCATCTCGCGGGCGGCCTCGGCATCGACCTGGATCACGCCGTCGAGCAGGTCGGTCTTCAGGTTGGTGGGGATGAAGCCCGCGCCGATGCCCTGGATGGGGTGCGGGCTGGGCGCGCCGCCGCTGATCACCGGGCTGGCCGCCGGCTCGACGGCGAAGACCTTCAGCTTGGGCCACTTCGCCTTCAGCACCCTGGCGCAGCCGGACAGATGCCCACCGGTGCCCACGCCGGTGATCAGCGCGTCCAGGCCGTCGGGAAAGTCGGCGGCGATCTCCTCGGCGGTGGTGCGCACGTGCACCTCGATGTTGGCCGGGTTCTCGAATTGCTGCGGCATCCAGGCGCCGGGCGTCTGGGCGACGAGTTCCTGGGCGCGGGCGATCGAGCCCTTCATGCCCTTCTCGCGGGGTGTCAGGTCGAAGCTGGCGCCGTAGGCCAGCATCAGGCGGCGGCGCTCGACGCTCATGCTGTCGGGCATCACCAGGATCAGCTTGTAACCCTTCACGGCGGCCACCATCGCCAGGCCGATGCCGGTGTTGCCGCTGGTCGGCTCGATGATGGTGCCGCCGGGTTTCAGCGCGCCGCTGCGTTCGGCGTCTTCCACCATCGCCAGCGCGATGCGGTCCTTGATCGAGCCGCCGGGGTTGCTGCGCTCGCTCTTGATCCAGACCTGGGCGCCGGCGCCGAAGAGGCGGTTGATGCGGATGTGCGGCGTCTGGCCAATGGTGGCCAGGATGTTGTCGGCTTTCATGGGGATGATCTCCTTGTGGCAAGGCGGCGATGGGCCAGCCGCGATAATCGCACGGTGAAGCGGGCCAGACCGCCGCTGGGGCAAGCACCGAAAGGTGGCCCTGGAGGAAGGTCCGGACTGCACAGAGCGGCGTAGCAGCTAACGGCTGTCCACCGTGAGGTGAGGATCAGAGCAACAGAGACGAGTCCGGTCGGTCAGCCTTCCGGGTGTTCTGCGGGGATGCCGGCGCAAGCCGGCAGCCGGGCGGCGCCAGCCGACCGGTCCGGGCGCGAGCCCGGAACGCCGCAGCCACCCCGGGCGGCGAAGCCGGCCGGGGTGAAACGGGCAATCTCTACGCGCAGCAACACCGAATAGGCACGTGACGATCCGGCTCGGGGAGCGTGCGGGTAGGTGGCATCGAGCCGGCGGGGCGACCCCCGGCCCAGAGGAATGGCGGTCACGGCGCCCTCCGCCTGCAAGGGTGGCGGGCGCTGCACAGAATCCGGCCTATCGGCCCACTTCACACTTTTCCGGCCGGCAGCGCCTCGCGGGGCTGCCGGCCTTCCTTTTGCGATGGACTTGCCTTGAACCCCGACGCCAAGACCCTCTGGCCGCACCCGCAATGGCTGCTGGCCGCCTTGCTGGCCGCGCTGGGCACGCTGGGGCCGTTCTCCATCGACACCTACCTGCCGGCGTTCTCGGGCATTGCGCGCTCGCTGTCGGCCACGCCGGCGCAGATGCAGCAGACGCTGTCGGCCTACCTGTTCGGCTTTGCGCTGATGAACCTGTTCCATGGCGCGCTGTCCGACGCCTTCGGGCGCCGGCCGGTGGTGCTGTGGGGGCTGGCGCTGTTCACGCTGGCGTCGCTGGGCTGCGCCGTCAGCCAGAGCATCGCCCAGCTGGTGGCCTTCCGGGCGCTGCAGGGCATGTCGGCCGGCGCCGGCGTGGTGGTGTCGCGGGCCATCATCCGCGACATGTTCCCGCCGGCCGACGCGCAGCGGGTGATGTCGCAGGTGACGATCTTCTTCGGCATCGCGCCGGCCATCGCGCCGGTGCTGGGCGGCCTGCTCTTCGTCGCCGCCGGCTGGCATGCGATCTTCTGGCTGCTGGTGGCGGTGGGCCTGCTGCTGCTGGCGCTGGCCGCGCGCTTCCTGCCCGAGACCCTGCATGTCGACGCCCGCCAGTCGTTTGCGCCGGGGCCGCTGCTGCGGGGCTATGCCGGCCTGGTGCGCAACCCGCGCTTCGGCCTGCTGGTGCTGGCCAGCGGCGTGCCGTTCAACGGCATGTTCCTCTACGTGCTGTCGGCGCCCGAATGGCTGGGCACGCACCTGGGCTTGGCGCCGACGCAGTTCTGGTGGTTCTTCCTGTCGAGCATCGCCGGCATCATGGCCGGCGCTGCGGTCAGCGGCCGCCTGGCCGGGCGCTGGAAGCCGCGGCGGCAGATCCGCTGGGGCTTCGCCATCATGCTGAGTTGTGCGCTGCTCAACGTGGTGCTGAACGCGACGCTGGCGCCGCACCCGGCCTGGGCGCTGGTCCCGGTGTCGGTGTTCGCCTTCGGCTGGGCGCTGATGGTGCCGGTGGTCACGCTGATGGTGCTGGACCTGGCGCCCGACCGCCGCGGCATGGCCAGCAGCCTGCAGGCCTGCGTGGGCAGCGTGGCCAACGGCATCGTCGCCGGCGTGGTGGCACCGCTGGTGATGCATTCCACGCTGGGGCTGGCGCTGGCGTCGCTGGCGCTGCTCAGCGTGGGCCTGATTGCCTGGGCCTTCGTCAAGCGGCAGCCGGGCTGAACTCAAGAAGCGGGCCGGCAGGCCGATAGCGCAGGACATGTGGCGGGCCGATCGTGTCCGCCGCGCCGTCCGCGAGTCGCCCGCCATGCCCCACACCGCCCGCCGTCCTGTTTCGTTCCGCCTGCTGGCCCCCGGCCTGCTGGCTGCTGCGCTGGCCGCTGCAGCCGGTGCACCGGCCTGGGCGTCCGATGCCCACGGCGGCGGCCACGACGCGCCGGCCAAGCCGGCTGCCAAGGCGGCGCCCGCAGCCGCCGCCCCCGCCAAGGCCGAGGCGAAAGCCGACGCCAAGGCGCCGCCGGGTGATCCGATGGACACGCTGCGCGAAAAGCTCGCCAGCAAGCTGGGCGCCACCAAGGCGCCCGAAGCGCCCACGCCCTACGTGGTGCGGGTGGTCTCCAAGCCTACGGCCGAGGCGGCGCACGGCTCGGCCTCGGCCGTGGCCGAGGGCAAGGCCGACGGTCACGGGCCGACGGCGTCCAAGGTGGCCAAGCTGCGCGCAGCCAAGGCCGC
>CALMIF010000328.1 GCA_937864045.1 uncultured Aquabacterium sp. | reverse complement strand
GTCATCGCCATCCGCGACCACCCCATCGCGGCCCGGACCATGGGCATCGACACGGTGCGCTACAAGGCCGCCGTGTTCGGCCTGAGTGCGCTGCTGGTGGGCCTGGCGGGCGGGCTGTCGGCGCTGGCCATGCGCTATGCGGCGCCGGGCATGTACGGCCTGTTCCTGTCCTTCGGCCTGCTGATCGGCATCGCCCTGGGCGGCCTGGGCACGCTCAGCGGCGCGCTGTACGGTGCGGTCTGCCTGCAGGGCATCTTCCTGGTCGTCGGCAAGTCGGCCGGCGCCCTGCACACCCGCAACACACCCCTGGTCTACGGCGTGGTGCTGGTGCTGTTCCTGGTGCTGTTTCCCAACGGCATCGCCGGGCTGCTGCGCAGTGCGGCGGCGTGGTGGCGGCGCTGGCGCGGCCGCGGCTGATCAGGCCAGCGCCACGTCAACGACGCTGGCAGCGGCCGCCGGCGCGCCATGCTGCGTCTGCAACCAGCGCGGCACCTCGTCGGCCGGCATCGGCCGGGCGATCAGGAAGCCCTGCAGCAGGTCGCAGCCCAGCTCGGTCAGCGCGCTGGCCTCGGCCGGGGTCTCCACGCCCTCGGCCACCACCTCCGTGCGCAGCACGTGGGCCAGGCGCACCCCCGAGTCGAGCACGGCCTGGGCGTCGGTGTTGGCGGCCAGGTCGGTGACGAAGCTGCGGTCGATCTTCAGCTGCCGGGCGCGTAGACCACGCAGGTGCCGCCGCCGGCACGCTTGGCCGCGTCCATCGCGGCGTCGGCGCAGGCCAGCAGGCGGGCGCCGGCGTCGTCGTGGTCGGGGAAGACCGCCACGCCGATCGAGCAGGACGGCGCCACCGCCTGCCCGCCCGGAGTGACCGGGCGCCGCAGCGCGTCCAGGATGCGCTGCGCCAGCGCCACCGCGGCGCTTTCCGCGTCGGGCGACTCGACCATCACCACGAACTCGTCGGCGGCCAGGTCGAGCACCAGCACCGCCAGGCGCTCGCCGCCCAGCAGCAGCACGGCGGCGGCCACCACCGCGGCCAGCGCCTGGTCCGACAGGCCGCCGGCACTGCGGCAGACCGCGGCGGAGGCGCCCCAGGCGATGGCCACCGAGGCCAGCGCCATCGGCACATGCCAGACGATGCCCGGCTGCAGGTCCAGCGCGGCCATGCCGGTGTCGTGCATGGCGCAGAAGCCCGCCGCCATGCTGGTGCTGCCGGCCAGCAGCGCGCCGGCACGCGGCTGGTCGCGGGCCGGGTGGCCAGGAACAGCGGAACGGTCATCCGCCTGTCAGCGGCCGGCACCGCCCGCGCTTGAGCCCTGCCGGCGCCTGCGCGGCGTCAGCCCGCCAGCATGTCCGCCCAGATGTTCTCGGCCCAGGACAGGGCGTAGCGCCCTTCCAGCTGGCTGGCCGCCGCCGACACGCCGCCCGAGCCGGGCACGGTCTTGAAGGTCTTCTCGGCGTTGTCGTACTGGTGCACCGAGGCGACGTGGATCACGTCGCGGCCGGTGACGAAGCTGTAGCAGGTGTTCATCACCACCGGCGTGGGGTTCACCGGCTCGCCCTGGAGCAGCTGGATCACCGCCGCCGCCGCCACCTTGGCATGCTGGTTGGCGATGTGGCCCGACTTGGGCATCAGCGGCGCCGAGAAGGTGGCGTCGCCCAGCACATGGATGCCGGGCACGGCGGTGGACTCCATCGTCAGCCAGTGCACGCCGGCCCAGCGGCCGTTGACGTTGACCAGGCCGGCGCTGCGTGCCAGGTCACCGGCGCGCTGCGGCGGCACCACGTTGAGCACGTCGGCGCGCACGTCCTCGAACTCCAGCCTGGCGACGTTGCCGGCCACCTCCTTCAGCTCGGCATTGGGCCGGTACTCCAGCAGGCCGGCGTAGTGCTCGCTGAAGGCGCGCTCGAACAGCGCCTTCTTGCTCTGCACCTCGGGGTTGGCGTCGAGCAGCAGCAGCTTGCTGCGCGGCTTGGCCTGCTTGAGGTAGGCAGCGATGGTGCAGGCCCGCTCGTAGGGCCCGGGCGGGCAGCGGTACGGCACCTTGGGAATGGTGATGGCCACCACGCCGCCATCGGGCATGTCCACCAGCTGGCGGCGCAGGGCCAGCGTGGCCGGGCCGGCCTTCCAGGCGTGCTGCACCCGGCCGCTGTCCAGCGCCGCGGCCAGGCCGCCCACCTGGTCGAGCATGAAGTCGACGCCGGGCGAGACGATCAGGCGGTCATAGGGCAGGCGCGTGCCGTCGGCCAGGCGCACCTGGCGCTGCGCGGCGTCGATGGCCACCACCTCGCCCTGCACCAGCTTGACGCCGGCGGCGCGCAGGCTGTCGTAGCTGCGGCTGATGTCGCCGATGGCGCGGAAGCCGCCCAGCACGAGATTGGAGATCGGGCAGGAGACGAAGCCGGCGTTGCGCTCGACCAGGGTGACGTCGACGTTGCCGCCCCACAGCCGCAGGTAGCGCGCCGCGGTGGCGCCGCCGAAGCCGCCGCCGACGACGACCACGCGGCCGATCGACGGCCCGGCGGGCGTGGCGGCACAACCCGCCAGCGCCAGGCCGCCGGCCGCAGCCGCACCCAGGAAGCGCCGGCGGCCGGCGTCGGAAGACAGGGATCGCGTCATGCCAGGTCCCCTCACTTCGCGGCCGGCTGGGCCGCAAAGTACGCGGCCACCAGGCGGATCTGCTCGTCGCTGTAGCCCTTGGCGATCTGGTGCATGATCGTTGCGGGCAGGGCGCCGCTGCGGAAATCGGCCACCGCGGCGACGATCTTCGCCGCCGGCACGCCGGCCAGCGGGCGCATCTCGCCCCGCGCCTGGCCGTTGGTACCGTGGCAGTTGGCGCAGGTGGCGGCCAGGTTGCGGCCCAGCAGCGCGTCGGGCGCCGGCTGGGCCAGCGCGGGCCAGGCACTGAAGGTGGCAGCGGCGGCCAGGGCCGGCATCCAGGGTGTCATCGCGGCGTCTCCGTGGTCATGTCGGCCGGCATTGTGGGCCGACCAAGGGCGCCGGCCCATCCTCGTTCGCCGCATGTGGTCATGCGCAAGGCGTTGTTCAGCGCGGCGCGTCCCCGCCCTCGGCCCCGCCCACCGCCGCCAGCACGAAGTGGCCGCGGGCGTTGATGATGGGGTTGTCGGGCCCGCTCTGCCAGCAGCGCACCTGCACCAGCGCCACCCGTGCGCCCACCCGCACCAGCTCACATTGGGCGAAGGTTTCCACCGGGCGCGCCGCACGCAGGTAGTCGACGGCGAAGTCCACGCCTTTCGGAAGTTTCTGCAGCTTGGCACCCTGCAGCGCCTGCGCCAGGTGCAGCATCGCCGCCGTCTCGGCGAAGCCGGCCACCACGCCGCCGTGCAGCGCGGGCAGGCGCGGGTTGCCGATCAGCTTCTCGTGGTACGGCAGGCGGTAGAGCGGCGCGGCGGCGGCGGACACGCCGGGCGCGACGCGGATGCCCAGGTAGTCGGCATAGGGGATGGGCCGCCCGGCCTGCACCGTCTCGCTGGCCGCCGGCGGCTGCCAGCTGCTGGCGGGCGCCGGCGGTGGCGGCGCGCCGGTGCCGGGCCGGTGGCCGGCGGGCGTGGACAGCATGAAGGTGGCGCGCGCCATGGCGATGGGCTGGCTGCGGTCGTCCTGCCAGACCTCGGCGTCGACGAAGGCCACGCTGCGGGCCAGGCGGTAGCAGTGCGCCTCGCAGTGGATGTCCTGGCCGGGGCTGGCCGGGCGCAGCCAGTCCATGCGCAGGTCCAGCGTGGCGATGGGCAGGCGCTGCGGCAGGGCCGACATCACCGCCAGGCCGCAGGCCGAATCGGCCAGCACCGTCAGCGCGCCCGGGTGCAGCACGTTGCGCACCGGGTCGCCCACCCAGTCGGCGCGGGCGGGCATGGTCATCGTGCCGCGGCCACGCTCGGCCGCGGTCACGCGCATGCCGCAATCCACCATCTGCGGCGTGCGGCTGACGTACTTCTGGTTGATCAGGTCGAGGGTCGGCGCGTTCATGCGCCGGGATGGTATGCTGCGGTGGAGGCCGTGGCTGTCACGCCCGCGCTGGCGGCAGCCGGTCAGCCCCCGACCATCGCCTCCTCGACTTCGCGCAGCCGCTCCTTGCCGAACCAGAGCTCGTCGCCGACGAAGAAGCTGGGCGAGCCGAAGGCGCCGCGGGCATGGGCGCGCTCGGTGTTGGCCAGCAGCGCGGCCTTGACCTCGGCCTCCTGCGACTTGGCGGCAATGGCCGCGGCGTCCAGCCCGCCGGCGCCGAGCACGGCGGCGATCTCGCCGTCGTCGGCCATTTTGCGGCCCTGCTCCCACATCGCCGCGTAGACCACATCCACATAGCGCTCGAAGCAGCCCAGGGCCTGCGCCGCGCAGGCGCCGCGCATGATCTTCAGCGTGTTGACCGGAAAGTGCGGGTTGAAGCGGTATGCCGAGAGGCCATGCTTCCTGACGAAGCGCTCGATGTCGTGGGCGTCGTAGGCGCGCTTGTTGGGGATGGCGGCGAAGGCTTCCATCGGCGAGCGGTTGTTGGCCAGCTTGAACAGCCCGCCCAGCAGGATGGGCACGTAGGTGATGCGCTGGCCGGTGCGCGCCTCGATGGCCGGAATCACCTTGTGGCAGAAGTAGGCGTTGGGGCTGCCGAAATCGAACAGGAATTCGGCGTTGTTGGTGTTGGACACAGGTGTCTCCTGATTTGGGGTTAGTTCATTTTCTGAGGGCACTGACCAGTGCTCACCAGTTTTCCATCCACGGGCGCAGTTCGGTCTCGTGGGTCCAGGCGTCGCGCGGCTGCTGGTGGATCTGCCAGTACAGGTCGGCGATGTGCTCGGGGTTCAGGATGCCGTCCTGCGCCTTGGTGGCATAGCGCTCGGGGAAGTTGCTGCGGATGAACTCGGTGTCGATGGCGCCGTCGATGATGGGATGGGCGACGTGGATGCCCTGGGGCCAGAGTTCGCGCGCCATGCTCTGCGCCAGCGCCCGCAGCGCATGCTTGGCGCCGGCAAAGGCGGCAAAGCCCTCGCGCCCGCGCAGGGACGCGGTGGCACCGGTGAAGAGGATCGTGCCGCGCCCGCGCGGCAGCATCACCCGGGCGCATTCGCGGCCCATCAGGAAGCCGCCGAAGCAAGCCATCTCCCAGACCTTGAAGTAGACGCGGGCGGTGGTCTCGGTGATGGGAAAGCGCACGTTGGCGCCGATGTTGAACACCGCCACCTCGATGGGCGCGATGTCGCGCTCGATGCGCTGCACCAGCTCGACCATCTCTTCTTCCTTGCGCGCGTCGCTGCCGAAGCCGTGGGCCTCGCCACCGTCGGCACGGATCTGGTCGAGCAGCGGCTGCAGCTTGTCGGCGCTGCGGCGGGTGACGCAGGCGATGTAGCCCTCGCGGGCGAAGCGGCGGGCGATGGCGCCGCCGGTGGCGTCACCGGCGCCGATCACCAGCACGGCCTTGCGTTCTGTCATCAGGATCTCCTTGCCGGGGTGCCGGCCGTGCGGGCCAGCGGCACCGCCCATGGCAAACCGAGCGTTAGTTCATATTCAGCATGACAATTGTCATGCACGAGGATGACGGACACAATCCAGACTGTCAAGACAACCTGCAGCCGATTCACCATGGGACATTCCCAGGCCGACAAGGCCGCCAGCCGCGAACGCATCCTGGCCGAGGCTGCGGCGCAGATCCGCGCCAGCGGCATCGACGCGCTGAGCGTGGGCCCGCTGATGCGCAGCGTGGGGCTGACGCATGGCGGCTTCTACGGCCACTTCGAATCGCGCGCCGATCTGCTGGCCCAGGCGCTGCAGCGGGCGCTGGCCGATGGCGCGGCCACGTCGTCGTTCGCACCCGACGCGACCGGCCAGGCCCCGCCCTACCCCACCGCCGTGCGCCGCTACCTGAGCCGGGCCCACCGCGACGAGCCCGCCACCGGCTGCGCCCTGGCCGCGCTGGCGGCCGACGTGGCCCGCGCCGACGACGCCAGCCGGGCGGTGATGAGCGCGCAGATCGGTCGCCTGGCCGACGGCCTGGCACCGGGCCTCGCCAGCGACGAGCCCGGCGAAGCGCTGTTCGCCGTCAGCGCCATGGTGGGCGCGCTGCTGGTGTCGCGGGTGCTGGTCGACCGCGGCCAGTCCGACGCCCTGCTGCAGGCGGCGCGGCGGCACCTGCTGGCGCTGGGCGCCGACGCCGCCGGCCGCCAGGGCACGGACAACCCGGGCTGACGGACCGGCCGGACCACAATCCGGCGATGAACCGCCCTGCCCTCCCCTGAGCACCATGGCGCCTGCCGGCGCTGCCCGTCCTGCTCGGCCTGAGCCTGCTGGCGACTGCCGCCCAGTCCCAGACCGCCCCGCCCCCGCCGCCCGACGGCACCGTGGCGCGCCTTTGCCGCACGGCCGCCGCCTGCCGTGCCGAGGCCGACCGCCTGCGCGTGACGCCCGCCCGCGGCGCCACCAGCGGCCTGGCGCGCGAGCAGGACCTGTTCTTCTGGTTCGGCCGCATCAACATGGCCAGCACGGTGGCCAATGTCGAGCTGAGCATCATCCCGAAGGACCTGGCCGGGCCCATCGCCCGGGGCGTGGCGCACAGCATCGACCAGGCCGCCCAGCCCGACGGCAAGCGGCCGGCCGACGTGCTGCAGACCGAGAAGATCATCACCGACGCGGCCGGGCCGGATGCCACGCTGATCCACACCGGCCGCAGCCGGCAGGACATCCATTCCAGTACCACCAGACGCGGCCCTGGATGCTGCTGGCACCGGGGCGCACCGACACCAGCAGCGCGATGCCGCAGAAGGCCAATCCGGGCGTGATCCAGAACACCCGCACGCTGGCCAGCGACGTGGTGGCCAGCGTGCAGCAGGTGGTGCTGCGGGCGCACAACGTGACGCCCGGGATGATCGACTACAAGTAC
The DNA here is from genome assembly GCA_937864045.1 of uncultured Aquabacterium sp. Classification (GTDB taxonomy): domain Bacteria; phylum Pseudomonadota; class Gammaproteobacteria; order Burkholderiales; family Burkholderiaceae_C; genus Pseudaquabacterium. Next base: position 9,171 of record CALMIF010000328.1, on the reverse strand, counting down.
AGCTGGACCTCGCCCGGCGGCGCCCGCACCTTCAGCCAGGCGGTTCAGCTGCTGAAGGACGGCACCGACGTGCTGGCCTCGTTGCGCATCGACAAGGCCCGCGCCCAGGAAGAGCTGGACAGCGAATGGACCACGTCGATGGAGCTGGCCGAGGCGCTGCAGCACCAGCACCGCGTGCCGTTCCGCGTGGGCCACCACTTCGCCAGCGAGATCGTGCTGCATGCCCGGGCGAACCGGTTGCTGCCCAAGGAGTTTCCGTACGCCCAGGCGCAGCGGCTGTAAGCCGAGGCGCTGAAGCACTTCAAGCTGCCTGAAGCCGCGCTGCCGCTGGACGAGGCCACCTTCCGGCGCACGCTGTCACCGGCGGACATGGTGCGCACGCGGGTGGGCACGGGCGGGCCGCAGCCGGCCGAGGTGCAGCGCATGCTGGGCGAACCCCGCAAGGCGCTGGCCGCCGACCGGGCCTGGGTGGAGGCGCGGCGCGACGCGCTGGCCGCCGCCGAGGCCGGGCTGAACAACGCGTTCTCGGCGCTGCTGCAGCGCTGACGCGCCGCCGGGGTGTTCTACGGTAGAACACCCCCGCTGCAAGCCGGACGGCGGCGGTCTTTCGGCAAGGTGTTCTACCGTAGAACACCAGCCCGGCTGGGCGCCAGGAACGGCGCCGGGCCGCTCAATCCGCCAGCAGGCGGGCCAGGAAGTCGCCCAGCTTGCGCTCCCGCGCAGCATCGAGCGCGCCACTGGCCAGGCGCACGGTGATGGCGCCCGACGCGTCCTTCTCCAGCGTGCCGACCTGGCGGCCGCCGGCGGAGAAGGTCGTCGTCTTGCTGCGCCCCGCCGCCGCGGCCGGGGCCTCGCCCAGCAGGTGCTGAAGCACCTGCCGCGCCGGCGGGCGCACCGCCTGCGCCGACAAGCCAGCCGCACGGGCCAGCACGCCGTCGCGGTCACGGTCCAGCGCCGCCAGCAGCGGCGCGGCCCAGCGGTACTGCAGCACCAGGGGTGATTCGAAGGCCGCGACCACGGCATCGGGCAGTGACGCCAGCTGCACCGCCGTGCTGGCATTGCCGGCCTGCACGCCCAGCGCGGACGCCAGCTTGCGCAGCGACGGGAACAGGCCCGCGTCGAGCGCCCGCTTGTACATCGCCCCCTGCTCCCAGGGCGCCAGGTTGGCGCGCGCGCGGTTCTCGCGGTCCATCTCGGCGAAGAGCTGGGCGTCGCTCAGGTCCTCGACGATGGCCGCCACCGGCAGGCCCAGCTCCAGGCAGGCGCGGTGCCGCCGGTGGCCGAAGGCGATCTCGTACTGCGCTGCGGTGCCCTCCCCGGCCTGTGCCGGCACCTGCACTTGGCCAGGCCGCAGCCGCCGCACCTTGATCGGCTGCACGTTGCGGCCGGCCGAGGCGATCTCGGCCTTCAGCGCCTCGAAATCGGCACCGCTGAACGACAGCTCGTGCCGGTTGGCAAATCGGCTGGGCCGCACCAGCGCCGGGTCGAGAAACTCGACCACGGTGGCGTCCTCGAAGCCCTTCAGCCGGTCCTTCAGCGCCCGGTTCTCGGCCTCGACGCTGCGGCCCATGGCCAGCGACGCGCTGATCGCGCCGATGGCCGTGCGCGGCCTGGCAGCCAGCGGGGCAGGGGAGGGCGGTGCGGCGGGCACCGGCTCGTCGTCGTCGAAGTTGATGCCCTTGGCCTTGTCGATCAGCTTGCTCACTGGACTACCCTCCGCGCTGCGCGCTCCGGGATTCGCGCTTGGGAGCGGCCCGGCGCGCTCATGCCGTGCCCTCCTGCGCCGCCACCTGCCGCAGCCAGGCGCTCACCATCTGGGCCTCCACCGTCTCGACGAACTGGTCGTAGGCATCGATGGCCCGCTTGATGGTGCGCGACGAGGCCGAGCCCGGCTTCATGTCGTAGATCGAGCCGAATTCGGCGCTGGCCGAGGCGGCGGTCGACGTCTTCGGGATCTCGATGGGCAGCACCTTGGCGCCATAGGCCGCGCTGATCCATTCCCGTACCACGTTCGAGGCGATGTCGCTGGAATCGACCTTGGACAGCAGCACGTTGACGAAGTCGAAGCGCTTGTTCTTGCCGCGCGCGCCCAGTTCCTTGGTCAGGTCGTAGAACAGGTCCCAGAACTGCACGCTGGAGGCGAAGTCCAGCGCGTTCGGGGGCAGGGGGGTGATCAGGCCGTCGGCGGCCATCATCGCGTTGATGGTCACGTAGCTCAGCGCGGGCGGTGTGTCGATGACGATCACGTCGTAGTGCTGGCGGGCGCGCTCGATGCCGTAGTGCAGCACGTTCCAGAACTGGAAGCCGCTGCCCTCGTCGCGCTGGCGGCCGGGCAGGGCGAACTCGGCGGAAAACAGCAGGCTGGTCGCCGGCACCAGGTCGATGCCGTCGAAGTAGGTGCCGCGCACCGCGTACTCGATGCTGTCCTGCTCGCCCATGCACAGCGGCAGGATGGTGTCCTGCGACTCGACCTCGGCGTCGGGCAGGATGCCGAACAGCGTGGTCAGGCTGCCCTGCGGGTCGCAGTCGATCACCAGCACGTTGTGGCCGCGGATGCTCAGGCCCTGGGCCAGCGTCAGCGCGGTCGTGGTCTTGGTCACGCCGCCCTTGAAGTTGGCCACCGCCACCGTGATGGCCTCGGCACCGGGCGGGCGCATGCGGTCGGTGCGCAGCTCACGCCCCCACTGGCGCACCTCGGGCAGCTGGAACTCGCGCCGGGTGCCGCTGGCATTCATCGCGCCGGAGGGCAGGGGGCCGCCCTTGCGAGCCCGGTAGTCGACCTGGCGCGTGTCCAGCCCGCAGAGCTGGCCCAGCTGCGCCGGCGAGAATCGCGGCGCCTCCTTCACGATGTTCGGCGCCAGCATGGCGCGCCGCACCCGGGCCAGCACCTTCTTCGCCCGCTCGGCCTGCTGGCCGATGTCGGCAAGATCCAGCTGCTCTCGGCCTTCCACGAGAATCTGCGACACAAGGTCTCCTTTGACGGTCGACGCCGATTGTAGGTTTTTCGCCCAACCGGAGACCAAACACCGAATGAGAATTTGAAGCACGAGCAAAGCCACACTTGCCGGACAGCATGGTTGGGGTCCTCGCCTTGAACGGAGTCCGCGTCAGATCGTTTGAGAGTCTTCAAGTCCTTTAAATCTTTGGGCGGCCGAAAAGGCTGACAGATCAATCACTTGGCGGAATTTCTGTCCGGCAAGCGTGGCTTGGGCGTCCGCCTGGCGTGGCTTGGCGTCCGCCAAGCGTGGCGCCAGCGTCCGGCAAGCGGGGCAGCGTCCGGCAACTGGGGCCGAACTTGTCCACAGGCCGGGCCATGCGCAGGCCCTGGAGGGGTGTCCGGCAAGTGTGGCTTGGAATTCGTCCATGCCCGGCCGGACGCGCAGGGTCGCCGCCGCAGCATCCTGCCCGCTGTCCACGCCCTGTTTCCCGGCTTGTCCAAGACCTGCCGGACATAGAATGCCGGCGTGTCTGCGACCGACCGTCCGCCCCTGCCCACGGCCAGCGTGCCAGGCCACCGCCCCGCCGGCAGCGCGGCTGCGGCCCATGTGCCCGGCACCTTGCACAAGGCGGTGCAGGCGCTGGCGATCGAGCCGCTGTCGATGGCGCTGTCGGTCACCGGGCGCAAGGCCTATGACGTGATGATCTGGCTGGCCCAGCGCGGCACGCCCGGGCCCGACGGCGGCTACGCCAGCCCGGTCAGCGCCATCCTGCAGGGCTTCGGCTCCAGCACCAAGGCCAGCGAGCGGGTGCAGCGTTACATCGAACAGATGGTGCAGACCACCGTCATCTGGCGCCCGCTGGCCCCGGGCGACGCCACCACGCTGACGCTCGACGGCATCGAGCCGCCGCCCGCCGGCAGCGACGGCCCGCGCCGCGGTGACGAGGCCCGCACCTTTCCGCTGCTGGCCGAGGCACGGCTGTACAAGCGCGCCGGTGAATGGTGGGTGACCTGGTACTACCCGCCGTCGATTGCCGAGCAGATCATCGACCCCGACCGCTGGGCCCAGATCGAGCTGAACTCGATCGCCCGGCTGGGCACCTACACCGCGGTGGCGCTGTACGAGATCTGCGCCCGCTACAAGGACAGCCCGGGCGGCCTGACCTCGCGCATGGCGCCCGACCAGTGGACCAGCGTGCTGCGCGAAGGCGGCGGCCTCAAGCCGCGCGAGTTCCGCAAGTTCAAGAGCGAGCTGCTGCAGCCGGCCATGCGCGAGATCAACGAGCGCACCGAGCTGACGGTCGAGCTGATCGAGCACCGCAAGGGCGCGCTGCTGGAGTCGGTGCAGTTCCGCGTCGCAAGGCGGCCGGCGGCGGCCAGTGCGCCTGCCGCGGTCGATCCGGTCGACGTCACGCTGCCGATGCAGGCTGCGGCGCTGGGCATCCGCGAAAGCGAGCTCGACCCGCTGCTGCTGAAGTTCGGTGGCGCGCGGGTGACCGAGGCGCTGGACGCCCTGGCGGCGCACCTGGCAGGGCAGCGGGGCGGCCCGGTGCGCCGGCCTGCGGCCTACCTGGCCACGATGCTGGCGCGGCGCCAGCCGCCGGCACCGGCCGCGGCGGTGCCGGTCCATGCCGCCGAGATGGCCGTGGCCGAGCGCCGCGATCCGGCGCGCGAGCTGCAGCAGCAGGTCGACGCCTGGCGGGCGCAGCGCCTGCGCGAGGTCCGCGACGAATTCGCCGCCGAGCCGGACCATGTGCGCGCCGAGGTCATCGCCGCAGTGCGGCAGAACCACCAGCTGCTGGCCAGCACGCCGGCCGTGCGCAGGCGCCTGGACGCCGGCGAGTGGGAGTCACCCCTGGTCAGCCATGTGGTGCTGGACACCTATGCCAGCGCCCGCCACGGCCCGCGCTGGCGCGAGCCCGCCGAGCTGGACCTGGTGCTGGCCGGCGTGCAGGCCGAGCGACGGCGCTGAGGCAGGCGCCGGCTGGCTGGAGCGGCGCCTGCGAGCCACAGCGCACGGCGCACCACCAAAAAAGCGAACTAACGCCAGCTGAATTGCTCGATGGGGTCGGTTGCTTGCATAGATCTCAACCGCGTTAGTTCACTTTTATGCGCTGGCAGCAGGTCGGCCAGCACGGCGCTGATCTCCAGCGGCTGGGGCCACAAGCCGTCGACGCCCTGCAGGTCCTGCAGCGCGACGTCATCGGCCGTCACCGCCACCGCGGGCACCGCCTGCAGGCCGGGCAGGGCGCGCTATGCCATGACGGGTGCGGGTGCGGTCAGTCCGCCAGCAGCAGCGCCAGCTGGTAGACGCCCAGCAGCAGGGTGCAGCCCAGCAGGTTGGCCAGCAGGTGGTGGCGACCCTGGCCGAGGCGCATGCCCAGCCCGGTCCAGGCCAGTGCCAGCAGCAGCGCCACGGCGCCGGCGCCGCCCAGCTCGACATGCCCGGCCAGCAGCACCGCCATCGCCGCGGCCCACAGGACCACGGCCAGCACGGAGGCGACGCGCAGCCCGGCCAGGGCCGGTTTGCGCAGGGAGATGCCAAGGGACTTCACGACGAACAGGAGATCAGTGAAAACCCTGAGAGCATAGCCAACAACGGTGGCATCCAGCTGACGACGAGGCCCGCGATTGCGGGCCGTTTGCACGCACTCGCCGCCCCGGGTGTCAGGCGCTTGTCAGGCCAGGGCGTCGCTGGCCAGGCGCCGGTGCGGGGCGCGCAGCAGGTCACGCTGGCGGGCGCCGCGGCCCGGGCAGACCAGGTGCTCGGCCGCGAACAGGCCGTCGGCCGACGCCACCTCCACCCGCACCACCGGGTGGCCGTCGCGGTCGGCGCGCTCGCCCACCCACACCAGCAGCGGCGCGGCGCCCTCGCGCAGCAGCAGGCGCTGCAGCACGGCGTGGCGCTCGCGCTGGTGCTCGGGCCGGTCGGCACAGGTGCCGAAGTGATCACCCGGCAGGAAGTCAGCCTCGTCGGCCGGCAGGCCATGGGCGGACGGCGGCAGCCAGGTGGTGTCGAGCAGTTCGCCGGGGATGCACGGGTCCATCTCCAGCGCATAGAGCTGGCCGCTGGTGTGCAGGCCGCGGCGCAGGTTGGTGCGCAGGGCCACGAAGGTCTCGCGGAAGGCGCAGCCGATGTCGGCCGACTCCATGAAGCGGTTCGCGCGCGCGCCGCGGTGGTCGTCGGGCAGGTGGCGGGTGTCCAGGCAGGGCAGGTGCATGCCTGGTTGTTTCGGCGCCGGGGGCGCGGACTTGACGCCGCACCCCTGCCGCCCATCGGTCGATTTGCGTCAGATCACCGCCGCCGGATCGTCCGCCACCAGCGGCGCGCCGCTGGCCAGGAAGCGCGTCACCTGGCGCGGCTTGAGCCAGGCGCGGCTGCCGGGCGCCAGCTGCAGGCTGTCGCGCAGGGCCTGCCACTTGGCGCGCGACAGCTCCACGTCGACATAGCTGCCGTCGTCGCGCTTGAACTCCAGCCGCGTCACCGGGCCCAGGGTCAGGGCCTGCGACAGCTCCGCCGGCCAGGCGTCGTCGGCGGGCTCGGCCAGCACGTCCAGCTCGTGCGGGCGGACGTAGTGCACATCCTCGGCGGCCGGGGCGACCGCACCACCCGGGCCATGGGCGGCGTGTCCCGTGCGGCCGTGGAACAGGTTCACGTCGCCCAGGAACTGCAGCACGAAGGGCGTGGCCGGGCGGTCGTAGACCTCGTCCGGGCTGCCCACCTGCTCGATGCGGCCCTGGTTCATCACCACGATGCGGTCGGCGACTTCCATCGCCTCGTCCTGGTCATGGGTGACGAAGACGCTGGTGACATGCATCTCGTCATGCAGCCGGCGCAGCCAGCGGCGCAGCTCCTTGCGCACCTTGGCATCCAGCGCGCCGAAGGGCTCGTCCAGCAGCAGCACCCGCGGCTCCACCGCCAGCGCGCGGGCCAGGGCGATGCGCTGGCGCTGGCCGCCGCTCAACTGGTGCGGATAGCGGTCGGCGATCCAGTCCAGCTGCACCAGCTTCAGCAGCGACGTCACCTTGCGCTTGATCTCCGCGTCCGACGGCCGTGTCGCCTTGGGCCGCACCCGCAGTCCGAAGGCCACGTTCTCGAAGATCGTCATCTGCGGGAAAAGCGCGTAGTGCTGGAAGACGAAGCCGACCTGGCGCTCGCGCACGTCGGTGTGGGTGGCGTCCTGGCCGTGGAACAGCACGGTGCCGCTGTCGGGCACCTCCAGCCCCGCGATGATGCGCAGCAGGCTGGTCTTGCCCGAGCCCGACGGGCCCAGCAGCGCCACCAGCTCGCCGTCGGGGATGTCCAGGTTCAGGTTGTCGCAGACGACCGTGGGGCCGAAGCGCTTGTTCAGGTTGCGCACTTCAATGGACATGACTCACTCGCTCCGGTCGTCGGTGCCGCGCTTCTGGCCCTGCCGGGCCGCGCCCTCGCTGAGCTCGGGCCCTTCGGCAGGCGAGTCGGCGTGCGCAGGCACGCCGCCACGTCCAGCCTCAGCCTTCACACGTTGCTCGACGGCGTACTTCAGCGCCAGCGTCACCAGGGCCAGCAAGGCCAGCAGCGACGCCACCGCGAACGCCGCGGCGAACTGGTATTCGTTGTAGAGGATCTCGATGTGCAGGGGCATGGTGTTGGTCTGGCCCCGGATGTGGCCCGACACCACGCTGACCGCGCCGAACTCGCCCATCGCCCGCGCATTGCACAGGATCACGCCGTACAGCAGGGCCCACTTCACGTTGGGCAGGGTCACGCGCCAGAAGATCTGCCAGCCGCTGGCGCCCAGCACGCGGGCCGCCTCTTCCTGCTCGGTGCCCTGGGCCTGCATCAGCGGGATCAATTCGCGGGCGACGAAGGGGAAGGTGATGAACACCGTGGCCAGCACGATGCCCGGCACCGCGAAGATCACCTTCAGGTCGTGGTCGCGCAAGGCTTCGCCGAACCAGCCCTGCAGGCCGAACACCAGCACGAAGATCAGGCCCGAGATCACCGGGCTGACACTGAACGGCAGGTCGATCAGTGTCAGCAGCAGGCTCTTGCCGCGGAACTCGAACTTGGCAATCGCCCAGGCCGCGGCCACGCCGAAGACCAGGTTCATCGGCACCGAGATCGCCGCGGCGATCAGGGTCAGCTTGATCGCCGACACCGCATCGGGCTCGACGATGGCGGCCAGGTAGACGTCCCAGCCCTTCTTCAGCGCCTCGACGAAGACGATGGCCAGCGGCACGAAGAGGAAGAAGGTCAGGAAGGCGAGCGCGGTGCCGATCAGCGTCCACTTGACCCAGGCGGGCTCGGTGGTGGCGCTGCGCAAGCGGGGCGGGGCGATGCTGCGCGGCATGGCCTGCGGCACCACATGGGCGGGCCGGGCGGCGGGGGCGGAGTTGCTCGTCATGTCAGCGGCCCTGGCGTGTGCGGGCCCAGGCCTGCAGGCCGTTGATGCCCAGCAGCAGGATGAAGGCCGCCACCAGCATCACCACGGCAATGGCGGTGGCGCCGGTGTAGTCGTACTGCTCCAGCTTGGTGATGATCAGCAGCGGCGTGATCTCGCTGACCATGGGCATGTTGCCGGCGATGAAGATCACGCTGCCGTATTCACCCAGGGCGCGGGCAAAGGCCAGGGCAAAGCCGGTCAGCAGGGCCGGCGCCAGGATCGGGAAGATCACCAGGCGGAAGGTCTGCCAGCGGCTGGCGCCCAGCGTGGCGGCGGCTTCCTCGAACTCCTTGTGCAGGTCTTCGAGCACCGGCTGCACCGTGCGCACCACGAAGGGCAGGCCGATGAAGGTGAGCGCGACGAACACGCCCAGCGGCGTGAAGCTGACCTTGAACGGCAGCAGCTGACCGATCCAGCCGTTGCCCGCGTACAGCGCCGTCAGCGCGATGCCGGCCACCGCCGTGGGCAGGGCGAAGGGCAGGTCGACCAGGGCATCGATGAAGCGCTTGGCCGGGAACTCGTAGCGCACCAGCACCCAGGCCACGACCAGGCCGAACACCGCGTTGACCAGCGCCCCGGCCAGGCTGGCGCCGAAGGTCAGCCGGTAGCTGGCCAGCACCCGCGGCGACGCCACCGCGTCCCAGAACGCTGTGCTGGTCATGGTGGCGGTCTTCAGGAACGCGGCCGACAGCGGGATCAGCACGATGAGGCTGAGGTACAGCAGGGTGAAGCCCAGCGCCAGGTCGAAACCGGGCAGCACGCTGTGGCGCTTGAGCAGCGCTTTGCGCAGCAGCATGGCGGGCTCAG
>CALMIF010000327.1 GCA_937864045.1 uncultured Aquabacterium sp. | reverse complement strand
CCGGCCGGCACGGCGCGCCAGTTGCTGGCCATCGTGGCCGACGGCGACCGCACGCCGCTGCTGGGCCGCATCCGCCAGCCCACGCGGGTGGTGCATGGCGCCGACGACCCGCTGGTGCCGCCTGCGGCCGGCCAGGACCTGGCGCAGCGCATCGCGGGCGCCACGCTCGACCTGGTGCCCGGCATGGGCCATGACCTGCCGCTGCCGCTGCTGCCGCGGCTGGCGGACAACATCACGACCGCGGCACGCGCCGCTGGAGCCATGGCATGAGCACGCTCTCGACCCCCGACGCCCTGCGCCAGTGCTACGCCGCGCCGATGGAGCGGGCGGTGAAGAAGGAGATCACCGCGCTGGACGTGCACTGCCGCCGCTTCATCGCGCTGTCCCCCTTCGTGCTGCTGGCCACGGGCGATGCCGAGCACAACCTCGATGCCTCGCCACGCGGTGGTGCGCCGGGCTTCGTGGTGGTGGCCGACGACCACACCCTGCTGCTGCCCGACGCACCCGGCAACAACCGGCTCGACTCGTTCCAGAACATCGTGGCCACCGGCAAGGTGGGCCTGCTGTTCCTGATCCCGGGCATCGACGAGACCCTGCGCGTCAACGGCACGGCCGTGCTGTCGCAGGCGCCGGGCGACATCGCCGCCTGCACCACCGAACGACGTGCGCCCAAGCTGGTGGTGCGCATCACCGTGCAGGCCGCCTACCTGCACTGCGCCAAGGCCTTCATGCGCAGCCGGCTGTGGGACGCCGGCGCCCAGGTGGCACGCAGCGCGCTGCCCACCGCCGGCCAGATGATCGGCGACCAGACCGGCCTGCATGTGCCGCCGGAGACGCAGGAAGCCATGGCCCTGCGCTACGCGCCGGACCTGTAGCGGCTGAGGCCGCTGGCGCCGCCTGCCTTTCGTCGGTGGCTGGGAAGCCGCCGGTGGCCCGCACTGCGCATGGCGCCGCGGCCTGCAGCCGGCGTCGGCCGCGTCCTACGCGCGCTTGGCCGGTTGGCCGCTGCCCTGGCGCGCGCTGCCGGCCGAGACTGCCTGCACGGCGTCGGCAGCACCTTGCTCCGCTGGCGTCGACAAGGAGAGCCTCATGCTGCACTACGCCATCGTCTTCCTCGTCATCGCGCTGATCGCGGCCCTGTTCGGGTTCGGCGGCATCGCGGCCAGCGCGGTGGGCATCGCCAAGGTCCTGTTCTTCGTGTTCATCGTCCTGGCGGTGCTCAGCTTCGTGTTCGGCCTGATCCGCAAGCGGTAGCCGCGGGCACGTTTCCACCGGAACCTTCACCAGACCCATCCACTGCCCCAAGGAGCCACCATGTCTTCGACCTCTGCCAGCCATGCCGCCCATGCCCTGATCGACCGTGCCGGCCAGCGCGGCGACGCCATCCTGCACGACGGCGTCGACACGGCGCACCAGGCCGTGGGCGGCCTGAGTGAATCGGCCCGCCAATTGCAGGCCGACGCTGCGCGGCTGCGCCAGCGCAGCCTGGATGCCATGCGCGAGGGCAGCGAGCTCGTGCGCGAGCGCGCCCGGCGGGCCGGCGAGCGCAGCGTGGGCTACATCCGCGACGAGCCGGTGAAGTCGGTGCTGGTGGCCGCCGCCGCCGGCGCGGCGCTGATGGCGCTGTTCAGCCTGGTGGGCGGCCGCGCCGGGCGCTGAGCATCCGGCGCCGGCCGGGCCGCTGCGGCCCTGCGCTATGCTCCGCGCCTTTTTCGACGACGAAGGGCGTGTGATGCAGATGAACCAGGCAGGCCGCGGCTGGCGGCGCAGGGCGGTGCTCTCGGGGGCCGCCGCGCTGCTGCCGCTCACCGGCGGCGCCGCTGCGACCAGTGCGGCCGACCTGTCCGGCGTGGTGCTGCGGGTGGGCACCTACAAGGGCAACTGGCGTGCGCTGTTCGCCGCCGCGCAGCAGCCGGCGCCGCCCTACACCATCGACTGGCGCGAGCTGAACAATGGCACGCTGCACATCGAGGCCATCCATGCCGACGCGCTGGACCTCGGCTTCGGCAGCGAGGTGCCGGCGCTGTTCGCGGCGCGCCAGCAGGCCAGCGTGCGCTTCGTCGCCGCAGTGCGCGAGGACCTGAACAACCTGGTCACCGTCGCCCGCGGTGCCACGCCGATCCGCCGCATCGCCGACCTGAAGGGCCGGCGCGTGGGCTATGCCCGCGGCACCATCGCCCACTATTTCCTCAGCCGCCAGCTGGCCGAGGCCGGCCTGGCGCTGGCCGACATCCAGAGCGCCCACCTGGCGCCGGCCGATGCGCTGCAGGCCTTCGTGCGCGGCGACATCGACGCCTGGGCGATCTGGGGCTACAACGGCCAGCTGGCGCGGCTGCAGCATGGCGGGCGGGTGGTGAAGACGGCCAACGGCTATGCCTCGGGCAACTTCCCGGTCTTTGCCAACCCGAAGGCCCTGGCCGATGCGCGGCGCGAGGCGGCGATCGGCGATTTCCTGCTGCGCCTGCGTCGGGCCTACCTGTGGGCCAACGGCCACTACCTGGACTTTGCCCGCGCCCAGAGCGCCGAGACGCGGGTGGCCGTGGGCGACCTGGTGGAGCTGTGGAACGGCCGCAGCACCGACTACGCCGTGCTGCCGGTGGGCCCCCAGGCGGTGGCCGCGCACCAGCAGGTGGCCGACGTCTTTCTGCAGGCCGGTGTGCTGGACGCCCCGGCCCGCGTGGCGCCGCTGTGGGATGCGCGCTACACCGCGCTGCTGGCGCGCAGCGCCTGACCGGCCGGCGCCGGCCCGGCGCTGGATCTCAGCCGGCCGCCACGATCTCGACCGGCGCGCCGTGCGTGCGCGTCTGCGACAGCATGGCCGCGGCCGGTCCGCGCAGGGCCAGGCCGACCACCCCAGCCGGCCGCCCGCCCAGGGCCGCATGCAGGGCCTGCGCCGCCGGTCCGTGCGCACCCGCCGCGGCGCCGACGAGCAGCAGGGAGGCACCGCCCAGGCTGAAGCGGGCCTGGGCCAGCCCCAGGCCGGTCAGCGGCAGCGCGTCGCCGGGCTGGCCCAGCAGGGCGGCGTAGTGGGCGCGGGCGGTGGCCATGTCGCCCACCGCCACGGAGAGCGAGGCCACGCCGGTCACGCCGTTGGGATGGTGGCGCACGGCGCCTTCGGGCACGCGCAGCGCGCGCGGCGTCACGTCGCCGCACAGGAAGGGCAGGTCGGCCGTGGGCGGCGTGCCGATCTGCCAGGCCAGGCGCTCGCCGTCGGGCCGCAGCCGGCCGCCGTCGGACGGGCCCTGGTAGTTCAGGCCGCGCGATGCCGCAGCGGCCACCACGGTGCCCACGTCGGGCAGCGGCAGCAGGGCGAAGTCGATGAAGCCGCTGTGGCCGCGCGCCGCATGGCCGCCCCAGCGGTGGCCCGGTGATGCGCGCAGGAAGGCGATCAGCTCCAGGTAGCAGCCGTCGGCAAAGACCACCAGGGCGTTGTGGGTCGCGCCGTCGGCATGGGTGCCGCCGGGCACCACGGTGAAGCCCAGGGCGGTGTAGTCGGTGATCGCGGCATCCAGGTCGGGCACCAGGATGACGAGGTGGTCGAGGCTCAACGGCATGGTGGCGTGGCGGGTTGGCGGGCTTGCGGAGGAGGGCGGGTGGGCGCTCGGCGCTTCAGCGGCGGTCGGCGTCGGCGCGGAAGAAGGCGTTCAGCGTGGCGCTGGGCGTGGCGCTGGCAAAGCCGTCGAAGCGGCCTTCGACCAGGGCCTGCGCCGCCTGCTGGAAGCCGGCCCAGGCGCTGCGCGCCAGTGCGCCCCCGATGCTGACGCGGCGCACGCCCTGCGCCGCGATCTCGGCCACCGTCAGCGGGCTGGCATTGCCCACCACCACGTTGACCGGCCTGGGCGCCACGGCATCGACCACGGCCTTCATCTGATCCAGGGACTGCAGGCCGGGCGCGTACAGCACGTCGGCGCCGGCGGCGGCATAGGCCTGCAGGCGGGCGATGGTCTCGGCCAGATCGGGCCGGCCGACGAGGAAGCATTCGGCCCGCGCCACCAGCAACACGTCGCCACCGGCGGCGTCGATCACCGCCCGCGCGGCGCGCAGCCGGGTCACTGCGGTGTCGATGGCGAACAGTGGCGCGGCGCTGTCGCCGGTCGAGTCCTCGATCGACAGGCCGGCCACGCCGGTGCCGATGGCCAGGCGCACGCTGTCGGCCACGCCGGCAGCGTCGTCGCCGAAGCCGTTCTCGAAGTCGGCGTTGACTGGCAGGTCGGTGGCGGCCACCAGTTCGCGCAGGTGGTCCAGCACCTGCTGGCGGGTGATGCGGTTGTCGGCCGCGCCCAGCGCCCAGGCCAGGCCGGCGCGGGTGCTGGCCAGGGCGGGGAATCCCAGGCCCTGCAGCCAGCGGGCGCTGCCCACGTCCCAGGGGTTGGGCAGCACGAAGCAGCCGCGTTCGTGCAGCTGGCGGAAGCGCCGGCGCTTGTCGGCGATGCTGGGTCGGTCGGTGGCCACGGCGGTCTCCTGCAACGGTTGGATCGCTGCATTCTGCGCCGCTCGCATGCGCTGCCGTCCCCGCGGGGACAGGTCGCCGCAGGCGACCAGGGGGGGCGGTGGTGGAGACCGGGCCAAGCCCGATCCGGGTCTCCCGGTCGGGCTTGGTGCCCCCTCGGGGGCGGACGCCAGGCGGCCGGGGGGCGGTCAGATCGTCACGCCGCCGTCGATGACGAGGCTTTGGCCGGTCATGAACCGGCTGGCCGGTGCGGCCAGGTAGACCGCGGCGCCGGCGATCTCGTCGGGCTCGCCAATGCGGCGCAGCGGCGTCTCGGCATTGCGCGCGGCCAGGTTCTCCGGGTTGTCCCAGAGCGCCTTGGCGAAGTCGGTCCTGATCAGGCCGGGGGCGATGCAGTTCACCCGCACGTTGTCGGGGCCCAGTTCGCAGGCCAGGTTGCGCGCCAGCTGCATGTCGGCGGCCTTGCTGATGCAGTAGGCGCCGATGACGGTGGACCCACGCAGGCCGCCGATGGACGAGACGATGATGATGCTGCCGTCGCGGCGGGCGCGCATCTGCGGCGCCACCATCTGCACCAGCCAGTTGTTGGCGACGATGTTGTTGTCCAGGATCTTGCGGAAGGCGTCGTCGCCGATGTCCAGCTGCGAGCCGTAGTACGGGTTGCTGGCAGCATTGCACACCAGGGTGTCGATGCGGCCCCAGGTGGCCATGGTCTTGTCGACCAGGCCCTGCAGCGCCGCCTTGTTGCTGATGCTGGCGGCGTGGGCGATGGCGGTGCCGGCGCCATGGCGGTCGTTGATGGCCTTGGCCACTTCGTCGCAGGCATCCTGCTTGCGCGACGAGATCACGACCTTGGCGCCATGCTCGGCCATGCGCTCGGCGATGGCGCGGCCAATGCCGCGCGACGAGCCGGTGATCAGGGCCACCTGGCCTTGCAGGTTGAACAGGTTCATGGGGTTCCTCTTTCAGGTTGGGTGGTTCGGTGCATCAGGGTTTGCCACACCGATCTTTCCAACTGGCGCGACCGTCCGCCATCGGTACTTACGGTATAACCGGCGCCCATTCCATACCCAAACCCCAAACTCTCGGAATCCTCATGACGCTCGACTTCAGCGGCCGCGTGGCCATCGTCACCGGTGCAGGCGGCGGCCTGGGCCGCGCCCATGCCCTGGCCCTGGCCGCCCGCGGCGCCAAGGTGCTGGTCAATGACCTGGGCGGCACCACCCAGGGCACCGGCGGCTCGCCCACCGCGGCCCAGGCCGTGGTCGACGAGATCGTCGCCGCCGGCGGCCAGGCGCTGGCCAATGGTGCCTCGGTGACCGACCCCGCCGCCGTGGCCGCGATGGTGCAGCAGGCGGTGGACACCTGGGGCCGGGTCGACATCCTGGTCAACAACGCCGGCATCCTGCGCGACAAGAGCTTTTCCAAGATGCCGCTGGCCGACTTCCGCGCGGTGGTCGACGTGCACCTGATGGGCGCGGTGCACTGCTGCCAGGCGGTGTGGCCGCACATGGTGGCGCAGAAGTACGGCCGCATCGTGATGAC
>CALMIF010000326.1 GCA_937864045.1 uncultured Aquabacterium sp. | reverse complement strand
ACTTGTAGGGGCTGGTCGGCAGGCCCAGGGTCTCGGCCGCCAGGCGGCGGATGCCCTCGCGGTCCATCGTCAGCCGGGCGGCGCGGGCGGTGGGAATGCAGCGGATCTGGCCGGCGGCCTCCATCGCTTCGAGCACCGGCGTGGCGATGGCCTCGATCTCGGGCACGACCAGGTGCGGCTTCTCGGCTTCCAGCAGCGCGCGCAGCTGGTCGGGGTCGCTCATCGTGATGGTGCGGGCGTGGTGCGCCACCTGCTGGCCAGGCGCGTTGGCATAGCGGTCGACGGCGATGGTCTCCACGCCCAGACGCTGCAACGCGATCAGCACCTCCTTGCCCAGTTCGCCGCTGCCCAGCAGCAGCACACGGGTGGCGGACGGCGACAGAGGGGTTCCGAGGGTGGTCATGGACGGAGCAGGAGGAGTCAGCGGGCGGCGGATTGTCGCTTGCGCTGCCATGCCGCCAGAGTCATCGCGCCGCCCAGCAGCAGCAGCGCCGACGCCGGCTCGGGCACCGGCGTGGGCACCGGGTCGAGATCCACCGGGCCCAGCAGGCTGTATTCGCCCGGTGCCAGTTGCCGGCCGAACGGCGCCGGATCAGCCACCGACACGCCGATGGACCGCAGCGCGCGGGAATCGGTGATGCCGGCCGCATCGGCCATGGCCACGGTGCCGGTGAGGCCGAAGTCGAACTCGAAGGTGGCATCGCCGCCGTAGAGATCCCGCCCGATGGGGTATGACCACTCACCGCGCAGGTCGCCGACCACGCCCATTTCAAAAGTGAGCTCCTGCCCCTCTGCCATGCCGCCCACCCCGAAGTCGATCACCAGTTCGGGGCCGCCGGCGCTGCTGGTCCATTCGTCGCTTGCGCCGCCGCGGGTGAACGAGGTCTGCATGTTCTCGGTGTAGCCGAAGGCGACATCGGTGACCGTGCCGCTGATGTGGCTGATCTCGGCGCTGAAGCTGGCGGGCAGTTGGGCGGGCCGCACCGGCGTGAAGTCCGGCAGATCGATGGCCAGGCTGCGCAGGCGCACGTCGGCCCGCGCACTCTCGAAGCGCACCGTCACCAGCGTCAGCGCATCGGGCGTGGTGTCGAAGACGCGGCTGGTCGGCAGGACGGCTGCGGCAATGCCGGCCTGCGCCAGCGTGCGGATCAGCGCGCCGGCAAAGATCGGCATGCCGGGGCAACTGCTGCCGCTGCTGTTGCAGACCTGGATCGGCTGGATGCTCAGCACCTTGTCGTACACGGCGCTGATGCCGCTGACGTCGGTGACCTGGGCACGCACCGCCCCGACAGGGCCCAGGGCAGCGGCCACCAGCAGTGGCACGAGACGATGGAGGAAGAGGGTCACGGCAACTGCTCGGCGTTGGGGGATCGTGTGTCCGGCTGCGCCGGCCGGACTCAAATTCTGAAAGTGCGCCCGGCCATCCACACCCCGCAACTGCGGGGCGGGGTTTCAGGGTTGCGGACCAGAATCGGCCCATGCCCACCCTCGCCCACCTGCGCCACCACGCCGTGGCGCGCACGCTGTTCACGCCGACCACCCTGTCTCGGGCCATCGCCCGGCTGGGCTTCGTGCAGGCCGACCCGATCCGCGCGCCGGCCCGGGCGCAGGACCTGACGCTGCGCCACCGCGTGCAGGGCTACCGCGCCGGTGACCTGGAGGCGCGCTACCCGCGGCTGGGCATCGAGGAGGACTTCTTCGTCAACTACGGTTTTCTGCCGCGCGCCACCCAGGCGCTGATGCACCCGCGCACCGCCCGCACCGTGTGGTCGGCCGAGCGCAACCGCCAGGCGGCCGCGGTGCTGGACTTCGTGCGCGAGCGCGGCGTGGTGCACCCGCGCGAGGTGGACGCGCAGTTCCAGCATGGCAAGGCGACCAACTGGTTCGGCGGCTCGTCGAACGCCAGCACCCAGCTGCTGGACGGCATGCACTACCGCGGCCTGCTGCGCATCGCCCGCCGCGAGGGCGGCGTGCGGCTCTACGCGCCGCGCATCGCGGGCGGCGAGCCCACCGACCCGCAGGCCGCGATGGATGCGCTGGCCGACGTGGTGCTGGCCAAGTACGCGCCGCTGCCCCTGCCCAGCTTCAGCATGCTGGTGCACCGGGTGGGCATCGGCGCGCCGCAGTGGAATGCCCTGTGCAAGCCCACGGTGCAGCGCGCCCGGCAGCGCCACCCGACGGCGGCCGTCGACGGTGTCACCTGGATCTGGCCGGCCGACGAGAACCCCGCCTCGCGCCGCCACGCGACACGGGCGATGACCGACACGGTGCGCCTGCTGGCGCCGTTCGACCCCATCGTCTGGGACCGCCGCCGCTTCGCGCTGCTGTGGGGCTGGGACTACCGCTTCGAGGCCTACACGCCGGCACCCAAACGCGTGCGCGGCTACTACGCGCTGCCGCTGCTGTGGCGCGACCAGGTGATCGGCTGGGCCAACCTGGCGGTGAAGGACGGCGTGCTGCGGCCCGAGGTCGGCTTCGTCAGCGGCCAGGCGCCGGACGATGCCGGCTTTGCCGCCGCGCTGGACGACGAGCTGCAGCGCATGGCCGCCTTCCTGGGCGTCGACTGATCAGGCCTGCAGCGGTCGCTGCAGCGCGGCCAGCACCGACCCCAGCGCCAGCAGGCCCGCGCTGATCGCCAGCCCGCGCGCCAGCCCGCCGGGACCGTCGGCGATCAGGCCGACCACGCTGGGCCCGACGATCTGGCCGACCGCGAACACGATGGTGAAGCCGGTGATGCCGCGCGGCCAGGCAGCAGCGGGCAGGTTGTGGCGCACCAGGGCCGTGGTGCTGGCCACCACCGACAGGAACACCGCGCCGAACAGCGCCCCCGAGCCGAACACCGCCACCACGTGGGCGCTGAGCACCGGCAGCAGCGTGGCGATGGCCAGCAGGCCGTTGAGCAGGGCCAGCGGCTGGCCACCCCTGAAGCGCTGCAGCAGCCCGGCCCAGAGCCACGACGAGGCCACCACGCCCAGCCCCAGCAGCACGTAGAAGCCGGTGATCGCGCCCTCACCCAGGCGCTGCTCGCGCAGCAGGCTGATGATGAAGGTCATGTAGCCGATGTAGCCCAGGCCGAAGCAGGCATAGCCCGCCAGCGCCCAGCCCAGGCGGCGCCAGGGCACCTCACCGGTCTGGGCCGTGGCGGCGGCGGCAGGCGCATCGGCCGGCGTGCCGGCGGCCAACAGGCCGGTCATCACCAGGGCAACGGCGCCCAGGGCCAGCCACGCCGGCTGCCAGGCATGCGCGCCATCGACCACGGCCAGCACCACCGGCACCAGCAGCGCCGAGACCACGATGCCCAGCCCGGTGCCGCCGTAGTACAGCCCCAGCACCAGGCCCGCGCCCGGCATGGCACGGCCATCGGCCGGCAGCGCCGCGGCCAGGCTGCCCAGCCGCGCCGCCAGCAGGCCGCCGCCGACAAACGTCGCCGCACTGGCGGCACCGCTGGCCAGGCGCAGCGCCAGCAGCAAGCCGTCGTGGCTGACCCCGCCATGCAGGGCCAGCAGCAAGGCCGTGGCAACGCCACCGGCCAGCGCACAAGCGCGGGGACCGTATCGCGCCAGCGCCCGCGGCATCAGCAGCGCGCCGACCAGGTAGCCGGCCGCATTGCCGGTGTTCATCACGCCGGCGGTGAAGTAGCTCCAGCCCAGGTCGGCGCGCATCGGCCCCAGCAGCAGGGCGTAGGCGAAGCGGGCCAAGCCCAGGGCGACGGCAGCGCCCAGCGCCAGCGCCACCGCCTGGCGCAGCACCAGCGCGCGGGTCATGCCGCGCGGCGCGCGGCCAGCAGCGCGTCGGCCAGTTCGGCGAAGCCCTCGCCGCGCTCGCTGGGCGTGACGCAGGTCGGAAACGCCTGCAGCTGCGGCAGGAAGCGCGCGATGTTGGCCACGCCCACCGTCAGCGGCAGGGCCTGGAACATCGCCTGGTCGTTGGTGCTGTCGCCCACGTAGACCCAGTCCGCCGGGTCCCAGGGCCGGGCCAGCGCCTGTTCCACCGCCCAGCGGGCGCCGCTGCGCTTGTCGTGGCTGCCGATCCAGCCGTTGACATGGATCGAGCTGACGGTGGCGGTCAGGCCGTGGTCGCGCATCACCGCCACCACGGCGCCGATCTGCGCGGCGCCCAGGTGGGCGTACTCGCTGTGGTCGATGGCGATGTCGGTCAGGCGGCCGGCGCTGTCCTGCGCCAGCGTGGCGCCGGGCACGGCCGCCAGCACGGCCTTGGCGCAGGCCTGCAGGCGGCGGGCATTGGCGGCGCGGGTCGGCGCATCGGCCACGAAGTCGACCTGCAGCCGATGCGCCTGCCGGCGCAGCATCACCGCGCCGTTCTCGGCCACGATGGCGGCCACCGGCCAGGCCAGGGCGAAGGGCTCGCTCCAGCCGGCCGGCCGGCCGGTGATGGCCACCACCGGCACGCCGGCGTCGGCCAGGCGCTGCAGCGCAGCCAGCGCGGCGGGGGCGATGGCGCCGTCGGCGGTCAGCGTGTCGTCGATGTCGGTGAGCACGCCGTGCAGGGCGGCCAGGTGCGCGGGCGGCAGGTCGGCCAGCGGGCGCAGGCGGCCGGCGGCAGCGGCGGGCAGGTCGGCCCGGGGCGGGAGATGGGCGGCGCCGGCAAGCGTCATCGCGCCAGTCTCCCACAGCGCCCCGGCCAGTCCGCCCGGCGTTGATGCCGATCAAGACAGGCCGGTGCCGGCGCGCAGGATCATCCTGGATTCACTGTCTTGTCACCGGAGCATGGCATGGCCAAGGACGTTTCCAACCCTCCCCCCGGCAGCGCGACGGACGCCGCCGGCAAGGCGCGTGCGGCGCGGCCCGCCACTGCGCGGCGGCGCAGCGCGCGCACGGTCGCCAGTGGCGACACCGCCCCCGCGCTGACCGCCGCCGGCATCGCCGCCAACGTGGCAGGCCGCGCCATCACCGGCGCCCGCACCACGCAGGCCATGGCCCTGGCCGACGTGCTGGCCCGCCATGCCCAGGGCGAGAGCGCGGGCACCGTGCTCGGCCAGCTCCAGGCTTTGATGGACGGCGCGTCGCCCGACGACCGCAAGGCGCTGCGCCGGCTGCTGTCGCAGCCCGCCGCCGACCCGCCCGAGAAGGACGCCGACACCGCGCTGGCGCCCGGCTGGCGCGAGGGCAAGTACCCGTACAAGAACCTGCTCTCGCGCAAGCGCTACGAGCGCGAGAAGTACCGCCTGCAGGTCGAGCTGCTGAAGCTGCAGGCCTGGGTCAAGGACACCGGCGCGCGGGTGGTCATCCTGTTCGAGGGCCGCGACGCCGCCGGCAAGGGCGGCACCATCAAGCGCCTGATGGAGCACCTCAACCCCCGCGGCGCGCGCGTGGTGGCGCTGGAGAAGCCCAGCGAGGTCGAACGCGGCCAGTGGTACTTCCAGCGCTACATCCAGCACCTGCCCACGCGAGGCGAGATCGTGCTGTTCGACCGCAGCTGGTACAACCGCGCCGGCGTCGAGCGGGTGATGGGCTTCTGCAGCGATGCCGAGTACGACGAGTTCCTGCGCCAGACGCCGGAGTTCGAGCGCCAGCTGGTGCGCAGTGGCGTGCACCTGTTCAAGTTCTGGTTCTCGGTGAGCCGCGCCGAGCAGCGCCGCCGCTTCAAGGAACGCCAGCTGCACCCGCTCAAGCAGTGGAAGCTCAGTCCCATCGACCTGGCCAGCCTGGACAAGTGGGACGACTACACCCGCGCCAAGGAGGCGATGTTCCTGCACTGCGACACCAGCGACGCGCCCTGGACCGTGATCAAGAGCGACTGCAAGAAGCGCGCACGGCTCAATGCCATGCGCTACCTGCTGCAGCGCCTGCCCTATGCCCGGAAGGACGCGGCCGTGATCGGCTCGGTCGACCCGCTGATCGTCGGCCGGCCCAGCCTGGTGCCCAGCGTGGGCGACGACCAGCTGGCCGGCGGCGGGCAGGGCTGAGCGCGGACGCGGGGCTAGCATGGGGTGATGCCGTCCCGCCGCCTCGTCCTGCATGCCGCCCTGGGCAGCCTCGCCGCGCCGGCCCTCGCCGCCGGCCGCGCGCCCTTCCGCCAGCTGGCGGTGGCCGAGCCGCCGTTCGAGGAAATCTACGAAGTGCTGATCGCGATGGCGCCGCCGCTGGCGCGCACCGCCATCGGCAAGCTGGTCACCCAGGGCATCACCGAGATTGACCAGCGCCAGAAGGCCGCGGCGCTGACTGCCGCGCTGGACCCCGAGCGAACCGACCTGCACCAGCAGTTCCTGCTGGGCCTGGCCGATGGCCTGGCAGACGCCGATGCGCAAGTGCTGCGCGTGCCGGTCGACGAGGCCGAGGACGAGCGCGGCTTGCTCGGCCAGCTGCGCGAGCGCGTGCCCAAGGCCGACGCCCTGATGCTGGCCAACGCCAGCGGGCGCTTCGTCGCGCTGCACGGCGTCGACAGCTATGCGCCCAGCGTGGTGGTGGGCGTCAAGCTGCTGCCGGCGGGCGGTGGCAAGCCCTGGATCGACGGCGTGTTCAGCGCCGGCTTCCGCAGCCTGGACCCGACGGCGGTGCACCTGGCCGACGTGGCCCTGCCCGAGCGCTTCGACAACCATGCCGCGCTGCTGGCGCGGGCTGACACAGCGCGCGCCGCCCTGCAGCGCGGCGCCCTGGCCATCGGCACCGCGGTGGCACGCCGGCTGCTGGGCTGAGGGCCTCCCCACCCCGCCCCGGGGATCGCCGCCGCGTGACCTGGATCACGCCCGGCCGCTGCGCGTGGCGCAAGTGGCGTGCTTAGAATGCGCGCTGTTTCGAGGAGCGTTGCAAGGCCAGCCGATTCCGCGCAGGCCCCAGGCTCGAAACCACTTCCAGTGCAACGTCGCTCACCCCATCAGGTCTTGTCGCGGGTGAGTGGTTTTCCGATCCCCACCTCCCCCTCCAAGCCGTTCGGGCCACCTCCGGAGCCATTCGCATGAACGCCGTTCTGAAACCCATCCACAACGACCAGTACGCCATCGCCGACCTCTCGCTTGCCGCCTGGGGCCGCAAGGAGCTGAACATCGCCGAGCACGAGATGCCCGCGCTGATGGCGATCCGCCGCGAGTACGCCGTCAGCCAGCCGCTCAAGGGCGCGCGCATCACCGGCAGCCTGCACATGACGATCCAGACCGCCGTGCTGGTCGAGACGCTGCAGGCCCTGGGCGCCGAGGTGCGCTGGGCCAGCTGCAACATCTTCAGCACGCAGGACCACGCCGCCGCCGCCCTGGTCGAGCGCGGCACGCCGGTGTTCGCCTACAAGGGCGAGACGCTGAAGGACTACTGGGACTACACCCACCGCATCTTCGAATTCGGCGCCAAGGGCGAAGCGGGCGAAGGCCCGAACATGATCCTGGACGACGGCGGCGATGCCACCCTGCTGATGCACCTGGGCAAGCGCGCCGAGAAGGACGCCAGCGTCATCGCCAACCCGGGCAGCGAGGAAGAGCGCGAGCTGTTCGCCGCGATCAAGGCCAAGCTGGCGGTCGACGGCACCTGGTACAGCCGCAAGTCGGCCGAGATCATCGGCGTGACCGAGGAAACCACCACCGGCGTGCACCGCCTGAACGAGATGTCGGCCAAGGGCACGCTGATGTTCCGCGCCATCAACGTCAACGACTCGGTCACCAAGAGCAAGTTCGACAACCTCTACGGCTGCCGCGAGAGCCTGGTCGACGCGATCAAGCGCGCCACCGACGTGATGGTGGCCGGCAAGATCGCCGTGGTCGCCGGCTACGGCGACGTGGGCAAGGGCAGCGCGCAAGCCCTGCGGGCCCTGAGCGCCCAGGTGTGGGTGACCGAGATCGACCCGATCAACGCGCTGCAGGCCGCGATGGAAGGCTTCCGTGTCGTGACGATGGAATGGGCCGCCGACAAGGCCGACATCTTCGTCACCGCCACCGGCAACAAGAACGTGATCACCCGCGCCCACATGGACGCGATGAAGCACAACAGCATCGTCTGCAACATCGGCCACTTCGACAACGAGATCGACGTCGCGTCGATCGAGGGCCTGCAGTGGGAGGAGATCAAGCCGCAGGTCGACCATGTGATCTTCCCGGACGGCAAGCGCATCATCCTGCTGGCCAAGGGCCGCCTGGTGAACCTGGGCTGCGGCACCGGCCACCCCAGCTACGTGATGTCGTCGAGCTTCGCCAACCAGACGATCGCGCAGATCGAGCTGTTCGCGCACAAGGACGCCTACGACGTGGGCAAGGTCTACGTGCTGCCCAAGCACCTGGACGAGAAGGTCGCCCGCCTGCAGCTGGTGACGCTGAACGCGCAGCTGAGCGAGCTGACCGACGAGCAGGCGGCCTACATCGGCGTGCCCAAGCAGGGCCCGTTCAAGCCCGATACCTATCGGTACTGATGCCCCTCGCGCGCCGGGTACGGCGCACGATCCCCCGAGGGGATGGCGGGCCGGCTTGGGGCGGCCCGGCGCTCGGCCCGCTCGACGCCGACCACCTGGTTTGACTCATCACAGCAGCGGTTCCAAAATGGATCTCCGGATCCATTTTGGAGTCAACCATGAGCGTGAACCTGTCGATCAAGGACGTTCCCGACGACGTGGCCGAGCGGCTGCGCCAGCGGGCGGCGCGCAACCACCGGTCCCTGCAGGGGGAGCTGATGGCCATCGTCGAGCAGGCGGCGCATGAGCCGCTGGCCGCGGCGGCGCTGCGCCGGCCGGCGGAGCCGCGCATGTCGGTCGAAGAGGTGGCCGCGGAGGCCAGACGGCGCTTTCCGAATGGCTCGCCGAGTTCGGTGGACATCATCCGCGCGATGCGGGATGGCCGGCGCCTGCACGACGACCCCGAGCGACGCGATGTCTGACCCGGCGCCGCGCGTGCTCTACGTGGCCGAGCCATCACCGCGCTTTGGCGTGCCGAAGCCGGTGGTGGTGGACGCGAGCCTGATCGTTGCCCTGATCTTTGCCGAGCCCGAACACATCGACGCTGCGCGCATGCTGGCGGGTCGCCGGCCGTTGGCCCCCGACCTGCTGCCCTACGAGGTCACCAACGTCGCGGCCACCCGTGTGCGGCGGGGTGATGCGTTGCAGGTGCTGCAGGACTGCCTTGCCGATTTCCACGCCATGGGCATCGAGCTGATGCCGTCGGACATGCCCCTGGTCCTCGACCTCGCCGCCCGCTTCAAGCTGACTGCCTACGACGCGTCCTACCTGGCCCTGGCCGGCACGCTGCAGTGCCCGCTGTGCACCTTCGACAAGCGGCTGGCCGATGCGGCCAAGCTGTACCTGGGCGGCTCGGCCGAACCCACACCATGACCCAAGCCCGCGACCGCTTTCTCGCCCTGCTGCAGCGCGACATCCTGGAACTGGACGCGGCCGACCTGGACTTCGGCATCTACCGCGTGCTGAACCATCGCCGCGCCACGGTGCAGCGCTTCCTGGGCGACGAACTGCCTGCGCGGATCGACACTGAACTGGCGGCC
The DNA here is from genome assembly GCA_937864045.1 of uncultured Aquabacterium sp. GTDB lineage: Bacteria > Pseudomonadota > Gammaproteobacteria > Burkholderiales > Burkholderiaceae_C > Pseudaquabacterium. The sequence continues at coordinate 13,793 of CALMIF010000326.1, read as the reverse complement.
CTGCCCGGCCAGGCCGGCGAGGACGAGCAGGCCCGCATCTACAACGCGCTGTACACGTTCTTTGCGCGTTACTACGACAGCGGCGACTTCCTGCCCCGCCAGCGCCGCGGCCGCAGCGGCCGCTACAGCGTGCCCTATGACGGCAGCGACACCCACTTCCACTGGGCGACCAAGGGCAGCCACTACGTCAAGAGCGGTGAGCGCTTTGCCGGCTATGCCTACCGGCAGGCCGACGGCACGCGCGTGCGCCTGGTGGTGGTGCAGGCCAGCGTCGAACGCGACAACGCCAAGGGCGCACAACGCCACTACCTGCCCGAGACGCTGACGCCCCCGGGCGCGGACCATCCCGACGAATGGCGCCTGGCCTTCGCGCACCGCCCGCTGACCGACGACGAGGCGCAGGCCTTTGGCGCCACCCGCCGCCGCCGCGGCAGTGCCGCTGCGGCCGACGCGGGCGAAGCCGAGCCGGTCGACCCGCCCAACGACCAGCCCGACGCCGACGACAGCCCCGCCACCGAAGGCGCCAGCGTGCAGGACCGGGCCGTCAACGCCTGGTTCGCCAGCGCCCGGGCCGCAGGCAACTGGCCGGCCGTCGTCGACGCCGACGCGCTGCAGCGCCATGCGCTGCGCTACGCCAAGGGCCAGAGCACCGACTTCTTCGTGCACCCGCAGCTGGGGCCCTTCCTGACCGACGAGCTGGACCACTTCCTGCAGACCGAGTTCGTGCAGCTGTGGGACCTGCCCGATGCCGCGCTGGCCCGCGAGCGCGGCAAGTTCCGCATCGCGCGCAGCATCGGCCGCGCCATCGTGGCGGTGCTGGCGACGCTGGAAGATTTGCAGGCCGCACTGTTCGAGAAGCGCAAGTTCGTGATGCAGGCGCATTACCTGGTGCAGTGCAGCTGGCTGCAGGCGCAGGGCGAAGCCGGCGCGGCGCTGGTGGCGCAGGCGGCGGGCCATGCGCCGCAGGTGGCGCGCTGGCGGCAGTGGCTGGGCGAGCCCGCCGGGTCGGCTGCCAGCGGCGCTGACCTGCTGGCCCGCTGCCCGCACCTGCCGCTGGACACCGCCCTGTTCGACGACAGCTTCGGCTGGGCCGTGCTGGCTGCCGTGCCCGACCTGCAGGCCGCACTCGGCGGCGTGCTGGTGCACGGCGACAACTACGCCGCGCTGCGCACGCTGGAGCCGCAGTGGAAGCGGGCGGTGAAGTGCATTTACATCGATCCGCCGTACAACACCGATGCATCGCCAATCGACTACAAAAACGGCTTTCGCGAATCGAGCTGGTTGTCCTTGATGACGGAGCGTCTGCAGACAAGCAAGCGGCTATTGAGCCATGACGGCGTGCTGGCTGCTGCCATTGACGACGCCGAAGGGGCTGAGCTGCGGTTATTGCTTTCGGGCCTGTTTGCTGAAAACTTGCTGGGCACAGTGCCTGTCCGCTCCAATCCTTCGGGCAGGCCAACGAAGCGTGGCTTTTCGGTTGCTCACGAATACATGCATTTCGTTGGGGCATCCGAGTCGTCGTCCATCGGGCGCATGAATCCGACAGACGAGCAAGCGTCGCGCTTCAACGAAGAAGACGCAGACGGCCCATTCGAGTGGCGCAACCTCAGGCGCGAAGGTTCCAATTCAGACCGTGAGGCGCGACGCGCACTTCACTACCCGATATTCGTCAGTGGCGCTGGCCTACGCGTACCGGCCATGACCTGGGACGAAGATACCGAGGAGTGGTTGCTGGACGAACGCCCTAAAAAGGGTGAATCGGTGGTCTACCCCATCGATGACAGGGGCAATGAAAAGACTTGGCGCTGGGGCCACGAAAAGGTCTTGGCTAGTCCCAGCGAAGTGGCGGTTCGCCTCGATCGCAATGGCAAGCCGCACCCCTATTGCAAGCGCCGCCCCAATGAAGAGGGTGTGGTTGCAGTCACAGCTTGGTTTGGTGCGCAGTACAGCGCTACAGAACACGGAACCGCCTTGCTGAAGAAGCTATTCGGGAAGTCACCATTCAAATACCCGAAGTCGCTGTTTGCCGTCGCCGATGCGATTTATGTCTCGGGTGCCTCGAATGAGATGTCGACGACGTTGGACTACTTCGCAGGTTCAGCGACCACCGCGCACGCAGTCATTCAGCTGAATCGCTTGAGCGGCGGCCAACGCAAGTTCATCCTCGTCGAACAAGGCGAATACTTCGACACCGTCACCCTGCCCCGGGTGGCCAAGGTGATGGCCTGCCCCGAGTGGAAGGACGGCCGGCCCAAGGACGGCGTGCAGCACGACGCAAGCGCCACCGACGACGCCGACGCGCACTGGTCGCGCCGCACCCTGCCGGTGGTGCAGGTGCTGCGCATCGAGCGCTACGAGGACAGCCTGGACGCGCTGGCTCTGCCCGATGCGGCGGCCGAGGCGGGCCAGGCCGAGCTGGCCGGCTTCGACGCCCTGCTGCGCTACGTGGCCGATGTGCAGGACCCGGCCAACCCCGTGCGCCTGTCCACCGCCGCACTGACTCGCCCGCTGGACTACCGCCTGCCCACCGTGTGGGAAGGCCAGGCGGTGGAACGGCCGGTCGACCTGCTGCACACCGCCCTGCTGCTGCTGGGCCTGCACCCGATGCGGCTGCGCCGGCTGGCCCGGCCCACCGCAGCCGGCGGCGGCTGGGCGCTGCTGGCCGAGGTGCGGCCGCACCGCGCCGGCCAGCCCGACGCGTCGCAGCCGCTGGAACTGCTGCTGCTGCGCGAGCACGACGTCGACGCCCTGCCGCCCGCCGCCCAGGCCGCCCAGGCCCAGGCCGAATACGACTGGCTGTGCGGCGCGCTGCAGGCTGAATTCGGCCGCACGCCGGCCGGCTATGCCTGCGTGCACCACAACCGCGACCTGCTGCTGCCGGGCGAGGGCGAACGCGGCGCCAGCATCGACGCGGCGCTGGCCGCCGCCATGTGGTCGCGCGACCCGGCCTTCGCGCCCGCCGCCGCCGCCGCGGCACAGGCCGCCTGAGCGCCGCAGGCAAGCGACCCATGGCCACACGCCGCGCCCCCGCCGCCAAACGCGCTGCCACTGCGGCTGGCACGCCCGCCCGCCCGGCGCCCACCCGAGCACCGGCCGCCGCCCGGCGCCAGCGCCCGCCGTTCACCGCCAGCCTGCTGCTGCCGCGGGTGTTTGCCGCCGCCTTCGGCGTGCGTGAAGCCGACCTGCAGCGCCTGCTGCGCGAGGCCGACCCGCACCGCGATGCGGGCGGCCTGAGCGGCTGCGCCCGTGCGCTGGCCGGGCTGCCGCCGGCGGCGGTGGCGCCCGAGGCGCTGCGGCAGTGGGACCTGGCCATCGCCGGGCATGAGGCGGCCATCGGCGCCGCGCGCAACGCCTGGGCGCGGGCGGCCGGCGAAGCACCGGCGGACTTCCGGCTGACGCATTTCCAGTGGCTGGCCTGCGCCGTGGTCGAGTGGCACCTGGGCGCCCTGCGCGACAACGCCGCGGCGCATGTGGCGCGCATCGAGCAGTTCCGCGCCGACGACCTTCCGCACCTGCCGCCCTACACCGCCGCTGACGCACGCAAGCTGGCCTGCTTCATGGCCACCGGCGCCGGCAAGACCCTGGTGCTGCACATGAACCTGCGGCAGTTCATCGCCCACGGGCTGTTCGCGCCGCAGCAGGTGCTGCTGCTGACGCCCAGTGAGGCGCTGTCGCGCCAGCACGGCGACGAACTGGCCGCGTCGGGCCTGCAAGGGCTGGGCGTGCGGGTGGCCGAGATCACCAAGTTCTATGTCGATGCGCCCGGCGCACGCCGGCCGAAGAAGGGCGTGAGTGAGCCCACGTCGCGCTACGAAGGGCCGAACCTGCTGCTGGTCGACGAAGGCCACAAGGGCGGCAGCAGCGGCGGCGAGCGTGACTGGCGCGAGGTGCGCGAGGCGCTGGCGGGCGGCGCCACCGAGGCGCAGGCCGGCTTCACCTTCGAGTATTCGGCCACCTTCGCGCAGATCGCCGACAAGGACGTCAGCCTGTACGACGACTACGCCCGCTGCGTGGCGGTGGACTTCGGCTATGCGCGCTTCTGGCGCGAGGGCTTCGGCAAGCAGCCGCGGCAGATCAATGCCGGCAACGCGGCCGGCGCCGACTTTGCGCTGGCCGCCGGACTGCTGGCCTTCTTCCAGCAGCGGCTGGCGTTTGCCGAGCATGCCGCGCTCGCCGACACCTACCGGGTAGCGCCGCCGCTGCTGGCCTGCGTGGGCCGCGACGTGACCGCCGGCGGCGCCGACGCCGACGTGGCGCGGCTGGTGGGCTTTCTGGCACAGGCTTGTGCGCAGCCCGCCTGGCTGGCCCAGCGCATCGACGAGGTGCTTGCCCTGGCCGAGCCGGCACAGACGGGCATCGGCCTGCCGCCGCTGGACCTGCGCTGGCTGCGGCAGACGATGGCCGGCCGCGGCTGGGGCGCCGCCGACGTGGCGGCGGAACTTGCGCGCCATGTGTTCGGCGGTGCCGGCGCGGTGACGGTGCACCCCGTCAGCGCGCAGGAGCTGGGCCTGCGCAGCGCGGGCGCGCCGGACGATGCCTATTTCGGCCTGATCCGCGTGGGCGAGGCCGGCAAGCTGGCCGACAACCTGGTGCGCGGCCGCATCGTGGCCCAGGGCGCACCCGACCGGCTGGCCGGCAGCCTGTTCGCCCGGCTGGACAACGATGCCCGGCTGACGGTGCTGATCGGCGCCAGGATGTTCATCGAAGGCTGGTCGAGCTGGCGCGTCAGCGCCCTGGGGCTGATGAACGTGGGCCGCAGCCCGGGTGCGGAGATCGTGCAGTTGTTCGGCCGCGGCGTGCGCCTGCGCGGCCGCGACTTCAGCCTCAAGCGCGACGACGACGGACCGCTGGCGCTGCAGGCATTGCAGAGCCTGCAGGTGTTCGGCGTGCGGGCCGACTACCTGCAGCAGTTCCTGGACATGCTGGCGCGCGAAGGTGTCAGGGCGGAAGTGCTGCATGTGCCGGTGACGCAGACGCCGCCGCTGCACAGCCTGGGCCTGCAGACGCTGCAGCCGTCCGACGAGCGCTTTGCGCAGTGCATTGCCTTCGACGCCGATGCGGTGGCGCCCGAGCACCTGCTGGTGGACCCGGACGTGCGGGTGTCGGTTGGGCTGGACGGCGCGCGCAGCCTGGGCCGGGCGCCGGTGCGTACGAACCTGCGCGACTTCGTCGATGCTGAGGCGGCGTACCAGCATGCACTGGCAGTCAAGCGCCGGCAGGCGCTGCCGGGCCTGGTGTTCGGCCGACCGGCCCTGCTGCAGTGGCTGGCGCGCTGCTCCGCCACCGCGCCGCAGGGCTGGTTCGATCACCCGACGCTGGGCCGGGCCCGGCGGCTGGACTGCGCCTTGCATGCGCTGGAAGCCGGCTTGCTGCGGGCGTTCCGCCAGGCCGAGCGGCGCTGGCGCATGGGCCGGCTGGCCGTGGCGGCACTGACCGAGGGCAATGCCGGGCTGCCGCAGGTCACGGATGCCAGCGGCACAAGGTTGGCATGGCGGCTGGAAGTGGACGTTGCCCGCGGCGTGCACGACGCCGTGCTGGGTGCGGTGCGGTCGGTGATCGAACAGGGACTGGCGCCTGCCGCGCTGCTGCAGGACGTGGAGGCGGTGCTGGCCCGCCACGGCGGCCACCTGCTGGACCTGGTGCCGCGCATCCAGGCGCTGCTGGACACGCCGGGCGCGCTGGAACGCGACGACCTGTTCCTGCCGTTGCCGCGGCTGCATGGCCTGCCGCACCTGTTCGCCCCGCTGCTGGCCGACAGCGCGCTGCCGGCCGGGGCCGCCCAGCCCGACACGCAGGCGCAGCTGGGCCTGTTCGACAACAACAACTGGACACCGAACGCCGCGCTGCAGATCCGCCCGCCGGCGCTGAACCCCGGCGAGACGCGCTTCGTGTGGAACCTGCGCGCCTGGTGGCAGCAGCACAGCGGCGCCGCGCCCTGGCAGGACATGTCGCTTTACCTGTTGCGCAACCCAGCGGCCGGCGGCCTGCGGCTGTGGCGTGACAGCGGCTTTGCGCCGGACTTCATGTTGTGGCTCAAGCGCGGCGACCGGCAGGTGCTGGGCCTGGTCGACCCCAAGGGCATGGCCCGGCAATGGCCCACCGACAAACTGGCCCTGATCGAGGAGTTGGAGGCCGCCGACCTCTCGCTGCCGGTGCGCGGCGCACTGCTGTCGGTCACGCTGCCTGAGCAGATGGCCCGCCCCGACGGGGTCGCCGCCGATCCCGCAGCACTGTGGCAGCGCCGGGTGCTGCTGCAGGACGATCCCGAACACATCGACCGCTTGATGAACCATCTCCTGGCTGCCCTGACGGCCATGCCGACACCATGAACAACCCGACCGCAGCGTTCCCCATCAGCATCGAATTCTTCCCGCCCAACACGCCGGTGGGCAGCGAGAAGCTCAAGACCGTGGTGCAGGACCTGAGCGTCCTGAACCCCGAGTTCTTCAGCGTGACCTACGGCGCCGGCGGCGCCACGCGTGACAAGACCCTGGCCACGGTGAAGGCCATCGCCGACCTGGGCTTTGAGGCCGCACCGCACCTGAGCTGCGTGGGCTCGACGCGTGAAGGCATCGCCGAGATCCTGGCGACCTACCGCGACCAAGGCATCCGCCGCCTGGTGGCGCTGCGCGGCGACCTGCCCAGCGGCACCGCGGTGGCCGGCGAGTTCCGCTATGCCAGCGAGCTGGTGCGCTTCATCCGCGAGACGCAAGGCAGCGACTGGCACATCGAGGTGGCGGCCTACCCCGAGTACCACCCCGAGCAGCGCTACGCCGCGCGCGACCTGCAGCACTTCGCCGACAAGGTGAAGGCGGGCGCCGATTCGGCGATCACGCAGTTCTTCTTCAACCCCGACGCCTACTTCCACTTCGTCGACGCGGTGCGCAAGCTGGGCGTCACCGCGCCCATCGTGCCGGGCGTGATGCCAATCCACAGCTTCGCGCGCATCGTGCAGTTCGCCCAGCGCGACGGCATCGAGATCCCGCGCTGGGTGATGCTGAAGATGGAGGGCTACATGGACGACGCCGCGTCGATCCGCGCCTTCGGCATCGACGTGGTGGCCCAGCTGTGCCAGCGCCTGATCGATGGCGGCGCCCCGGCCATCCACTTCTACGCGCTGAACCAGAGCGCGCTGACGCTGGAGATCTGCAGCCGGCTCAAGCGCTGATTCAGCCGTTGACCGCCGCCGCCTGCGCCCGCAGCCACTCGGCCAGCGCCTGCGCATCGGGCCGGTTGGCGGCCGCGGGTGACAGCAGCAGGAAGTAGGCACGCGCCGTGTCGGTGGCTTCGCCGAAGGGCACGGCGAGCTGGCGCTTCTTGAGCAGCGCGTCGATCAGCGGCCGGCGGCCCAGGGCGACGCCGTGACCGGCCAGCGCGGCAGCGATGGCTTCGTTGTAGCTGTTGAAGGTGAGCCGCGCCGCCGGTTGCAGCTGCGGCTGGCCGAGCTGGCGCAGCCAGGGCTCCCACTCCAGCGGCATGCCGGCGCCGCCGGGGTCGGCCACCTGCAGCAGCGTGTGGTGCACCAGGTCGGCCGGTGTGCGCAGCGGGTGCGGCTTGCGCCGCAGCAGCGCCGGGCTGCACACCGGCACCAGCACCTCGCCGAACAGCCGCTCGCCGTCAGCGCCCTGCACAGCGCAGTAGCGCACCGCGATGTCAAAGCCATCGCGCTTGAGATCCCGGCGCTCGAAGCTGGCGTCGATGCGCACATCCACGCCCGGATGCTCGCCGGTGAAGCCGGCCAGGCGCGGGATCAGCCACAGCGCGGCGAAGCTGGGCGTGGTGGTCAGCGCCAACGGCGCCGGCGGGCGCGGCGCGCGCACGGCGGCAATCGCCTCGCCGAGCTGGGCAAGCGCGCTGCGCGTGGCCACCAGCAGCCGCTCGCCGGCCGGCGTCAGCACCAGGGCACGGTGGCGGCGCTCGAACAACGGCACGCCCAGCGCCGATTCCAGCGCCTGCACCTGCCGGCTCAGCGCCGACTGGGTGATGAAGCGCTCGGCCGCGGCCAGCGTGATCGAGCCATGCCGGGCCACGGCCTCGAAGGCGACCAGCAGGTCCAGCGGCGGCAGGCGGTGGGGGCTGTTTGACATGCGCCAGACGTATGCGAGGGATGCAAATTCAACGTTTGTCGGACGACCTGTCCAGAGACATCATGGCGGCACGGCGTTGGTGATGGCATGGCTTCCCATGCAGCCAGCGCATTCAAGGAGTCTGCCATGCAACTCAACCTCCACCAAGCCCTGGTGCCGCTGACCAGCCCCGTGCCGCTGCGCCTGCAGTCGGCCCGCGGCACGCGCGTGCGCAGCCTGGCCGGCACGCTGTGGGTCACGGTCGACGGCGAACGCGAAGACCATGTGCTGGCGCGCGGCGAGTCCTGGGTCGTCGACACCGACGCGCCGGTGCTCGTCAGCCCGCTGCGGGGCACGGCCACGGTCGGGCTGTGCGACCAGCCGCAACCGGAGGAGCGCTCGCTGACCCGCCTGCTGCACCTGCTGTGGCCGGCGCGCACCGGCCTGGCCAGCCTGCCCGAAGCCGCCTGATCAGCCCAGCTCGCTGCGGCGCGGCAGGTCGGCGCCGCGGCGGCTGCAGGTGATCGCCGCGGCGCGGGCGGCGAAGGCCAGCGCCTCGGCCAGGGCCGCATCGTCGATCGCCGCCAGTGCCGTCGGCGTCAGCCGCCCGGTCTCGGCGGCCCAGGTCAGCAGCGCGGCCTGGAAGGTGTCGCCGGCGCCCACGGTGTCGGCCACCGTCACCTGCACCGGCGGCGTCACCACGCGGCCGCGCGGCGTGAAGCCCACCGCGCCCTCGCCGCCGCGCGTCACCACCACCAGGGGCGTGCCGGCGGCCAACGCATCGGCGGCGAACTGCTCGATGGATCGGTCCGGGTACAGCAGGGCCAGGTCCTCGTCGCTGACCTTCAGCAGGTGTGTGCGCGGCAGCATCCACTGCAGCGTGGCGCGCCACACGTCCAGGTCGGGCTCGACATTGGTGCGGATGTTGGGGTCGTAGGCGATCACGCTGCGGCGGTGCTCGCGCTCGACCAGGGCGCGCTGCGTGGCCGCCACCGGCTGCACCACCATCGCATAGCTGCCAAAGTGGAAGCAGTTGGCCTCGGGCGGAATCGCGGCCAGGTGTTCTTCGCGCAGCAGCCGGTCGGCGCAGCCGTGGCCGTAGAAGGCATAACTGGGCACGCCGCGGGCGTCCAGGCCGATCAGGCTGAGCGTCGCGGGCGCGTCGATGCGCGGCGTGGCGCGCGGGTCGATGCCCTCGTCGTGCAGCGCCTGCATCAGCCGGTCGCCGGCAAAGCCGGTGCCGATGCCGCCGCAGAAGCCCACCGGCTGGCCCAGCCGCGCCAGGCCCATCGCGACGTTGAACGGGCTGCCACCGATGCGGCCGTCGAAACCGATGCCGGTGGGGGTGCTGCCGGTGGCGAACACGTCGAACAGCGCTTCTCCGCAGACGATGAACATGGCGCGTGGGCTCCTGGGGTTTTCCATTAATCAATCAACTTGATTTATTTAAACACGCTGCGCAGAATGTCGCCATCCGTTGAATCCCCAACGGCAGCGGGCCCCAAGCAGCACAGCCAAGAGCGGCCCCTCACTCAAGCGACCCCCAAGCCCCTTCAGGAGACCGTTCCATGCGCACCACCTTCATCGCCTCCGCCCTGGCCCTGGCTGCCGGCAGCGTGTTGGCCCAGGCCCAGCCCGTCATTGGCCTGATCACCAAGACCGAGACCAACCCGTTCTTCGTGAAGATGAAGGAAGGCGCCGAGGCCGCCGCCAAGGCCAAGGGCGCCAAGCTGCTCAGCGGTGCGGGCAAGACCGACGGCGACAACGCCGGCCAGATCGCCCACCTGGAGAACATGATCGCCGCCGGTGCCAAGACCATCCTGATCACGCCCAGCGACAGCAAGGCCATCGTGCCGGCGCTGAAGAAGGCGCGCGACAAGGGCGTGATGGTGATCGCGCTGGACAGCCCCACCGACCCGCAGGACGCCACCGACGCCCTGTTCGCCACCGACAACTACAAGGCCGGCGAGCTGATCGGCCAGTACGCCAAGGCCGCGCTCGGCGGCAAGCCGGCCAAGATCGTCACGCTGGACCTGTTCCCCGGCCACCCGGTGGGCGCGCAGCGGCACAACGGCTTCCTGAAGGGCTTCGGCCTGGCCGCGCCCGACGCCAAGAGCAACGAGCTGGGCAAGGCCGCCGAGGTGGTGTGCATGGCCGACAGCTTCGGCGACCGCGCCAAGGGCCAGACCGCGATGGAGAACTGCCTGCAGAAGGCCGGTGACGTGAACGTGGTCTACACCATCAACGAGCCCGCCGCCGCCGGCGCCTTCAATGCGCTGAAGAAGGCCGGCAAGGACAAGGGCGTGATCATCGTCAGCGTCGACGGCGGCTGCGCGGGCATCGCCGACGTGGGCGCGGGCGTCATCGCCGCCACCAGCCAGCAGTACCCGCTGAAGATGGCGGCCATGGGTGTGGAAGCCGGCGTCGAGTACGCCAAGACCGGCAAGAAGGTGGCCGGCTACACCGACACCGGTGTGACGCTGATCGCCAGCAAGGCGATGGCTGGTGTCGACAGCAAGGACGTGAAGACGGGCACCGACCTCTGCTGGGGAAAAAAGTAACCCCCCCGTAGCGGCTCACGCCGCTCCAGAACTGGACCCACCCCCGCAGCGGCTTCGCCGCTCCCCCTCAAGGGGGCGAAGCCAGCGGCCCGGCACAGCCGGTTCCGCGGCTTCCGCTTGATGGGCGCGGCTTCGCGCGCCTTGCTCTACACACCCACCTGAGGCTGTGACATGAAGCTCCCACCGATCGGCCAGCTCGGGCCCTTCATCGCGCTGTTGATCGCCTGCGCCTTCTTCGCGACGCAGAGCCCCAACTTCCTGACCGGCGGCAACCTGAGCCTGATCCTGCAGCAGGTGATGGTGGTGGGCGTGATCGCCATCGGCCAGACCCTGATCGTGCTGACCGCCGGCATCGACCTGTCCTGCGGCATGGTGATGGCCCTGGGCAGCATCGTGATGACCAAGCTGGCGGTGGAGATGGGCCTGCCCGCGCCGCTGGCCATCCTGGCCGGCATCGGTGTGACAGCCGGCTTCGGCCTGGTCAACGGCCTGCTGGTGACAAGGGTGAAACTGCCGCCCTTCATCGTCACCCTGGGCACGCTGAACATCGCGTTCGCGATCACCCAGCTTTACAGCAACGCGCAGACGGTGACCGACGTGCCGCCGCTGATGACCTGGCTGGGCAACACCTTCGCCATCGGTGGCACCGAGGTCGGCTTCGGCACGGTGCTGATGATCGTGCTGTACCTGGGCGTGTGGTTCTGGCTGCGCGAGACCGCCGCCGGCCGCCATGTCTACATGGTCGGCAACAACCCCGAGGCGACGCGCCTGGTCGGCATCCCGACCGACCGCGTGCTGCTGGGCGTCTACGTGCTGGCCGGCGTGTTCTACGGCATCGCCAGCCTGCTCAGCGTGGCCCGCACCGGCGTGGGCGACCCGAACGCCGGCCAGACCGAGAACCTGGACGCCATCACCGCCGTGGTGCTGGGCGGCACCAGCCTGTTCGGCGGGCGCGGCGTGATCCTGGGCACGCTGATCGGCGCGGTCGTCGTCGGCGTGCTGCGCAACGGCCTGACGCTGATGGGCGTGGCCTCGGTCTACCAGGTGCTGATCACCGGCATCCTGGTGATTGCAGCGGTTGCAGTCGACCAGTTGTCCCGCAAGGGCGCACGTTGAACACGGCAGGAGCACACACCATGAGCCAACAAAAACTCGTGCTGCAGGGCAAGGGCCTGGTCAAGCGCTACGGCCAGGTCACCGCGCTGGATGGTGCCGACTTCGAGCTGCGCGCCGGCGAGATCCTGGCGGTCATCGGCGACAACGGCGCCGGCAAGTCCAGCCTGATCAAGGCGCTGTCGGGCGCCACCATTCCCGACGAGGGCGAGATCCTGCTCGACGGCAAGCCAGTGAGCTTCGGCACGCCGATGGACGCCCGCCGCGCCGGCATCGAATGCTGCTACCAGGACCTGGCCGTGGCCCCGGCGATGACCATCACCGAGAACCTGTTCATGGGCCGCGAGCTGCGCCGCCCGGGCTTCCTGGGCAACGTGCTGCGCATGATGGACAAGAAGGCGATGCTGGAGACGGCGATTGCCCGCATGGCCGACCTGAAGGTGGGCATCCGCTCGATGACGCAGGCGGTGGAGACGCTGTCGGGCGGCCAGCGCCAGTGCGTGGCGGTGGCGCGTGCGGCGGCCTTTGCCGAGCACGTGGTGATCCTCGACGAGCCCACCGCCGCCCTGGGCGTGAAGGAGGGCAACATGGTGCTGGAGCTGATCCGCCGGGTGCGCGACAAGGGCCTGCCGGTGATCCTGATCAGCCACAACATGCCGCATGTGTTCGAGATCGCCGACCGCATCCACGTTGCCCGCCTCGGCAGGCGGGCCGCGGTGCTGAACCCGAAGAAGATCAGCATGAGCGACACCGTGGCGGTGATGACCGGCGCGATGCCACCCGAGCAGATCCCGACGGAATGCCTGGCCTGAGCCCCCGCAGGTGAACGACACCACGGCCGAGCGCCTCAAGCCCCGCGGCTCCAGCCAGGGCGGGCTGCGCCAGTACAACGAGCGCGTGGTGCTGCAGGCCATCCGCCTGCACGGCGCCCTGCCCGGCGCCGAGATCGCCCGCGTGACCCAGCTCACCGCGCAGACGGTGAGCCTGATCACCAAGCGGCTGGAGGCCGACGGCCTGCTGCTGCGCGGCGCGCCCCTGCGCGGCAAGGTGGGCCAGCCATCGGTGCCGCTGCGGCTCAACCCCGACGGCGCGCTGGCCATCGGCATCAAGGTCGGCCGGCGCAGCCTGGACGTGCTGCTGGTCGACTTCGCCGGCGCGGTGCGCCAGCGCTGGACCCTGGCCTACGACTACCCCGAGCCCGACACCCTGCTGGCCGAGATCGGCGCGCGCCTGGCCGAGGTGCAGCGCCTGCTCAGCCCCGCCGAATGGGCGCGGGTGCAGGGCGTGGGCATCGCCGCGCCGTTCAGCCTGGGCGGCTGGCAGACCCTGCTGGACATGCCCGCCGACGTGGCCGCGCGCTGGCCCACGGTGAACCTGCGCGCCGGCGTGGCGACGCTGACCGAGCTGCCGGTGACGCTGATCCGCGACACCGCCGCCGCCTGCGTGGCCGAGCTGGTGGCCGGTCGCGGGCGCAGCGTGCCGAGCTTTCTCTACGTCTTCGTCGACACCTTCATCGGCGGCGGCCTGGTGCTGGACAGCCACCTGCGCGCCGGCCTGCACGGCAACGCCGGGGCCATCGGCTCGCTGCCGCTGGCCCTGCCCGGCCAGCACGGCCCCGGCACCGCCGGGCCCGACGGCACGCCGCCGCAGCTGCTGAGCGTGGCCTCGCTGGCCAACCTGGAGGCGCTGTACCGCCAGCACGGCCTGGACGCGGGCGCCGTGGCCGACGACCGCGCCCTGCAGGCCCCCTGGCTGGCGCACACCACCGCCTGGCTGCAGGACGCGGCGGCAGCGGTGGCCCTGGCCGTCAACGGCGCGGCCTGCCTGCTCGACCTGGAAAGCGTGATCGTCGACGGCTCGTTCAGCCACGGCCTGCAGGCCGCCCTGGTGGCTGCCCTGCAGCCGGCGCTGGACCGCTACAGCTGGGAAGGCGTGACCCGCCCCGCCCTGCTGCCCGGCACCATCGGCCCCGACGCCCGTGCGCTGGGCGGCGCCCTGCTGCCGCTGCACGCCAACTTCTCGCCCGACCGCGACCTGTTCCTGAAGATCGCCG
>CALMIF010000325.1 GCA_937864045.1 uncultured Aquabacterium sp. | reverse complement strand
CACACCAGGTTGCCGCCCGGGTCCTGCACCCAGGCGTCGATGTCGTTGGGGTTCATGTCGGGCCAGCTGACCGTGATGATGTATTCGGCCTTGGCCGGAATGTCGCCCGCCTTCAGCGCCCGCGGGTTCATCGCCAGCAGGGCGACGATGAAGCAGAAGACGAAGGCGATCAACATGTTGAACAACATGTCGTAGAAGGGATCGACCTCGGCTTCCCGGGTGCGGCGGCGGCTGCGCATGGCTCAGGGCCTGGCGCCTTGGCCGATGGCCAGGCCGGCCCGCTGGCAATCCGACACGAAGGCGTCGGCGTAGCGGTCCAGCCGCGTCAGCTGCAAGCCCAGCAGGATGTTGCCCACCAGGCCCACCATGGTCGTCAGCAGCGCGATGCCCAGGCCCTGGGTCAGGCTCTTGAGCAGGTCCTGGCTCTGGCTGGGGTCGAAGCTCTGGATGTTGCCGATCTGCAGCGCCAGCACCGAGAACCCGATCACCTTGCCCAGCAGGCCCAGCTTGAGCTGGATGCCGTTGACCCACCAGGCCGTGTGGTGCGGGCCCTGGGCCTGCTCCAGCAGCAGGTCCAGCGGCGCGTCGACGTCCACCGGCTTGCTGCGCAGCGCGGCCAGGTAGTCGGCGGCCCAGCCGTCGCCGGCGGCCGTGACCAGCAGCCGGCGCTGGCGCTGCAGCTCGCGGCTCCGGGCGCCGCACCACAGCGTGCTGGCGAAGAACACCACGATGATCACCAGGGTGATGCCGGTCGGGTCGCTAGCCAGCAGCAGCGCCCACACGCCGCGCATGCCCAGCAGCCAGCTGCCGAACAGCAGCATGCCGCCCAGGGCCAGCCACTCGAACCAGATCGGCTCGATGTTCAGGCCATGCTGGCGGTCGGCCGTGCGCGGCAGGGCATGCGGATGAGGTCGGTTGAAGAAGGCCATGCCGCTCAGCCGCCGCGTTTGGTGAGTTGACCAAAGCCGCGCTGCGGGTCGTAGCCCCAGGCGGCGAGGAAGAAGCACAGCGCCAGCGTGCCCAGCACGATCCAGGGCGAGATGCCCGGGTCCTTGCCGTAGAGCGCAAAGCGCATCCATTCCACCGCATGGGTGAAGGGGTTGAAGCGGGCGATCTGCCAGACCCAGGCCGCGCCCGACTCCTCCAGCTTCCACAGCGGATAGAGCGCGGTGGACATGAAGTACATCGGGAAGATCACGAAGTTCATCGTGCCGGCGAAGTTCTCCAGCTGCTTGATGTGCACCGAGAGCAGCAGGCCCAGCGCGCCCAGCATCAGGGCCGACGCCACGGCGGCGGCCAGCACCTGCAGCGTGTTCGGCCCGATCACCGGCAGCGTGGTGCCCAGCGCCCAGGCCACCAGCACGAAGGCCGCCGCCTGCGCCAGGCTCAGCACGGCAGTTGCCGTCAGCTTGGCGAACAGGATCCACCAGCGTGGCAGCGGCGCGGTCAGCAGCAGGCGCATCAGGCCCATCTCGCGGTCGTAGACCATCGCCAGGCTGCTCTGCATGCCGTTGAACAGCAGCACCATGCCGACCAGGCCGGGCGCGATGTAGACGTCGTAGGGGATGTAGGTGTCGTAGGGCTCGTTGACCGCAACGCCGAACACGTTGCGGAAGCCCGCGGCGAACACCGCCAGCCACAGCAGCGGGCGCACCAGGGCCGAGACGAGGCGGCCATATTGGCGCCCGAACTTCAGCAGTTCGCGGACGACGATGGCGCGCAGCGCCTGGAACGCATGTCTCATCGGGTTTTGCAGAGCTTCTCGGGCGCATCGGCGCCCAAGGTGTCCAGCGCATTCTTCGGATGCAGGATGCCGTCGACCGGCGCGGTCGCCACCACGCTCTGGCCGTCGCCCAGCAGCAGCGGCTGGCGCAATTGGCCGTCCCAGGCGCGGAAGCTCAGCGGCACGCCCTTGCTGCCGTCGATCTCGACCTCGGCCAGCGCCTTCTGGAAGGCGGCTGGCGGCCCCTTCGGTGCGGCCACGGCAGCGGCGGCCAGCGCCTTGCCCGCCATCCAGCCCGCCCAGTCGTGGCCCTGCATCGGCCGACCGGCGGCCTTGGCGAAGCGGCGGCTGACCTGGGGCGCGCCGTAGCGCTCGAAGGCCGGCGACCAGGCCTGGGCCACCAGGCCGGCATCGCCGACCACCGGCCGCGGCAGCGCGGTGCGGTAGGGCAGGGTGCGGGCAAATTCGCCGTCGCCGTCGACCACCCACACCACGTCGTAGGCCAGGCCGCCGGCCGTGCCGGTCAGCAGAAGCGGGTTGGCCAGGTCGCGCTCGCGCGGGTCGGCCGACAGCTTGAACGGCTTGCTCGCCGCCAGCTTCAGGCCGTAGCGCTTGATGGCGGCCTGCGCGGTGGCGCTGCGGGCGGCGTCGTCGGGCGACGGGCCGGTGAGCAGCAGCACGTTGCTCCAGCGGCGCTGCGCCAGCACCTGCGCCAGCGCGTCGGCACGCATGCGCTCGCTGGGCAGCAGGTGGACCAGCTTCGGCCGGCAGTCGGCCTCGCGCAGGCGGTCGGCAGACTCGCCGATGTTCAGCAGCGGCGTGGCCTTGGCCGCGTCGGCGGCGGCCAGCAGCCAGTCGGCCGGCAGGTCGGCCAGCAGGGCGGCGGCGCCGGCCTTCTCGGCCCGGGCGGCAGCGTCGCGGGCGGCGGCGGCATTGCCCACCTTCACCGTCTCCAGCGTGATCGCCGCGCCCTCGGCGTCCAGCTCCAGCTTGGCTTCCTTCAGCGCCACGTCCAGCCCCTGGGCTGCCGGCCCGCCGGGATGGCCCAGCGCCGGGCGCTCGGTGCGGCTGCGCTCCAGGCGCGGGTCGTCGTCGCGCACCAGCAGCGTGGCCTTGAAGGTGGCGGCCTGCGTCGCGCCCAGGGCCAGCAGCAGGCCGAGCGGAATGAACCGCTTCATTCGGCGATCAGCGCCATGTACGGCACGCGCCCCACCGGAATGCTCTTGAGCGCCTTGGCGCCGGCCACGTCGACCACGGTCATGTCGTCGCTCAGGCCGTTGACGACATAGAGCCGCTGCTCGGCCTTGTCCAGCGCCACGTTCCAGGGGCGCTTGCCCACCAGCACCAGGTCGGTCACCTTGCGGCTGGCCACGTCGACGAAGGCCACGTGGTTGGCCTTGCCCAGCGCCACGAAGGCGCGCTTGCCGTCCCTGGTCATCGTGATGCCCACGGGCGTGATGTCGGCCTTGCGTGCGCCCTTGACCTCGAAGTCCAGCGTCGCCACGGTGCTGTAGTCCTTCGTCGACAGCACGGTGACGCTGGCCGCCAGCTCGTTGGTCACCCACAGCTGGCTGCCGTCGGGTGTCAGCGCAAAGCGGCGCGGGCGCTTGCCGACCTTGACGTTCTTCAGCACCTTGCCGCTGGCGGTGTCGACCACGTGCACCAGGTTGGCCACCTCGGAGGTGACCCACACCGTCTTGCCGTCGGCCGCCACCTTGACGCCCTCGGGCTCCTTGCCCACCTCGACCGTGCGCGTGACCTTGCCGCTGGCCACGTCCACGAAGCTCAGCGCGCCGGCGTCCTCGTTGGACACGTAGACGGTCTTGCCGTCGGGCGACACGTCGAAGGCTTCCGGCTCGTCACCCAGCGGCAGCTGGCCGACCACCTTGCGCGTGGCCAGGTCGATGATGTCGGCGCGGTTGCTGTCGGTGCAGGCCACCAGCATGCGGCTGCCGTCGCCGATGCGCTGCAGGTGGCGCGGGCGCTTGCAGCTGGGCAGGGTGCCGGTGACGCTGAGCGTCTTCAGGTCGACGATGGCCAGCGCGTCGTCCTTCTCGCTTGAGACATAGGCCACGCCCTGGGCCTGGGCCAGGACGGCGGTGGACAGGGCGGCGGCCAGGGCGGCGCGGCGCAGCAGGGGTGCGGTCATGCGGGTCTCCGGAATGCAGGCGGATCTCGGGCGCAGGTCAGGCGGTGGCGCGGATGAAGGCTTCTTCCAGCGTGCCGCCGCCGAGTGTCGCGGCCACCTCGGCGGGCGTGCCGTCGGCCAGCAGCTTGCCCTTGTGCAGCACCAGCACGCGGTCGGCGGCTTCGGCCTCTTCCACCAGGTGCGTCGCCCACAGCACGCTGCTGGCGCGCGTGCGCACGTCGTCGTGCAGGCGCTGGCGCAGTTCGCGCCGGCTCTTCGGGTCCAGGCCCACGGTGGGCTCGTCCATCAGCACCAGGCCGGGCCGGTGCAGCAGGGCGCGCACCAGCTCCACCTTGCGGCGGTTGCCGCCCGACAGTTCCCGCACCGGGCGGTCGAGGTCCTTGTCCAGGCCGGCGGCGGCGGTGTCTTCGGCGATGCGCTGCGCCGCCACCGCCCGCGGCAGGCCATGCAGGTCGGCATGGAAGCGCAGGTTGCGCGCCACGCTCAGGTCCAGGTCCAGCGACATGGCCTGGAACACCACGCCGATGTGGCGCAGCGCGGCCACTGCGTGGGTGCGCAGGTCGTGGCCGTCGACCTGGACCTGGCCGGCATCGGCGGCGAACAGCCCCGTCAGCACCTGGAACAGCGTGCTCTTGCCGGCCCCGTTGGGCCCCAGCAGCGCGGCAAAGCAGCCGGGCTGCAGGGTGAGCGACAGGCCGTCCAGCGCGGCACGCGGGCCGTAGCGCTTGCCCAGCTGGTCGATCTGCAGGCGCGGGCCGGCGGTGGTGGAGGCGGTCATCGGGCTGCGGTTGTAGCCGCTGACTTGCCCGCCGCAAACCTGCGGAATGTCCGGGGCCACCGTGTCACAGCTCGATCTCCATGCCATCGTAGGCCAGGGCGATGCCCTGTTCGGCCCAGCCGTCGCGGGTGGCGGCGGGCTGGTCGGCAAACAGCACCTTGTGCCGCGCCGGCATGCCGCGCAGCAGGTCCAGCCAGGGCTGGCCGCCGGCGCCGGCGGCGGCGTCGCCGGGCAGGTTGTCCAGCAGCAGGCAGTCGGCCTCGCGCATCCAGTCGAATTCGGTGGCGCCGATCTGGGCCAGGCCCGGCGCGCAGAACACGCGTTGGCCGGTGGCCAGGTCGCGCACCGCCAGCGCGATGCTGTCGCCCACCTGCGGCTGCTCGCCCGCGGCCTGGTGCGCCAGGTGCGGCGGCAGCGGCACCTGGGTGGCCACGGCGGTGAACTCCAGCGTCGGCATGCCCTCGACGCGGAAGGCCGCCACGCGCCGGTCACCGGCCACCGGCACCACGCGCCAGTGCACGCCGCAGTAGTGCTGCAGCACCGGCAGCACCGGCAGGGCGGTGGTCAGCTGCTCGAAGACCGCCGGCGTGGCGTAGAGGTCGATCGGCGCGCCGTCGCGCAGGCTGAGCAGGCCGCCGACATGGTCGACCTGGGCGTCGGTCAGCACCACGGCGCGCACCTCGGGCTCGGGCAGGCCCAGGTGGCTGTCCAGGCGCAGGTCGCTGTCGAGCTGGTGCGCCACGCCGGGCGACATGTTCACCAGCACCCAGCGGCCGCTGCCATTGCCCAGGGCCAGCACGCCACGCTCGCGGGTGGAGGTGCCGGGGCCGGCGGCGTCGCGGCGGCGGCGCAGCGCCTGGCCGCCGCGCAGGATCACGATCTTCATGGGCGCAGGCCGGCGCGCGGCCGCCGGGCTGGCGCCGGCATTGCGGCAAGATGGGGCATGGCTGTGATGTCCTCGTTGTTGTCGTCGTCGTCGCCGGGCTGGCCGCTGGCCGGCCGGCTGGTGGTCGGTCGTGGGTCAGGATTCAGCAAGACACATGCCGCCGCGCCACCAGCCCGGCGGCCGGCTGCAGCGGCCGCTTCCTCGGGAACACCCCGCCCGGCGCGGCGCGCGGTGTGACAGGCGTGCTCCAGCGCTGCTGCGTGTTGGCACAGTACAAACCCCAGATCGCCCGGCGACTGGCCGGCTTGGCGCTGACACTGCTGCTGGCCCTGGCGCCGCCGCTGGCCGCGGCCGCCTGCCGGGGCCTGGCGCAGCCGCTGGTCGCCATGGGGCCGGGCCTGTGGTGGTTGCCGGCGGTGGCGGGCGACAGCCAGGCCGGCAACCGCGGCCGGGTGTCGAACCTGCTGCTGCTGCGCGAAGGCCCCGGGCGTGGCGCCCGCTGGTGGCTGCTGGGCAGCGGCCCCAGCCCGGCCTTCGGGCGTGCCCTGGCCTGCCAGTTGCAGCGCCAGCTGGGCGCCCGGGTGACCGACGTCATCAGCCCCTGGGCGCGGCCTGAGCTGGTGCTGGGCGTGGCCGGCCTGCAGGCGGCGTCGGGGGCGCCCATTCGCCACTGGGCCCATGCCGAGGTGGCGCAGGCCATGGCCGTTCAGTGCCCGCACTGCGTCGAGCGCCTGGCGCTGCGGCTGGGCCCGGCCGCTGCTGACCTGGGCGCCGACCCGATCCGCCTGCCCGGGCTTCGCCTGCAGGGTGACCAGGGCCGGCTCGGCCCGTTCGACTGGTGGACGCTGCCGCGCAGCGCCGGCCGGGTGGTGACGGTGTGGCGGCTGGCGCAGCCGGGCCGCCCCGCACTGTGGCTGGCGCCCGGCCTGCTGCAGGGTGAAGGCGGCGTGGGCCCGCCCGACGGCCGCGATGCCGACCTGGCGCTGCTTGCGCAGTCGGCGCAGCGCCTGGCCGCGCTGGCGGCGGCCGACGGCCCGGCGGCACGGTTCATCGGCGAGCAGGGCCCGCCGCTGCCGGCCGATGCGCCGCTGCAGCACGCCCGCTACTGGACCGACCTGCTGGCGCAGGCGCGCGCCGCGGTGGAGCGGGGCGACGACGAGACCGCGCCGCCGCCGGCCTGGCCCAGCCTGCCGGCGGGCTGGGCGCAGGCGCCCTGGCATGCGCTGAACTGGCAGCGCGCCTGGCGCCAGGTGGAGGCCGAGGTGCTGGCCGCGCCGGTCGCACCACCGGCGCCGGCCGCCAGTGCACCCTGAGCGGCGGCGCCTATTTCGGCGCGTTCCAGCGCAGCTTGCGGTAGATGGTGTTGCGGCTGATGCCCAGGCGCTTGGACGCCTCGGAGATGTTGCCGCCGGCCTCGTCGACGGCGCGGCGGATGGCGTCGATCTCCATTTCCTCCAGCGAGCGCGGCGCACTGGCGGTCTCGCCCGACCAGCGCGGCGTGGGCGGGGCGGCGGTGCCGGGCGCCGGCTGCATCGGCTGGGCGGCGGCGGGCTGGGCGGCAACGACCGGCGCTGCCGCAGCCGGCACCACCGGCGCCGGCTCGGCGGCGGCCTGCTGTGCGCTCTGCGCCGCGCAGGCCTCGTCGAGGAAGTCGTCGGACAGGTGCTCGCGGGTGATCACCGGCTCGCTGGCGGCCATCACCGCCGCGGTGCGCAGCACGTTGAACAGCTGGCGCACATTGCCCGGCCAGGAATAGTGCTGGAACAGGCGCAGCACCTCGGCGTCGGGCTGCAGGTGGCGCTGCCGGCTGCCGCCGCCACCCCCGCCGTTTTCGGTCAGCTGGTCCAGGATGCGCCGCACCAGGGCCAGCAGGTCGCTGCGCTCGCGCAGCGGCGGCAGGCGCACGGCCAGGCCGTTGAGGCGGTAGAACAGGTCCTCGCGGAAGGTCTTGGCGTCGATCATCTCGCGCAGGTTGCGGTGCGTGGCGCAGATGATGTTGACGTCCACCGCCACGCTCTTGGTGCTGCCCAGCGGCGTGACCTGGCGCTCCTGCAGCACGCGCAGCAGGTGCGCCTGCAGGGCCACCGGCATGTCGCCGATCTCGTCGAGGAACAGCGTGCCGCCGTTGGCCTGCACGATCTTGCCCACCGCGCCCTTGCGCCGGGCGCCGGTGAAGGCGCCGTCCTCGTAGCCGAAGAGCTCGGCCTCGATCAGGGTCTCGGGGATGGACGCGCAGTTCACCGCCACGAACGGCTGCTTGGCGCGGGCCGAGTCGACGTGGATGGCGCGCGCCAGCAGCTCCTTGCCGGTGCCGGTCTCGCCCAGGATCAGCACCGGGATGTCGCGGTCGAGCACGCGGCGCAGCTTGTCGATGACGCTGGCCACCTGGGCATCGCCGGTGCGCAGCTGGGCCAGGCCGCCGGAGTTGGGCCCGCTGCCGCGCGGGGCGCCGTCGCCCGGCGCGGCGGGGGGGATGGTCTGCACCTGCGGCACCGAGGGCTCGGTGGCGGCGCTGGCGCCCGACGCTGGGCCGGCCTGGCTGTTCACCGCGTCCGACAGGCTGGCCCACACCGGCCAGTTGAAGCGGGCGTGGATGTGGAACTGCCGCCCGCCGTTGAGCTGCACCGGCATCGGCGTGGCCAGCGGGCTGCGGAAGCGGTCGACCAGGGCGCCCACCGTGGTGCCGAACAGCGTGGTGAGGCTGTGCATGCGCAGCGCGGCGCCGCTCAGGCCCAGCTGCTCCAGTGCGCCGCGGTTGGCGCCCACCAGCTTGCCGTCGGCGGCCACCGCCAGGATGCCCTCCATCAGCGTGCCGATGAACTCGACCCGGCTGTGGAAGTGCAGCCGCATCACGTTGCGGTAGTCGTCGGTCAGCCAGTGGTTCTCGATCATGCGCGCCGACATCTTCACCAGCGCCATCGTGTGCTGGTGGAAGCTGCGGTGGTCGCCGGTCACGTCCAGCACGCCCAGGATGTTGCCGCGCGGGTCGAGGATGGGCGCGGCCGAACACGTCAGGAAGTGGTTGGCGTGCATGTAGTGCTCGTCGGCATGCACGAGCGTGGGCACCTCCTCGATCAGCGCGGTGCCGATGGCGTTGGTGCCCTTGGTGCTCTCGCTCCAGTTCACGCCCGGCTGCAGCGCCACCTTGCTGGCGCGGGCCAGGAAGTCGTCGTCGCCGATGCTGTGGATGATGGTGCCGGTGGCGTCGCACAGCACGACCATGCTCTCGGTGTTGACGATCTGCTCGTAGAGCATCTCCATCACCGGCGCGGCATGGTCGTGCAGGCGCAGGTTGCGGTCGCGCACCACGGCCAGGTCGCTGCGTCCCAGCGGGTTGTGGTCGGGGCGCTCGATGCGCGACACGCCCAGGGCCACGCAGCGTTCGTGGCTCTGGTCGATCTTGTCGATGTGGTCCGGTCCCAGTTTCAGCCCCGCGGCGATGGGTCGCACCTGTTCGTCGCCGCGGCGCACGCCGATGCCGTGGTTGCCCAGGACGCCGGACGCCGGATGGAATGGCCCTCGCATTGCGCTGTCTCCTGCACCGCCTGGCGGCGGCTTGTCTCCGTGGGCCCGGGCGCTGCGACGCCGCGTGGCCGGTTGTTGTGCTGGCCCGGTGATGCCGGGCCGGGCGGCTCCACTGCAAAAGTCGGGCCGGGGCGAGTGCTTCACTTTCGAACACTGATCTGTTCCAGCGGCGCTGATCGTACCGCCGAGGTGCCCGATCGTTCGCTTTCTGAGCAACCGCGTCGGGCATGGCCCGCATCGGGGGGCTTGTCGCCGCCCCGACAATGTCTGGCATGTGCCTTGCAGTCGCATGCCGCCAGATTTGTCACAACCCGGACGGAGACACCGCATGACCCCCCAGACCCAGAACCCGACCCGCCGCGGCCGCGCCGCCGCCCTGTTCACTGCGCTGGCCCTGGCCGCCGGCCTGGCCGCCGCCCATGGCGACGTGACGCCGCAGGCCGTCGACACCAAGGACCTGCCGCAGCTGGGCGACAAGTGGCTGGCCGAGAACCCCTACCGCGCCAACGACAAGGCGATCAAGACCGGCAGCTCGGCCTACAACCAGAACTGCGCCCGCTGCCACGGCCTGGAGGCGATCTCCGGTGGCATCGCACCCGACCTGCGCAAGCTCGACAACGACTGCGCCGGCCTGAAGGACGCCAAGAAGAAGAGCGCCTGCATCGCCGAGATCGACGAGTACTACACCACCAGCGTGCGCCGCGGCAAGGTGCGCAACGGCGCGGTCTACATGCCGCCGTTCGAAGGCATCCTGAACCAGGAAGCGACCTGGGCCATCAAGTCGTACCTGGAAACCCGCCGCGAGAAGCCGATGTGAGCACCGAAGTTTCCTGCTGCGCGGGCCGATCTTGCGCCTGCGCTGCTCGCCGTACGGGTGTACGGCTGCGCTGCTCGACGCAACCTCGACCCGCTCGCGACGGAATCTGCGGCACTCACATTCACCGGTGGCTGGCTCGATCCGCCGGCAGGAGACAAGCATGAACAACACGACCTCGTCGCGCCGCACCTGGCTGCAGGCTGGCGCGGCTGTGCTGGCCGGGGCGGCGCTGCCAGCCCTGGCCCAGGACAAGCCCGCGCTGCAGCGCATCCAGGAGCGCGGCACCCTGGTCGTCGGCGTCTACAACGACCTGCCGCCCTTCAACAGCGGCGGCAAGGGCATCGACGTGGCGCTGGCCGAGGCGCTGGCCAAGGCGCTGGGGGTGAAGCTCTCGCTGCTGCCGTTCAATGCCGGCGAGGACATGGGCGACGACCTGCGCAACATGGTCTGGCGCGGGCACTACCTGGGCTTCGGCCCGGCCGACGTGCTGCTGCACGTGCCGG
>CALMIF010000324.1 GCA_937864045.1 uncultured Aquabacterium sp. | reverse complement strand
ATGTTCGAGCCGGACAGGCGAGGCGAAGCGCCATGGCCTGGACAAGCGCGCAGGTCTGGCGCGCCCAGTTTGGTTCGGCGCTTCTTTGGTGACTTTCTTGCCGCCGCAAGAAAGTCACTCGCCTGCCGGGGCGAGACCCGGCGCGGTGCAGCGAACGCTGCGAAGCGTCAGCAAGACAAAACGCCAGGCAGGAACGTCCGCAATGAGCCCGAAGGCGTCATGCCCGCCCGGCGATTCCCCATCAATTTACTTTAGTTGTCAATCAAATCGGCGCCGCCTATCATGCCGCCGATGCGACGACTCTGGGACATTTCGCCGCCGGTGCGGCCGGGTTCGCCGGTCTTTCCGGGCGATGCGCCCTACCAGCAGACCTGGGCGGCCACGCTGTCGCCGGGCTGCCCGGTCAATGTCGCCACGCTGACGCTCAGCCCCCACACCGGCGCCCATGCCGACGCGCCGCTGCACTACAGCGCCGACGGCGCGGCCGTGGGTGCGCTCGACCTCGAACCCTTTCTCGGCCCCTGCCGCGTGATCCACGCGATTGGCCGCGGGCCACTGGTCGAGTGGGACCATCTGCAACACGCGCTGGTCGACCTGCCACCTCGTGTGCTGGTGCGCACCTACGCCCGCCAGCCCGACGGCTGGGATGGCGACCTCGCCGCCTTCGCGCCGGCCACCGTCGAGCGCCTGGCCGACGCCGGCGTGCGGCTGATCGGCATCGACACCGCCAGCATCGACCCCGCCGCCAGCAAGACCCTGCCCAGCCACCAGGTGATCCGCCGGCGCGACCTGCGGGTGCTGGAGAACCTGGTGCTCGACAACGTGGCCGAGGGCGACTACGAGCTGATCGCCCTGCCCCTGAAGCTGATGACGGCCGACGCCTCCCCCGTGCGGGCCGTGCTCCGCAGCCTTTGAAGGACTCCCCGATGACCGCTTTGACCCGCGACGCCGCCCTGGCGCTGGACGCCGACGACGCCCTGGCGCCGCTGCGCCAGTTGTTCGACATCCCCGACGGCCTGGTGTACCTGGACGGCAATTCGCTGGGCGTGCTGCCCCGCGCCACGCCGGCACGGGTCGCCCAGGTGGTGCAGCAGGAGTGGGGCCAGGGCCTGATCGGCAGCTGGAACGCCGCCGGCTGGATGGCGTTGCCGCAGCGCATCGGCGACAAGATCGCGCCGCTGGTGGGCGTGGGCGCGGGTGAACTGGTGGTGGCCGACTCGACCAGCGTGAACCTGTTCAAGGTGCTGTCGGCCGCGCTGCAGCTGCAGCGTGAACGTGACCCGGCACGCACGGTGGTCGTCAGCGAGCGCAGCAACTTCCCGACCGACCTGTACATCGCCGAGAGCCTGGGCCGCCTGCATGGCTGCATGCTGCGCCTGGTCGACCGGCCCGAGGACATTCCCGCCGCGCTGGACGGCCGCACCGCAGTGCTGATGCTCACGCAGGTGAACTACCGCACCGGCCGGCTGCACGACATGGCCGCGCTCAGCGCCGCCGCCCATGGCGCCGGCGCGCTGACGGTGTGGGACCTGGCGCACTCGGCCGGCGCCGTGCCGGTGGCGCTGGCCGCGGATGGCGCCGACTTCGCAGTCGGCTGCGGCTACAAGTACCTCAACGGCGGGCCCGGCGCGCCGGCCTTCTGCTGGGCCCGGCCCGCGCATGCCGGCCGCGCCTGGCAGCCGCTGGCCGGCTGGCACGGCCATGCGGCGCCCTTCGCTTTCGAGGCCGGCTACCAGCCGGCGCCGGGCATGGCGCGCTACCTGTGCGGCACGCCGCCGGTGCTGGCGATGGCGGCGCTGGAATGTGGTGTCGACACCCTGCTGGCCGCGCAATCGCTGGGCGGCATGGCGGCCATCCGCGCCAAGTCGCTGGCGCTGACGCGGCTGTTCATCACCCTGGTGCAGCAGCGCTGCGGCGGGCATGGCCTGGTCTTCGCGTCGCCCGATGCCGACGCCCAGCGCGGCAGCCAGGTCTGCCTGGCCTTCGATGGCGACAGCGACGCCGGCCGCGCCGGTGGGGCGTTTGCCGTGGTGCAGGCACTGATCGCCCGGCAGGTGGTGGGCGACTTCCGCGCCGGCGATGCGGCGGACGGCCTGCCGGACATCCTGCGCTTCGGCGTCACGCCGCTGTACACGCGCTTTGCCGATGTGTGGGACGCCGTCGAGCAACTGCGCCAGGTGCTGGTCAGCGGCGAGTGGCGCGAGCCACGCTTCAACCAGCGCGGGGTGGTGACGTGAGCGCTTCCGCACGGCCGCTCCGAAGGAAGCACTCCCCTCCCCCGGGGAGGTGGTCACGCAGTGACCGGAGTGCGGACAAATGAGCGGCTGCCCGTTCGGCTTCGGCGCGGAAGGCGAACCGGCTGCGCCGGCACCTGCCCTGCCGGCAGAGCTGCCGCGCCACGAAGGCGCCCAGCTCGACTTCAGCGCCGACATGAGCTACGGCGACTACCTGCACCTGGACGCCGTGCTCAGCGCCCAGCATCCGCTGTCGCCGGCGCACGACGAGCTGCTGTTCATCGTGCAGCACCAGACCAGCGAGCTGTGGATGAAGCTGATGCTGCACGAGCTGCGCGCCGCGGTGGCCGCGATCGCCGCCGACCAGCTGGCGCCGGCCTTCAAGATGCTGGCGCGGGTCAGCCGCATCATGGAACAGCTGGTGCATGCCTGGGACGTGCTGGCGACGATGACGCCGCCGGAGTACAGCGCGATCCGGCCCTACCTGGCGAGGTCTTCCGGCTTCCAGAGCTGGCAGTACCGCTGCATCGAGTTCATGCTGGGCAACAAGAACGCGGCGATGCTCCAGCCCCATGCGCACAGCCCGCAGCGCCTGGCCGAGGTGGAGGCGGCGTGGCGCGCGCCGTCGCTGTACGACGAGGCGCTGCGCCTGCTGGCGCGCCGCGGCCTGGCCGTGCCGGCCAGCCACACCCAGCGCGACTGGACGCTGCCGTACGCGGCTGATGCCGCCGTCGAGCAGGCCTGGCTGGTGGTCTACCGCGACACCGCCACCCACTGGGACCTGTACCAGCTGGGCGAGGAACTCACCGACCTGGAGGACGCCTTCCGCCTCTGGCGCTTCCGGCACCTGACGACCGTCACCCGCATCATCGGCATGAAGGGCGGCACCGGCGGCACCAGCGGCGCGGGGTACCTGAAGCGCATGCTCGACGTGGAGCTGTTCCCGGAGCTGTGGCAGTTGCGCACCGACCTGTGACCCGCGGGCCGTGTGCCGACAGGAGATGCCCTGCAAAAGCACGGTTTATGACACGTTCCTTTTTATCACTTAAGGCTGCGCAAGCCCCTGTCCGCGGGGCGGCGGTGCGACACTGACGGTTGTTGCACAACCCCTGCGCCTGCGGCTTGCCGCCCCTGGCGCCACCACCGCCATGGCCACCTCCCGACCGACCCGCGCGGGCCTCATCCGTCCCACGCTGGCCGCGCTGCTGTCCGGCCTGGCCTTGCTGACCCTGGCGCCCGCCACCCTGGCCGGCCCGGTGCTGGATCGGGTCCAGGCGAGCGGCACGCTGAAGGTCTGCATCTGGCCCGACTACTACGGCATCACCTGGCGCAACCCGCGCACCCAGCAGCTGGTGGGCATCGACATCGACCTGTCGGCCGCGCTGGCGCAGGACCTGAAGGTCAAGCTGCAGTACGTCGAGTCGTCCTTCCCCAAGCTGATCGAGGACCTGACGACCGACCGCTGCGACATCGCCATGCACGCGGTGGCGGTGCTGCCGGCGCGCGCCGAGAAGCTCAAGTTCAGCCAGCCCTACCTGCAGAGCGACATCTACGGCATCACCACCCGATCCAGCCGCATCAAGGGCTTCGCCGACATCGACCAGCCCGGCGTGCAGGTGGCGGTGCAGGCCGGCACCTTCATGGAGCCGGTGATGGCCGCCGAGCTGAAGAAGGCCAAGCTGGTGGTGCTGAAGCCGCCGCAGACGCGCGAGCAGGAACTGGAGGCCGGCCGCGTCGACGTCTTCATGACCGACTACCCCTACAGCCGGCGCCTGCTGGACAACGCCGACTGGGCGCGGCTGGTGTCGCCCACGCAGGCCTTCCACCTGCTGCCCTATGCCTACCCGGTGAAGCCGGGTGACGACGCCTGGCTGGCGCGGGTGGACGAGTTTGTCGCCGCCATCAAGCGCGACGGCCGGCTGGAGGCCGCGGCCAAGCGCAACGGCCTGGCCGAGATCGTCGTGCGCCGCTAGGCGCGGCCGGCGCCCGTCGATGCAGCGCGCAACCTCCGCCCGCGACGCCGGCACTGGCGCCGCTGCCCTGCCGCCCTGGCTGCACAGCCGCTGGCTGCTGGGCCTGGGTGGCGGCGCGGCGGCGCTGATCCTGGCAGCGGCGCTGGGCTTCCTGGCCTATGAGCGGCGCGAGCTCGAATCGACCATCACCGAGCAGGGCGCGCTGTACGCCCGGGTGCTGGAGGACCACGCCAACCGCACCTTCAACGCGGTGGACCTGGCGATGGCCGCGGCGCTGGAGGCGGCGCGGCTGAAGGCCCGGCGCGAAGACCTGGGCCAGCTGTCGCCGATGCTGCAGCAGTCGGTGCAGGCCCTGCCCTTCCTGCGCAGCATCAGCCTGCTCGATGCCCAGGGGCAGGTGCTGGCCAGCTCGTCGCCCGGCAACGTGGGCCTGCGCCTGCCGCACAGCCTGCTGCCGGCGCCCGGAACGGTGCCGGGCGTGGGCGCGCTGCTGCCTGGGCGCGACCTGGCCGACCTGGCCAGCCAGCCGGGCCAGGCCGGCGCCGCCAGCCTGCGCAGCGCCCATGTGCTGCCCCTGCTCAAGCCGCTGCGCGCCGGCGAGGCCGACAGCCCCTGGATGGTGGCCACGGTCAACCCCGACTACTTCGCCAACCAGTACGACCTGCTGCTGCAGGGCACGCCGCTGAGCGCCTCGCTGCTGTCCTACGGCGGGCAGCTGCTGGCGCCGGCGGCCAACGGCCACCGTGCCGCCGGCGACTGGCTGAAGGACCACCCGCTGGTGGCCGACGCCCTGCGCGCCGGGCGCGAACATGGCCTGATGCAGGGCCCGGGTCTGGACGGCACGCCGATGTTCATGGCCTGGCGCACCGCCCGCCGCCAGCCCCTGGTGGTGCTGGTGGAGACCCCCGAGGCCGTGCTGCGGGCCCAGCTGCGCACGGTGGGCCTGAACGTGGCCGGCGGCACCCTGCTGCTGCTGCTGACCTTGGGCGCGGCGACCGTGCTGGCCTGGCGCAGCCTGCGTGGCCATGAGGCGGTGCGCCACGACCTGCAGGCCGCCCGGGGCGACCTGGCCGCGCAGGACGCCTTCACCGACCGGCTGTTCCAGGTCAGCCCCATCCCGATGGTGGTGAAGGACGTGACAGGCAAGTTCCTGCGGGTGAACCAGGCCTGGGTCGACGTGACCGGCATCGCGGCCGAGCGGACCATTGGCTGCAACCTGGGCCGGCTGTACCCGGCCCAATTGGCCGCCCCGCACGAGGCGCAGGAGCAGCTGGCCATCGCGTCGATGCAGCCGGTCAGCTACGAGGAGCAGATCCTCGACAGCGACGGCCTGCCGCGCGACGTGATGATGCGGGTGACGCCCTTCACCGACGCCAGCGGCCAGCCGGCCGGCGTGATCGCCTGCCTGATGGACGTGACCGAGTTCCGCGAGGCCGCGCAGCGCACGCTGGAGGCCAAGGACGCGGCCGAGCGCAGCAACGCCGCCAAGGGCGAGTTCCTGGCCAACATCAGCCACGAGCTGCGCACGCCGCTGCAGTCGATCCTGGGCTTCTCCGAGCTGGGCAACACCCGCAGCGCCGCCCAGCCCCGGCTGCAGGCCATGTTCGCCAGCATCCACGGCGCCGGCCAGCGCATGCTGGTGCTGGTGAACAACCTGCTCGACCTGTCGCGGCTGGACAGCCCGGTCGGCGAGATCCAGCGCACGCCGCAGGACATCGCGCCGGCGCTGTGGGCAGTGGTCGACGAGCTGCAGGGCCTGGCCCAGGCCCGCAGCCTGCGGCTGGAGCTGCCGCCGGACGGTGCACCGGCGCTGTGGGTGTCGGGCGACGCCTTCCGCCTGGGCCAGGTGCTGCGCAACGTGCTGGCCAACGCGATCCGCTTCGCGCCCGAGGGCAGCGCCATCCGCATCGACTGGCAGGCCGAGCCCGGCGGCGAGCACCGCATCAGCGTGCGCGACCACGGCCCGGGCATTCCGCCGGCCGAGCTGGAATCGATCTTCGAGTCCTTCGTGCAGAGCAGCCGCACCAAGGACGGCAGCGGCGGCACCGGCCTGGGCCTGGCCATCTGCCGAAAGATCATGGCCGGCCACGACGGCCGCATCCGCGCCCGCAACCACCCCGAGGGCGGCGCGGTGTTCGACATCCGCCTGCCCGCGCTGACCGAGCCCGAGGTGGCCGCGGCGCAGGCGATGGCCAAGGCACGCGCCCTGGCTTGAGGCTAGGCGCTCTCGCGCAGGATCGCCTCGGCGCGCAGCAGCACCGGCTTGTCGACCATCTTGCCGTCGACCGCCACCGCCGCGCCGCCGGCCGCGGCCGCCGCATCGGTCACGCGCCGGGCCCAGTCGCGCTCGGCCGCGCTGGGTGCCATGCCAGCGTTCACGCCCGCCACCTGCTTCGGATGAATGCAGAGCTTGCCGCCAAAGCCCAGGCGGCGCGCACGCGCCACGTCCAGCCTCAGGCGCTCCGCATCGTCGATGGCGGTGCTGACGCCGTCCACCGGCGCGCCGATGCCGGCCAGCCGCGAGGCCAGCACCAGTTGCAGCCGGAACGGCAGCAGCTCGTCCTCGGTCGCGTCCTTCAGCCCCAGGTCGACCTGCAGATCGATCGAGCCGAAGGCCAGGCGCCACACGCCGGGCGCGCGGGCGATGGCGTCGAGGTTGGCGATGCCGGCGGCGCTTTCCACCAGCGGCAGCAGGCCGCGGGCACCGGCCGCGGTCACCCGGGCCAGGGTGTCGGCGGATTCCGCCTTGGGCAGCATCACGCCGGCCACGCCGGGGGCGCCGCACAGCGCCAGGTCGCGCTCGAACCAGGGCGTGTCGGCGCTGTTGATGCGCACGATCACCGCGTGCCCGGGCCGCAGCCAGGCGCCGAGCGCGTCGCGGGCGGCGTCCTTGTCCGGCGGTGCGACGGCATCTTCGAGGTCGATGATCACCGCGCTGGCGCCGGCGGCCAGGGCCTTGTCGAAGCGGTCGGCCCGGTGGCCCGGGACGAACAGCAGGCTGCGATGAAGAGGGGCGGTCATGCGAGGAAGGTCGGCACCTTGGCGGCCTTGGCCAGGCCCCACACCTGTTCGATCACAGCCTGCATCTCGGCCGCCGTCGCACCGCCGCGGTAGGCGGCCAGACGCTGCGCCTTGTCTTCGAGCTCGGGCCGGCTCAGCGTGTTGCCGGGGTCGCCCTTGGGCTCGTCGACCCGGGCGGCCAGCTCGCGGCCGTCGGTGGTGGTGACCTGCACCTTGCCGATCCAGCGCGCCGGGTAGGCGGTGTCGACCTCGGCGTCGAGCACCATGCTGACCTTCTCGCGGAAGGCCACCACCGGCGCCGCCTTGTAGTCGGCGTCGAACTCGGTCAGGCCGGCGAAACCCTTCACCGCCACCAGCCCCAGCACCGTGCCCATCGAGAACTTGGCCTGGTGCACCGTCTGCGGGTCGACCACGGGGCCCAGCACGTCGATGGCGCCCTGGTGCACCTGCGTCACCACCTTGGCCACCTGGTCGGCGGCGATGCGGTGCTCGCGCATCAGCACCTGCAGCGCGTCGGCGGCGGGGTGGGTGTGGCGGCAGCTGGCGTGGTACTTGAACGAGGTCTCGGCCAGCGTCCAGCGCGTGCCCAGGCCATCGGCCAGCTTGGCGGCGTCGCTGTCGGTGGACATGCCGGCAGCCATGCCCTGCGTGCCGTCGAAGATGGCCTGCGCGCCGGTGAAGCCGTCGGCCGCCAGGTAGGCGGCGGTCAGCCCGGCGCCGGCGGCATGCGCGGTGTGCAGCTGCTTGCTGTCGGCGGCGGTGCGCAGGAACTCCCACAGTCCCGCGGCTTGCGTGCCGGCCGAGCCGAAGGCATGGCGCATCTGCGTGGCGTCCAGCTTCAGCAGCCAGCCCACCGCCGCCGCGGCAGCCACGGTGCCGGCCGTGCCGGTGGTGTGGAAGATGCGGTAGTGCGAGCGGCCCAGGAATTCACCGACGCGGATGCCGACCTCATAACCCACGACGCTGGCGGCCAGCAGGTCGGCACCGCTGGCGCCGATGGCCTGGGCCACGGCCAGGGCCGGCGGAAAGACGACGGCGGCCGGGTGGAACACGCTGCCGTTGTGCACGTCGTCCTGCTCGGCGAAATGCGAGGCCGCGGCATTGGCCACCGCCGCCACCAGCGGGCTGCTGCTGCTGCGGTCGATCAGGATCTGGCTGGGCCCGCTGTCCGGCCCCATGCGGCGCATGAAGCGGGTGATGCTTTCCACCGGCCGCGCGCCCTTGCCGGCCAGGGCCGAGGCGAACCAGTCGAGGAACAGGTCTTCCGCGCGGCGCAGCACCGGCGCGGGAATGTCGCTGAACTTCAGCGTGGCGGCGAACTGCGCCAGCTGGGCCGTGGTGTCTTGGCTCATTCGGTCGTCTCCTCAGATGGTGCCGGCGCTCGCCAGGGCGTCGATCTGTTGTTCGGTGTAGCCCAGCCCGGCCAGCACGCTGCGCGTGTGCTGGCCCAGCGCGGGCACGGCGTCCATGCGCGCCTCGGTGCAGCCCGGCGGCAGCAGCGCGGGCACCGGGCCGGCGGGCGTCTGCACTTCGGTCCAGCGGTTGCGGGCCTGCAGTTGCGGATGGGCCCAGACGTCGGCCATGGTGTTGACCTGGGCATTGGCGATGCCGGCCTCATCCAGTCGCTCGACGACCTGGGCCGCCGTCAGGCTGGCGAAGGCCTGCTCGATCAGCGCCTTCAGTTCGGCGCGCGCTGCGGTGCGCTTGGCGTTGGCGTCGAAGCGCACATCGGTGGCCAGGGCCGGCTGCAGCAGCACGGCCTTGCAGAAGTTGACCCACTCGCGCTCGTTCTGCAGGCCCAGCATCACCGTCTTGCCGTCGCCGGTGGCGAACGGGCCGTAGGGGTAGATGGTGGCGTGGGCCGCACCAGCGCGCGGCGGCGGCGTGGCGCCCTTGTACGCGTAGTACAGCGGGTAGGTCATCCACTCGGTCATCGCCTCCAGCATGCTGACGTCGATGTGCCGGCCCAAGCCCGTGCGGCCACGCTGGATCAGCGCGTTCAGGATGCCGGTGTAGGCGTACATGCCCGCAGCGATGTCGGCAATCGAGCAGCCCGCCTTGCTGGGCTCGTCGGGCGTGCCGGTGATCGAGACGAAGCCCGACTCGCTCTGGATCAGCAGGTCGTAGGCCTTCTTGTCGCGGTAGGGGCCGTCCTCACCGTAACCCGAGATGTCGCAGACGATCAGCTTCGGGAAGCGCGCATGCAGGGCCTCGAAGCTCAGGCCCATGCGCGCTGCGGCGCCAGGCGCCAGGTTCTGCACCAGCACGTCGGCGCCCGCCAGCAGCTTGTCGAGGATCTCTCCCGCCGCATCGGCCTTCAGGTCCAGGCTCAGGCTTTCCTTGCTGCGGTTGGTCCAGACGAAATGGCTGGCGAGACCATCCACGCGGCTGTCGTAGGCGCGGGCAAAGTCGCCCACGCCCGGCCGCTCGATCTTGATCACCCGCGCGCCCTGGTCGGCCAGCTGGCGGGTGCAGAAGGGCGCGGCGATCGCGTGTTCCAGCGTGACGACGGTGATGCCGTCCAGAGGGAGTTGCGAAGCCATCAGAACGACCTCGGCAGCCCGAGCACGTGCTCGGCGACGAAGCTCAGGATCAGGTTGGTGCTGATCGGCGCCACCTGGTAGAGCCGGGTCTCGCGGAACTTGCGCTCCACGTCGTATTCGCAGGCGAAGCCGAAACCGCCGTGGAACTGGATGGCCGCATTCGCCGCTTCCCAGCTGGCCTTGGCCGCCAGGTACTTGGCCATGTTGGCCTCGGCGCCACAGGGCAGGTGCGCGTCGAACAGATCGCAGGCCTTCCAGCGCATCAGGTTGGCCGCTTCCACCTCGATGAAGGCCTCGGCGATGGGGAACTGCACACCCTGGTTCTGGCCGATGGGCCGGCCGAAGACCACGCGCTCGCTGACGTACTTGCTGACGCGGTCGATGAACCAGTAGCCGTCGCCGATGCATTCGGCGGCGATCAGCGTGCGCTCGGCATTCAGGCCGTCGAGGATGTACTTGAAGCCCTGGCCTTCCTCGCCGATCAGGTTCTCGGCCGGGATCTCCAGGTTCTCGAAGAACAGTTCGTTGGTCTCGTGGTTGACCATGTTCGGGATCGGCCGCACGTCCAGGCCCTTGCCGATGGCCTCGCGCAGGTCGACGATGA
>CALMIF010000323.1 GCA_937864045.1 uncultured Aquabacterium sp. | reverse complement strand
AGTCGTCGACGACCAGGAACTTGAGGTCGGAGGGATTGCTCATGTCTGTCCTCGGAAGCGGGGCGTGGAGAGGGTGGGGATGGCGGGTCGGGACGGGCCGATGGGGTCTTATCGGCCGGCCGTTGCCGGACTTGACACCAGCGCGGGCTTTTCCGGCCGGATCGAGGGTTCTGCCTCGGGTGCGGGGGGCTCGACGCGGTCGGCCGTGGGCCGGTAGAAGCGGTCCTCGGCATCACGGTTCATCACGATGATGCTGATGCGCCGGTTCTGCGGGTCGACCGGATCGTCGCGGTTGAAGGGGGCACTGCTGGCCAGGCCCTGCACCCGCAGCACGCGCTCCTCGGTCAGGCCGCCGGCGATCAGTTCGCGCCGCGAGGCATTGGCGCGGTCGGCCGACAGCTCCCAGTTGCTGTAGCCCGCGCCGCCCGCGCCGAAGGGCTGGGCGTCGGTGTGGCCTTCCAGCGTCAGCCGGTTGGGCACCTCCACCAGCACGCTGCCGATGGCGCGCAGCAGCTCGCGCATGTAGGGCTTCACCACCGCGCTGCCGCTGTCGAACATCGGCCGGTTCAGCGCGTCGACGATCTGGATGCGCAGGCCGTCGCGCGTCAGGTCCAGCTTGATCTGCGAGGCGTACTGCGCCAGCTTGGCGTTGTTCTTCAGCTCGCTCTCGACCTGCTCGCTCAGCTCCTGCAGCTTGGCGGCCTCGGCCACGCGCTGCTCGTGGCGCAGCGCCTGCAGGTTGATGGTGTTGCGCGGCGCCTGCACATCGCCCTTCTTGACCTGGCCGCTGGAGCGCGTCAGGTCCTGGCCGCCGCCCTTGAGCACCGAGCTGGAATCGCCCGAGCCGGAGCCGCCGTTGAGCAGCGCCACCTTCAGCGGGCTCTGGAAGTAGTCGGCGATGCCCTTCTTGTCACCTTCGGACGTGCTGCCCAGCAGCCACATCAGCAGGAAGAAGGCCATCATCGCGGTCACGAAGTCGGCGTAGGCGATCTTCCACGCCCCGCCATGCGCCGCATGGCCGCCCTTCTTGACCTTCTTGATGATGATCGGCTGCAGCTTTTTTGCATCACCGGCCATGGCGCTCTCCGTTGGGGTTGAGGCGCGTCATCACTTCTTCTTCACGTGTTGTTCCAGCTCGCTGAAGCTGGGTCGGTCGCCCGAGAACAGCACCTTGCGCCCGAACTCGATCGCCACCTGGGGCGCGTAGCCCTGCATGCTGGCCAGCAGCGTGGTCTTGATGCACTGGAACTCCTTGCCGGCGTCCTCGACCTTCTGCTCCAGCAGGCCGCCCAGCGGCTCGACGAAGCCATAGGCCAGCAGGATGCCCAGGAAGGTGCCGACCAGGGCCGAGGCGATCATGCCGCCCAGGATGGCCGGCGCCTGGCCGACCGAGCCCATGGTGTTGACCACGCCCAGCACCGCGGCCACGATGCCGAAGGCCGGCAGGCCGCCCGCCAGGCGGCCGATGGCGGCCACCGCGGCATGCTCTTCCTGGTGGTGCGTCTCGATCTCGCTGTCCATCAGGCTCTCGATCTCGTGCGCGTTCAGGTTGCCCGAGACCATCATGCGCAGGTAGTCGGTGATGAACTCGACCACGTGGTGGTCGTTGCCCACCACGGGGTACTTCTGGAAGATGGCCGAGCTGTGCGGGTCCTCGACATCCTTCTCGATGGACATCAGGCCTTCCTTGCGCGCCTTCTGCAGGATGTCGAACATCAGCGCCAGCAGCTCCATGTAGCGGGCCTTGCTGAACTTGCTGCCCTTGAAGCACTGGCCCAGGCCGGCGAACGTGGCCTTGACCACCTTCATCTGGTTGTTCGCCAGGAAGGCGCCGGCCGCCGCGCCGAAGATGGTGATCATCTCGAACGGCAGCGCGTGCAGGATCACGGTGATGTTGCCGCCGTGGAAGATGTACACGCCAAAGATGCAGGCCATGGCGAGGGCCCAACCGACGAGGACGAACATGGTGTGCGGACGGCTTGGAGGTGTGCGGCGCCAGCCCCGGCGTGGCCCGGGCCGGCTGGATGAACGGTTATCGGCTGCCGCCGGCCCGGATTGAGCCGGTGCCGGACGCGCCGGGCACGCGGTAAGCCCAGACCGTCTGCCGCCCGGGCCGGCGCAGCGCCAGGGTGGGCTCGACGCCGGGCACGGCAAAGTCCAGGCTCAGCAGCCACGCGCCGGGCGCCAGCTCGGCGCGGGCCTTGTCCCAGGCGCGGGCCATGCTCTCGGGGCGCTGGAACAGGTAGACCGCATCCAGCCCGCGCCAGTCGTCGGCCCACAGGTCGCCGCGCCGCACCCGCGCCCAGGGGCAGCGCAGCGCCGCGCCCAGGCGCAGCACCGGGCTCCATTCGATGCCCTCGATGCGCGCCTGCGGCCAGGTGCGGCGCAGCGCGGCCAGGCCGTGGCCCAGGCCGCAGCCGGCATCGCGCACGCGGGCGCCATTGGCCAGCGGCAGCAGCGCGGCCAGCCCGTCCAGCGCATCGGCGGGGGTGGGAAACAGCGGTGCGTCGCGCCAGGCCCGCAGCGGATAGGCCGCCAGCAGCAGCGCCATCGGCAGCAGCCAGGCCCAGGCCGGCACCGCCGCCGCAGACCCCAGCAGCAGCGACGACACCGGGAAGCCCCCGGCGATGAACACGCGCCGCCAGCCGCTGGACTGGCGCGGCAACAGCGCCAGCAGCGCCCCCACCGCCGCCGCCAGCAGCCAGGGCAGCGCCGCCGGCCAGCTCCGCGCCGCCGCCAGCGGCAGCAGCAGGGTCAGCACGGCCCAGCACGCCAGCCAGGCCAGCAGGGCCGGCAGCGGCCAGGGCAGGCGCACGCGCTGGCGGCCGGGCGCTGTGGCTGCGGGAGCGGACGCGGAAGAAGCCGGCATGGCGCCAGTGTGGCCAGCCTCGTGCCACGCCGGTCGGCGGAAAAGCCGGGCGGTTCCAGCCCGCCGACGGGACAGAAAAAAGGGCGGGACCCCGGAGGGACCCGCCCTGAAAGCACAGGTCACTGTGCCAGGAGGAGACAAGGAAGCAACTCGGTCGGCGCGCCGCGGGCTGAAGCCCCGGCGCGCACGGAATTCAGTGGCTCATGCAATCGTGCGCATCGGGCGTGTCGTGCAGTTCGTTCGCATTCGGCAGGCGGATGGCGCCGGCATTGCGGCCCTTGCCGGCGCGCGCCGGCGGGTTGCACAGGCCGCACACGTAGTGGCGGGCGATCTCGTGCGGGTGGGTGACGAAGTGGCCGCCGCACTTGCTGCACTTGGTCATCGTCAGCATGCCGTTGTCGACGAACTTCACCAGGCGCCAGGCGCGGGTGACGGACAGCTGCGGCTCCAGGCCCTGGGCGCCCACCTGTTCCATGTACAGCTTGTAGGCCTTGATCACGGTGTCGATCTCGTCGAGCTCGGCGACCTTGTTCAGGTACTCGTGGATGTTCAGGAACAGGCTGGCGTGGATGTTGGGCTGCCAGGTCATGAACCAGTCGGTGGAGAACGGCAGCTGGCCCTTGCTGGGGCTCTTGCCGGCGACCTCCTTGTACAGGCGCAGCAGGCGCTCGTAGCTCAGTTCGGTCTCGCTCTCCAGCACCTGCAGGCGGGCGCCGAGCTTGATCAGCTCGACCGCGGTCTCGATCTGCTTGGCCTCGGACAGGATGCTCTTGGTACGCGACATGGTTCTCTCCTGGATGTTTGTAGGTTTGAGGTGTTCTGGCAGCGCCGGGCGCCTTACGCCGCTTCCTGGTGGCGGCCGGCCATCAGGATGGAGGCGTGCAGGCGGCTGACGCTCTCGTTGGCAGCGCTCTTGCCGTGGCTGGTCAGCAGGCCCCACACCAGGTCGTCGTCGCAGCGCATGCGGCACAGCAGGGTGTTGCCCGAGGCGATCTTCATCATCTGCGCCGGGGTCAGCGCGGCGATCATCGCCGCCGAGTCCTCGCTCAGGCCCAGGCGGTACAGGGCCTGGTCGCGGTCGGTGCGGATCAGGGTCTGGGCCAGCATCAGGTACGACAGATTGGCTTCACGGATCTCGGCGAGGATCTGGTCGGTGTTCATGGTGGCGTGTCCTGTGGGTGGGGGCGGGTGGCAGGGGGTGCAGTGAAGTGCTGCGGTGTGAAACGAACTGTAGGGACCGCAACAAGGCGCCAACATCAGCCCAATTCGCCATCTTGAGTCCCGCTTCTTCGGGGGGGCGTGTCAGGCAAATTCCTACAAGGCGGTCGGTGTCGGGCGGGCCCTGCAACCGGCTGTGCGGCCCGGCGCCCGTGCCGCCATTGCGAACTGACACAGGCCGGCACTGAAGAAACCGCCACGGCTGCCGACACCGTTGGCACGCCCTGGCGACTTCGCCGGGGCTGCGTCGGCAGCGCCGGCGTGTCCCCGCACCCGAGAGCCCCGCCATGCCGTACGACATCCTCAACCTGTTGCAGACGCTGCTGCTGCCGCTGGCCATCGGCACGGTCGTCGTGACCGTCGGGCTGGTCTGGCTGATCGGGCGCAAGCCGGCAGCGCGGCCCGCCACACCGGCACCGCGGCGCCAGGCCCTGCAGACCCCGCCTGAGGCCGCGGTGCCGGCCTGGCAGCCGCCACCGGCCCTCGCCCCCCTGCCGGACTTGCCCCAGCCCACGGCGCCCGCCGCCGTGGCGCCGCCGCCGATGGCCGCCACCTCGCCTGCAGCCCGCCCGCGCAAGGCCGACCTGCTGCTGGTCGACGACTCGGCCGTGGTGCGCACCCGGCTGCGCCGCCTGTTCCAGCCGGCCGGCTTCAGCATGGCCCTGGCCGCCGACGGCGAGGCCGCCATCACCCTGCTGGCCGAAGGCCGCTACGGCCTGCTGGTCACGGACCTGGAGATGCCGCGCCTGGACGGCATGGGCCTGATCCGCGCGGTGATGGCCGACCCGGTGCATGCCGGCATGCCGATGCTGGCGATCACCGGCCACGACGACCTGCAGTCGCAGCTCAACCAGCTGCAGGCGGTGGCCGGCATCTACCGCAAGCCCTGGGTCGACGACGACCTGCTGGGCCATGTGCAGGCGCTGGTGGCGCCGTCGCTGCAGCACGCGCTGGCGCTGGAAGAAGCCTGATCCGGACTGCCGCCGGCGCAGAACCGGCAGGCGAAGCAGCCGCTTTTCACGCGATGGCCGGCAGGCGGCCGTTCCTAGACTGGGCCTCCCCGATTGACGGAGCTGCCTGATGAACGCCATCGCCCTGGCCCTGCCCGGCCACCTGAGCGCCGCCGCGAAGCCGAACCCGGCCGCGCCGGCCACGGCTGCGCCGACGGCCCAGATGACCCCGACGGCCACGGTGGCCGCCGTGGCCGGCCTGCACCTGCAGGCCGAGACCTGCATCGCGCAGACCGCCGAGCTGTTGCGCCTGGCCTGCCGCCGCGGCCAGCTGGAAGACGCCGCCGCCGCGGCCCGCGCCGCGCTGCCGCTGGCGGTGCCGCATTCGCCGCATGCGGCCATGCTGGGCGCCCTGGCCCAGGCCCATCCCACCCTGATGACCGCGCCCGAGGAGCGCCGCCTGTACCTGCTGCGCAGCGCCGACGGCGTGTCGCACGGCGTGCTGCGCCTGCGCGACAACGGCCGCGTGGCACTGCATCCGCCCGCCGGCGCCGACCACTGGCGCCTGCATGACGGCAACCTGGAGCTGTGCGACGCCGCCGGCCACGCCAGCGCCCGCTTCGCACTGTGCGGCGAGCAAAGCGGCCTGCGGCTGTACCTGGGCGAGCGCCTGGCGCCGGCCGGCGGCGCCGCCGAAGCCTGCATGCTGGAGGAGCTGCGCTGCACCTTCACCCGCCTGGCGATGCTCGACCCCGAGCTGCTGGACCCCTTCGTCGGCCTGTACGGCGCGTCCGAGATGGTGCCCGCCCCACTGCCGGCCGGCGCCGCCCTGCTGCTGGGCGCGCCGCACAGCCGCGCGGACCTGCTGGCCCAGGCGCTGAACCACCAGGCCGGCGTGCACTTCGACGGCGAGCTGCTGCACCCGCAGGGCATGCAGCTGGCCGAGCACCTGCCCAGCCGGTCGGCGGCACGCAACCTGCACGCCTTGCGCGCCAAGGACGCGCCCTGGTTCGCCCGCATGGTGCTGGGCCGCTCGCATGACGCGATGGGCCGCGACTTGGCGGCCATGGCCGTGCGCGGCTTCTGCCTGGCACCCGCCCATGGCGAGGCGGCGCTGCAGTGGGCCCTGGACGAGACAGCGCTGCGCATCGTGCACGTGGTGCGCAGCAATGCACTGGCGGCGTTTGCGGACATGCTGGCCGAGCAACAGGCCAACACCCACGGGCTGCTGCACTTCGAGCCCGAGCGCTTCGGCCGCTACATCGAGATGACGCGCCGTCACCAGGACGGCCTGCACCAGCGCCTGTGCCAGCGCAACGGCGAGACGGTGCAAGTCGATGGCAGCCGGCTGAACGCGGCCACGCTGGCCGAGCTGCTGGGCTTCCTGCACGACGCACCCGACGGCCAGGGCTTCAGCAGCGCGGGCGTGGCCCCGGGCCCGCAGCGCGTCATCGAGCGCTTCGACAACCCCGAGGCGGTGCTGCCCTGCCTGCGCGCCCTGGACCGCCTGGGCTGGGCCGAGGTCGAGGGCCAGGTCGTCGATCCGGACTGAGCACGGCATGCCGGCCTGCGCCGGGCGCACCAGCTGACGGGGGCCTGCGGGCCCCCGTTTGCATGACGGGCTCCGCGGTTCCACCCCTGCCCGCACCAGGCCGCTGCCGTTGTCCGGCAGGCCGCGCCCGCCCAACGCATGAACTGGGCGGCTGCAACCGGCCAGTTCATGCGATCGACGCTGGCGCCGGCCCCCCTTGGCGGCACCTCGGGCGCCCACTTGAGGCCATCAAGACCGTGTTCGGCGTGACGCACGCCACGCACAAGGCACAAAGGCGTCTTGACAGGCTTCGAAATTGTTTTGCGCAAAGCCCTCAAGTCGGAAAAGTGGCACGCCGATACCCAAACCAACGGGCGGTCGGCAACGACCACCGCGGTCCGGTTAGCCGGCCGATGGGCAAAGGCCACTCCAGGTGACCCGAGAACATGGGCGACTAGTGCGGGCGTGCTGGACAGATTGCAAGCGGCAACTGTCCGGCGTGCAAGGGCGACGGGGCCAGCCCCGGAACCTGCGTGACGCCGGCGCTCCCGCCGGGATTCATCGAAGCTGAAAGGAAACTACCGTGCCCCAAACCATCAACACCAACCTGACCTCGATCAACGCCCAGCGCAACCTCTCGACCTCGCAGTCGTCGCTGGCGATCTCGATGCAGCGCCTGTCGTCGGGCATGCGCGTCAACTCCGCCAAGGACGACGCCGCCGGCCTGGCGATTGCCGAGCGCATGACGAGTCAGGTGCGCGGCATGAACGTCGCCATCCGCAACGCCAACGACGGCATCTCGATGTCGCAGACGGCCGAAGGCGCGATGGGCAAGGTCGCCGACTCGCTGCAGCGCATGCGTGAACTGTCGGTGCAGGCCGCCAACGCCACCAACTCCGCCAGCGACAAGGACTCGCTGGACAAGGAATTCGGCGAACTCGCCAAGGAAATCCAGCGCGTGACCGGCGGCACCGCCTTCAACGGCATCAACATCCTGGGCTCGGGCGCCGGCGCCTTCAAGTTCCAGGTCGGTGCCAACACCACGAGCAACGACACGATCGACATCACCACCACCGACCTGACGGCCGACGCCACCATCACCGTGGTGGCGGGCACCGACAACACCGGCGCCGGCCGGGCGGTGATCGACAACACCGCCGATGCCACCACCATCCAGGGCGTGATCGACAACATCGACGTCGCGCTGGACACGGTGAACAGCCAGCGCGCTGTGATGGGCGCCTCGCAGTCGCGCTTCGAGTCGGTGATCTCGAACCTGCAGATCTCGGTGGAGAACCAGTCGGCCGCCAAGAGCCGCATCATGGACACCGACTTCGCCGCGGAAACCGCGAACCTCAGCCGCGCGCAGATCCTGCAGCAGGCCGGCAACGCGATGGTCGCGCAGGCCAACCAGCTGCCGCAGCAGGTGCTGTCACTGCTTCGATGAAGCCCTGGCGGCTGCGCTGAGCGAGCGCCACGGTGGTGGCACCGAAGCCCGCGCACCACCCGCCGCCTGAGGAAACGCCGGGCCGCCCCGAGTTTCCTCACACCCCCTCGGGGGGCCTGACGCGAAGCGGCAGGTCTGGGGGCCCCACACTCCCAGGCTGACGACGCGCCGCACCCCACCAGGTCGGCGCGTTGTGCTTTTTTCACGCTGAAACCGTCTGCACCATCAAGCCAGGCATCGATCGACCGATAAAGCCTGAAGCAGTCGATCAACTCTGCCGACCCGCCGCAGGCCAGGCCTGCCGGGACATTCTGAGCGAAGGACCCAGTTCGTGCCGCAGACCATCAACACCAACATCATCGCCCTGAACGCGCAGCGCAACCTGAGCAGTTCCCAGTCGTCGCTGGCCAGCTCGATGCAGCGCCTGTCCTCCGGGCTGCGGGTCAACTCGTCGAAGGACGACGCTGCCGGCATGGCGATCTCCGAACGCATGACCGCGCAGATCCGCGGCATGACGGTGGGCGCGCGCAATGCGAACGACGGCATCTCGCTGGCGCAGACCGCCGAGGGCGCGCTGGGCAAGGTGTCGGAGTCGTTCCAGCGCATGCGCGAGCTGGCGGTGCAGGCCGCCAATGCCACCAACTCCGACAGCGACAAGGATTCGCTGGACAAGGAGTTCGGCGAGCTGGCCAAGGAGATCCAGCGCGTGCTGGGCGGCACCACCTTCAACGGGCTGGCGATCCTGGGCGGCGACGCCGGGGCGCAGAACTTCCAGGTGGGCGCCAACACCGGCACCAACGACGCGATCAGCATCACCACCACCAACATGACGGCCAATGCCGACATCACCGCGGTGGCCGGCAACGACAACTCGGGCGGCACCCGCGCCAAGATCGACAAGGACAGCAGCGCCGGCGACATCAAGACGGTGATCGACAACATCGACACCGCGCTGGACACGATCAACGGCGAGCGCGCCACGCTGGGGGCGTCGCAGTCGCGTTTCGCGGCGGTGATCGCGAACCTGCAGACCGCCATCGAGAACCAGAGCGCCGCGCGCAGCCGCATCGTCGACACCGACTTCGCCGCCGAGACCGCCAACCTCAGCCGC
This sequence comes from uncultured Aquabacterium sp., assembly GCA_937864045.1. Taxonomy (GTDB): domain Bacteria; phylum Pseudomonadota; class Gammaproteobacteria; order Burkholderiales; family Burkholderiaceae_C; genus Pseudaquabacterium. Next base: position 8,476 of record CALMIF010000323.1, on the reverse strand, counting down.
GCGCAGATCCTGCAGCAGGCCGGCAACGCGATGGTGGCGCAGGCCAACCAGCTGCCGCAGCAGGTGATGCAGCTCCTGCGCTGACGCGCTGGCTTCGGCTCCGCCCAGTCAACGACCAAGGCCCCGCCGGCATCTGCCGGCGGGGCCTTCGCTTCTGGGGCCGCCGCAGACGCGATCAGCCGGGGCTTTGCTCGTCATTTCAGGGGTTCGACCGGCGCGTCCTTTTCCACAATGGACCCCAGAGCCCCAAGCCGCCCACAGCGGCCAGGGCAGCCCACAACACCGGCCCTGAACGCCGGCACGTCGCCCCGAGTCCTCAGGAGTGGCCTCCATGCCCCAGACGATCAACACGAACCTGGCCTCGCTGAATGCGCAGCGAAGCCTGAACACGTCGCAGGGTTCCCTGGCGACCTCGATGCAGCGGCTGTCGTCGGGCATGCGGGTGAACTCCGCCAAGGACGACGCCGCCGGCCTGGCGATTGCCGAGCGCATGAACGCGCAGGTGCGCGGCATGAACGCGGCGGTGCGCAACGCCAACGACGGCATCTCGATGGCGCAGACCAGCGAAGGCTCGCTGGGCAAGGTGGCCGACGCCCTGCAGCGCATGCGTGAGCTGGCGGTGCAGTCGTCCAACGCGACCAACTCGGCCAGCGACAAGATCTCGCTGGACAAGGAGTTCGGCGAACTGGCCAAGGAAGTGCAGCGCGTGCTGGGCGGCACCACCTTCAACGGCAAGCATGTGCTGGGCACCGAGGCCGGGGCGATGCAGTTCCAGGTGGGCGCCAACACCACCGCCGACGACACCATCAACATCACCACCAAGGACCTGACCGCCGACGCGACGATCACGGTGGTGGCGGGCACCGACAACACCGGCGCCGGCCGGGCGGTGATCGACGACACCGCCGACACCGCCGCGATCCACGGCGTGATCGACAACATCGACACCGCGCTGGACACCGTCAACGCCGAGCGCGCCACGCTGGGTGCGTCGCAGTCGCGCTTCGAGTCGGTGATCTCGAACCTGCAGGTGTCGGTGGAAAACCAGACCGCCGCCCGCTCGCGCATCATGGACGCCGACTTCGCGGCGGAAACCGCCAACATGAGCCGCGCCCAGATCCTGCAGCAGGCCGGCAACGCGATGGTGGCGCAGGCCAACCAATTGCCGCAGCAGGTCATGCGACTGCTCCAGGGTTGAGCGCGGGCGACGCCCCTGTCCGACCGCGGCCCGGCTCTGTCCGGGCCGTTGCGTTTTCGGCGCCGCCTCAAGCCCGGCGCCACCCGGCCGAAACACTGCTTGCGTAGAAGGAGTCCACCATGGCCACATCCGTTTCCGGCGTCGGCAGCATCACCTCCACGGGCATCGGCAGCGGGCTGGACGTCACCAGCATCCTCGAGAAGCTGATGGCCGTCGAGCAGAAGCCGCTGGACCTGCTGAAGACCGCCGCCACCGGGCTGAACACCAAGCTGTCGAACGTGGGCAAGCTGCAGGGCTTCTTCTCGGCGCTGCGCGACAAGGCCAACGCCCTGACCGCGCCCACGCTGTGGAGCGCCACCACCGCCACCTCGGCCGACACCGCATCGGTGAAGGTGGCCACCGGCACCAACGCGGTGGCCGGCAGCTACGCGGTGCAGGTCGACCGCCTGGCCACCGGCCAGACGGTGACCGCCGCAGCCCTGCCCGCCTCGACCAGCACGCTGGGCGAAGGCACGCTGACCATCGAGCTGGGCACCTGGGGCGCGGGTGATCCGCCAGCGGACTTCACCGCCAAGACGGGCGCCAGCCCGGTCAGCGTGACCATCGGCGCGGGCGACACCAGCCTGGCGGCCATCCGCGACAAGATCAATGCCGCCGGCGCCGGCGTCACCGCCAGCCTGGTGACCGACGCCTCGGGCACGCGCCTGAGCCTGCGCTCACGCGAGACTGGGGCCGAGAACGCCTTCCGCATCAGCGTCGATGCCACCGGCGCGTCCAGCGGCCTGGGCGCGCTGGCCTACGACGCCACCGACACCGGCAGCCCGATGCAGCGCAGCACCAGCGCGGCCAATGCCGAGCTGCAGGTCAACGGCATCGCGCTCAGCTCGGCCAGCAACACGCTCACCAATGTGGTCGACGGCCTGACCCTGACCCTGGCCAAGACCACCACCAGCGCGGTGGACGTGAACGTGGCCAGCGACACCACCTCGGTGAAGACCGAGGTGACCGACTTCGTCACCGCCTTCAACAACCTGGCGAGCTTCATCCGCACGCAGACCGCCTACAACGCCGACAGCAAGACTGCCGGCGCACTGCAGGGCGACCAGGGCACGCTGGCGCTGCAGAGCCAGCTGCGCGGGGTGCTCAACGAGGGCAGCACGGCCTCGTCGGCCTGGTCGCGGCTGTCGGACATCGGCCTGGCGCTCAAGAGCGACGGCACGCTGGAGACCAATGCCACCAAGCTGGACAACGCCCTGGGCAACCTGGGCGAGCTGAAGAAGCTGATGGCCGGCGACGGCAGCACCACCGCGGCCATGGGCTTCGTGCGCCGCTTCAAGAACCTGGCCGACGCAGCCCTGGGCAGCGAGGGCGTGTTCCAGAGCCGCACCACCAGCATCCAGGCCAGCCTGACGCGCAACGGCAAGTCGCAGGACAGCATGGAGCAGAAGCTGGAGAAGACCCGCGCCCGGCTGCAGGCGCAGTACGCCGCGCTGGACACGCAGATGGCCACGCTGACCAACCTGAGCACCTACATGACGCAGCAGATCACGCAGATGAACAAGAGCTCCGCCTGAGCGGCGGCGCCCCGCTCCCGCGGCCTCGACGGGCCGGTCGGCATCGCGCCGGCCGGCCCGTCGCGCCTTGCGCGGGTGCATGCGGCCACGGCACGCATGGCGGCAAACCCTCAGCCTGCCGCCGCTCAAGTCCCGCGGCGCCGATCCGATAAATCCACCAACACCCCACGCCTGCCCCGCCACCGAAGCCGACACACCCGCCATGTTCAGCGCCACGCACAGCAATTCCAACCCGCAGGCCCGCCAGTTCGCCGGCGCCTACCACCAGGTCGGCGTCCAGACGATGGTGTCCAGCGCGTCGGCCCACGGCCTGGTCGCCCTGCTGTTCGACGGTTTCGTCGCAGCGGTGCACCGCGCCAAGGGGGCGATGCACAACGGCGACGTCGCCGCCAAGGGCCATGCCATCGGCCACGCGGTGCGCATCGTCGACGAGGGCCTGAAGGCAGCGCTGGACCTGAAGGCCGGCGGCAAGCTGGCGGCCGACCTGTCCGACCTGTACGCCTACATGTGCCTGCGCCTGATCCAGGCCAACCTCAACAGCAACGAGGCCGCGCTGGACGAGTGCCTGGCCCTGATCGCCCCGCTGCGCGAGGCCTGGGCGGCCATCGGTGACCGCGTCGAGCGCCCGGCCAGCAATTGAGAACCGGCCTGCCCGGCCCCGATCCATGCGTGCCTTTCCTGCGAGCCCCCCCATGAACAGCAGCCTGCTCAGTTACTACGAAGCCATCGAGAAGGCGAGTGCCGACATGCTCGATGCCGCCCGTGCCGGCAACTGGGACCACGTCATCAAGCTGGAAGGCGCCTGCGTGCTGCTGATCAGCCAGCTGAAGAACGCCGCCCGCGGCGCCTCGCTCAGCAGCGACGAGCACCAGCTGAAGTCGCGCATCATGCAGCGCGTGCTGGTCAACGACGCCGAGATCCGCCACCTGGCCGAGCCCTGGCTGGAAGACCTGGACCAGATGCTCACCGGGCGCAACAAGACGCTGCACTGAGCCAGGGCCGGTCAAGCGTCATGGCCTTTCTCGACACGCAGCCCGCGCCGCTGGGCGACGACGGCAACGACCCGTTCGCGGAGTTCCGCAGCAGCCACCCGCGCGAGGTGCTGGCGCTGATGCGCGAGCTGCGCGACTCCGGCGCCCCGGTGGCGCTGTCGGCGCCCGGCGGCACCGGCATTGCCGCCACGGTGTGGACGGTGGACCCCGACCGCGGCCGCCTGGCCTTCGACGTCGAGCCCGCCGAGCCCAAGCTGGACGCCCTGGTCGAGGCCAACGAGCTGACTGCGGTGGGCTACCTCGATTCGGTCAAGCTGCAGTTCGACCTGCACGACCTGGTGCTGGTGCGCAGCCCGCGCGCCACCGCGCTGCAGGGCCGGATGCCGGCGCGGGTGTACCGCTTCCAGCGCCGCTCGTCCTACCGCGTGCGCACCCTGGAGCGCGGCGCCCCCGTGGCGCGCCTGCGCCACCCGTCGGTGCCCGACATGCAGCTGGCACTGCGCATCCTGGACGTGAGCATCCGCGGCTGCGCCCTGCTGCTGCCCGAGCGTGTGCCGCCGCTGCCCGCCGGCCTGGAGATGCGCGGCGTGGTGCTGGAGCTGGACACCGACACCCTGCTGGACGTGACCCTGCGCGTGCAGCACGCCACCAGCGTGCAGACCAAGGACGGCACCAGCCTGCGCCTGGGCTGCGAGCTGCTGCGCCTGGACGGCAACACCCAGCGCACGCTGCAGCGCTACATCGACCAGACGCAGAAGCGCCGCCGCCTCCTAAGCCTCGACTGAAGCGCGCCCATGCCCGCCCCGCGCCTGCACCGCCCCGGCGCCGGCTTCACCCTGCTGGAGCTGGCGATCGCGCTGGCCATCGCCATGGTGCTGGCCGCCGTGGGCGTGCCTTCGTACAACAGCCTGGTCGCGCGCCAGCGGCTGCAGGCCGTGGCCGAGAACCTGCGCGCCGACATCGCCCTGGCGCGGCGCGAGGCCGGTGCCCGCGCTGCGGCGGTGCGCATCGCCTTCGTGCCCGGCGACGACTGGTGCTACCTGCTGACCAGCGGAGCCGCCGGCGACTGCCGCACCGCTGCCGCCAGCGGCACGGCCGGCGGCCCGATCCGCCTGGTGCGCGGCCGCGACACCCCGGGCGTGCGCCTGCTGCTGGCGCAGACCATGCAGCTGGAAGGCCGCAACGCCGGCCAGCCGGGCGGTGAATCCTTCGCCCGCTTCGGCCTGCCCGACGGGCGCCAGCTGCAGGTGCGCCTGGGCCCGCTGGGCCATGCCTCGGTTTGCGCGCCCGCCGTGGCGGTGGCCGGCGTGGCACCCTGCCCGGATGCCGCCAACCCGCCCTGAGGCGGCACGCGGCGGCGCCCGCCAGGGGCTCCAGATCGGCGCCGGCCGGTCGATACACAGGCAGCCAGCCACCGGCCTCGATGCCTCCATGCCCGCCTGCGAATCCCTCCCCCACCGCCCCGCCCGCCCTGCCCCACGCCTGCGCAGGCACGGCCTGTCCCTGGCGCTGGCCCTGGCCGCCAGCGCCGCCGGGGCGCAGGAGCTGTCCTGGTCGGCCTACGGCACCCTGGGCTATGCCCGCTCGGACCGCCACTTCACCTACCAGCGCCACATCACCGACGAGGGCGGCTTCGCCCGCGACACGCGGCTGGGCCTGCAGGCCGACCTGCGCTTCAGCCCGCAGTGGTGGGCCACCGCCCAGGTCAAGCTGGAGCCCGCGCGCGCCAACGACAACGCCTGGGCACTGAGCACCGCCTGGGCCTTCGTCGGCTGGCGGCCCGACGACGACTGGCTGCTGCGCCTGGGCCGGCTGCGGCTGCCGATGTACCTGCACTCGGAATCGATGGACGTGGGCGCCACCCACGACATGGTGCGCCTGCCGGGCGAGATGTACTCGATCGTGCCCACGCCCGACTTCGACGGCGTCTCCGTCAGCCGCAACTGGGCCCTGGGCGCCCAGGGCGAGCGCGAGCTCACCGCCGACGTGTACGGCGGCAGCGCCAGCTCGGTGGCGCGTTTCTGGCGCCGCGACGGCCTGCCCCCGCTGCTGCCGGCCGGCGCCAGCTTCGAGCCGGTGACGCTGGACCTGCACGGCCTGGCCCTGACGCTGCGCCAGCGCGGCCTGCTGGTGCGCAGCAGCCTGAGCCGTGCCAGCAGCCGCCGCACCGACGGCCAGGTGGCCGTGCGCTTCCCCTTCGTGCCGCTGGGCAACGGCCTGGGCTACTACCAGGTCGACGAGAACCTGCCCGGCCCGGGCATCCCGCGGGTGGACCGGGTGCGCAACACCATCTTCTCGCTCGGCGCCGAGGCCGGCCTGGGCCAGGGCTGGCGCGTCAGCGGCGAGTTCGTGCGCAACCTGCAGCACGACACCGCCTTCGGTGCCGACACCAGCGCCGCCTACGTGGCGCTGTTCCGCCAGGTCGGCGCGTTCACCCCGTATGTCAGCCTGGCCGGCCAGCGCACGCGCCAGGCGGCGTTCGACTGGTACGACCGCCTGACCGCCCACCCGCTGCCGGCGGTGGTGCCCGGCGCAGCGCAGATCAACGCCGCCCAGCGCGTGGCCGCCGAGTCGTACTGGGTGACCGACCAGCAGTCGCTGGCGCTGGGCTCGTCCTATGCGCTGACGCCCCAGGTCAAGCTCAAGGCCGAGTGGCTGCACACCCGCATCGGGCGCATCTCGCGCATGGTCGACGCCCCCGCGGGCGAGCCCACGCCACGGCGCACCGGGGTGAACGTGCTGTCGTTCAACCTGAACTTCGCCTACTGAGGGATCGGCCGCCATGAGGACCGAACCTTCCTTCCCGAAACGCCTGCTGCGCGTGCTGCTGCCGGCCTGGCTGGCCGCCGTCGTCTGCATGCTGCTGCTGTCGGCCTTCCGCGCCGAGGCCGCCGAGCCCGTGCCGGTGCTCATCGGCAGCCCGGGCATGGGCCGCATCGACAGCGCCACCGCCGCCCGCCTGTACTCCGGCCGCATCATCGAGGTCGCCGGCCAGGCGGTCACCGTGGTCAACGCCCCGGTGGGCACGCCGCTGCGGACACGCTTCCTGGCCCTGGTGCTGCAGCAGGACGACGAGCAGTACCGCGCCTACTGGACGGTGCGCCGCCACGTGGGCAAGGGCGCACCGCCGCGCGAGCTGGCCAGCAGCGCCGAGGTCATCGCCTACGTGATGGCCAACCCCGGCGCGGTGGGCTACATCGACGCGAGCGAGCTGCGCAATGGCATGAACGTGGTGCTGCGGCCCTGAGTGGCGTGAAGCGGCCTGGAGCGGCGTCAGGTGGCGCTGGCTTCGGCTCCGCTCAGCCGGCGGACGCGCCGCGGCGCGCGCCCTGGGTGTCAGTCCGAAGTGGCAAGCCGGCGCGGCTGGGGCACAGTGCCGGATGATCTGCAGCGCCTGCTGCGGCCACCCGGAGACCGCCCCTGCCATGACCGCCCCTGCCCTCACCGTGTCGCATGCCCGAGGCGCCACCCAGCCGCCGCTCGTCAACCGCACCATCGGCCAGGCCCTGGCCCACACCGTCGCGCAGCATGGCGGGCGCGAGGCCCTGGTGGTGCCGCACCAGGGCGTGCGCTGGACCTGGGCAGACCTGTCCGACCGCGCCCACGCCGTGGCCGCCGGCCTGCTGGCCATGGGCCTGCAACCGGGCGACCGCGTCGGCATCTGGGCGCCCAACTGCGCCGAATGGGCGCTGACGCAGTTCGCCACCGCGCTGGCCGGCATCGTGCTGGTCAACGTCAACCCGGCCTACCGCCGCAGCGAACTGGAATACGCCCTGAACAAGGTGGGCTGCACCGCCCTGGTGCTGGCGCCCGCGCTGAAGACCAGCGACTACCTCGCCATCGTCAACGACCTGGCGCCCGAGCTGGCCACCAGCACCCCGGGACAACTGCAGGCTGCGGCCCTGCCCGCGCTGCGCTGGGTGGTCCGCCTGGGCGATGCGCCGACACCCGGCATGCTGAACTTCGGCGCCATCGCCGGCCTGGCCACGGACGCCAGCCGGGCGCAGCTGGCCGCGCTGGCAGCGACGCTGAAGGACACCGATGCCATCAACATCCAGTTCACCAGCGGCACCACCGGCCACCCCAAGGGCGCGACGCTCACGCACCGCAACATCCTGAACAACGGCTTCTTCGTCGGCGAGGCGATCCGCCTGACGGCGGCCGACCGGCTGTGCATTCCCGTGCCGCTGTACCACTGCTTCGGCATGGTGATGGGCAACCTGGGCTGCCTGACGCATGGCGCCACCATGGTCTATCCGGCCGAGGCGTTCGACCCGCTGAGCGTGCTGCAGGCGGTGCAGGCCGAGCGCTGCACCGCGCTGTACGGCGTGCCCACCATGTTCATCGCCGAACTCGACCACCCGCGCTTCGCCGAGTTCGACCTGGGCAGCCTGCGCACCGGCATCATGGCCGGCTCGCCCTGCCCCATCGAGGTGATGAAGCGGGTGCAGGCGCAGATGCACATGACCGAGGTGACCATCGCCTACGGCATGACCGAGACCTCGCCGGTCAGCACCCAGAGCGCCACCGACGACCCGCTGGACAGGCGCGTCTCGACCGTCGGCCGGGTGCAGCCGCACCTGGAGGTGAAGATCGCCGACGAGCAGGGCCGGCCCGTGGCGCCGGGTGTCACAGGCGAGCTGTGCACCCGGGGCTATTCGGTGATGCAAGGCTACTGGGGCGACCCGGCCAAGACCGCCGAGGCGGTGGAC
>CALMIF010000322.1 GCA_937864045.1 uncultured Aquabacterium sp. | reverse complement strand
TTGCCATGCCGATCGCCAACATCCCGCTGGTCCGCCTGGGTGCCGCCAGCGGCACGCAGCGCACCGTGATCGACACCGAGACCGCGCGAACCTTGCGCGAGGCCAACCTGCTGGTGGAGGAATCGCACCGCGTGCGCCCGCGCTGGTTCGACGGCAAGTTCCTCGCCGCGCGTGACCTGACACGCGAGCAGGCCTACTTCCTGGCGCGCCAGGCCGGCTTTGCGCGCGGCCTGGGCGCGGGCGTGGTCGAAGGGCTGGACGTGGCCGCCGGCAGCGTGGGCACCGAGCTGCGCGTGGGGGCCGGCTTCGGCACCACCAGCGCCGGTGAGCTGGTGGCGCTGACCGGCGAGGTGCGGGTGTCGCTGGCCCAGCTGTTCACGCTGCAGACGCTGGCGCAGCAGCTGGGCACGGCGCGCCGGCCGGCGCCGCCGCTGCGCAACCGCACCGGCGTCTTCGTGCTGGGCCTGCGCCCGCTGGAATTCGCGGCCAACCCGGTGGCCGCGTACCCGACGAGTCTGGATGCGCAGCGTGTGGTGGAGGCCGGCGACATCGTCGAGGCCAGCGCGCTGACCCTGCACCACCTGCGCGACGCCCCGGCCGAGCGCCTGCAGACGCTGCGCGGCGACCTGGCGCGCGAGGTCTTCGTGCAGCAGGCCGGCCCGGCCCTGCCGGCCGAGGTGCTGCCCATCGCCGTGCTGGCCCTGGCCGGCGACCAGGTGCTGTGGATCGACACCCACCTGGTGCGGCGCCGCGCCGGCCAGGCCCATGCCGACGTGCTGGGCTTCGGCTTTGCGCCGCGACTGCTGCGCGAGGCCCACCTGGCGCAGTACCGCAGCCAGCTGGCCGATGTGATGGCGCGCCCGCTGGGCGCCCGGCCCAGCGCCGCGGCCTGGTTTGCCGCGCTGCCGCCGGCCGGCCCGCTCCCGGCCGCGGCCATCGACGCCCGCGACTTCAGCCAGAGCTGGCTGCCGCCGGGCGTCAGCGCCGAACTGACCCTGGTGCCCGAGGACGAGATCCCGGTGCTGGTCGAGGAATCGCTGACCCTGCCGCCCATCGACCTGTCGCTGACCGCCGCCGAGCAGGCGTCCACGTCGGTGGCCATCCTGGTGCCGGTGCCGCGCGAGGCGCTGGCCGCACGCGTGCAGGCGCTGCAGCAGCGGCTGACCCGCCCCCTGGTGGCGCCCGCCACCAAGCTGGTGGCGCGGCGCACGCCGGCCGACACGCTCAAGCTGCTGCAAACCGCGCGTCTGGTGCGCACCGGCATCGTGCCGGTCTCCACCGTCGATCCCGCCGATGCCGCCTGGGCGGCCCTGCTGTCGACCACCGAGGTGCTGTGGTACGCCCGCCGCCGCAGCGTGGCGCTGCGGCCCGAACAAGAGGGCGTGGCGGTGGTGCTGCGCAGCGACGGGCCCACGCCCGACGCCATCGTCGACAGCCGCTTCGACGCGCTGGGCGTGGCCGACCGCGTCAGCAGCCTGCTCGACCGCAGTGATTCGCTGGCGCGGGCCGAGGTGGTCAAGCTGCTGGCGGCGGAGAAGTTCGCCTCGCCGCTGCTGGCGCAGACCGCGCTGGCGCAGTTGGAAGCGCGGGTGTCGGCGAACAAGACCCTGGACCAGGCGGCGGTGGCCGAGGTGGCGGCCACGTTGAACGCGCCCGGTGTGGCCGATGGCCTGGCGACGCTGGAAGCCGCCCGGCCCGACCTGGTGGCCGATGCCGGCACGGTGGCCAAGCTCGCGGCCAGCGAACAGCTGGTCGAGGTCGGCCGCACGCTGTCGCGTGCCACCGGCTTCGAGGCGCAGAAGCTGGCCGACGAGATCAAGCTGGCCCGCGGCAAGCTGAACCTGGACCGGGTGCTGGCCGTGCGTGCCGGGGTGGTCGGCGGCACGGTCAAGCCCGGCTGAGGAGCGCACGATGGCGATCCCCAACGACCTTTCCGGCCGCCTGGACGGCGCGCGCATCGCCGCGCTGCAGGTGCGTGGCCCGGCCGGCAGCGGCCTGCGCCTGGCCAGCGGCGAGACGCCGGTGGCCGTGCAGCCGCGGTTGTCGTCGACCACGGCACCCGACGGCGCGCGGCGCCTGAACGCCTTTGCCGGCCGCGCGCTGACCGCGCCGCTGCTGCAGGCCGAGCAGGATGCCCGCGCCCGCCGCGGGGCGTTGCTGAACCGGGCGCTGTCGGCGGGTGTGGTGAGCGGCCTGGGCCTGGCCTTCGACGATGCGCCGGTGGCTGCCGACCTGGCCGCGCCCCGCCGCATGACGCTGGACGCCGGCAGCGGCCTCACCGCTGGCGGCGAGGAGGTGATCGTGCCTGCCGCGCTGGGCTTCGATGCGCTGGCGCTGCCGGTGGTGGCGCCGCCCTGGCTGCTGTCCGATGCCGATGCGCCGCCCGAACTGCCGCCGGTGGCCGATGGCAGCGTGCTGCTGGCCCGCGCGGTGGGTCGGCCGCTGCGCACACTGGCCGGCCTGGGCCGGCCGGTGCCGCGTGCCGGGCTGGTGCTGCTGGAGCCCGTCGAGCACCGCCGTGTCGATGGTGCCGACCCCTTCGACCAGTGCGAGCGCGACCTCGACGCCGAGGCCTTCGAGGACCAGGTGCGGCAGGACGCGTCGCGCCTGGTCTTCTACCCCTGGCCCGACGAATGGCTGCCGCTGCCGGCGCCGGGCGACGCCTGGCGCAACCAGCTGGCGCACCGCATCTTCGAGCGCGAGGCCGCCTTGCTGGCAGACGGTGGCCAGGACGGCAGCCAGGCCATGCCCTGGCATGCCGTGGGCGTGCCGCTGGCGCTGGTGGCCTTCGACGCCGACTGGCGGCCGCTGTTCGCCGACCGCGCCGCGGCGGTGCGTGCCGGCGGCCGGCCGCGCGGCGGGCCACGCTTCCTGTGGCAGGCGCGCATCGACCAGCTGGGCGAACACCTGGCCGAGGCGGCGGGGGCCGGCGCCGACAACGCGGCCCTGTCGCGCCAGCTGCGCGTGCTGCCGCCGGCCGGCCTGCTGCCGCGCGACGCCATCGACGCCCGCAGCGGCGTGCAGCGCTTCTTCCCGGCCACGCTGGACGTGAGCGCGGTGCCGCTGCCCATCGAGCAGCTGGACCATGTGTTCGAGGCCGCCGCCGGCCTGGCGCCGGTGGACCTGGCGGTGCGTGACCGCATCGTCGTGCACGTGCCGGTGCCGCAGGCGGTGTGGACGCCCGACCTGCTGCGCACCGAGGTGGCCGATGCCGACGGCACGATTGCCGCGGCGATCGAACGTGACGTCGAGGCCCGGGCCGACTGGCTGCGCCGCCGCCAGCGCCAGCGGCTGCAGCAGCATGCGTTGCAGCTGGCCGCCGACGGCCCGGTCAACACCGACCCGGTGACGCCCGCCGCCGACGACCCGGCGCGGCTGGAGGACGAGCGCTTCGACGCCCGCGTGCCGGCGCCCGCCGGGCTGCTGCACCGCTCGGCCCGCGCCGCCGGCGTGCACCAGCACTACCTGGACCGCGCCACGCGCACGCTGGCGCTGCAACCCGGCGACCAGCTCTATGCCTGGGTGCTGCTGGACCGCGAGGCGCCGCCGCGTGAACTGATGCTGCAGTGGCAGGTGGGCGCCAGTTGGGAGCACCGCGCCTACTGGGGCGACGACCTGATCGCCTGGGGCCAGGACGGCACGCCGTCGCGGCGGCAGCAGTCGACTGCCACGCCGCCGGCCGTGCCCACCACCGGCACCTGGCAGCGGCTGGTGATGGCACCGGCTGCGCTGGGCCTGGAGGGCACCACCATCAACGGCGTGGCCTTCACCCTGTTCGACGGCCAGGCCGCCTTCGGCCCCTGCGGCGTCTTGCGCAACGGCGCCGAGCAACCTTGGCTCGACCAGGCCACGCTGGACAGCGGCACGCAGCGCGGCGACGGCGAGGCCTGGACCTTGGTCGACGACGCGTGGCGCGCCGTGCCGTTCGAGGCCGGCTTCGACACCACGACGGCCGATGGCGCGACCCTGTCCAGCGCCCTGGCCGCGCTGGTGGCCGACCCGCTGGTGGCGACGCGTGAACTGGCGCCCGTCACCGGCGACGACAGCAAGCTGGTGCCCACCGAGGCCGACCCGGCGCTGCGCGGCTTCCGCACCCTGCCGGCGCTGATCGCCGCCAACGGCCTGCGCGCCACGGTGGCGGACCTGGCCAGCCGCATCGACGAGGCCGACGACGCGATCAACCTGGGCTACCTGCGGGTGCAGACCGACCTGTACCGCCTGCGCCAGACGGTGCTGAAAAGCTCGCAGGCCAGCCGCTTCGCGGTGTCGCCGGCGCTGACCCAGATCGCCGACCTGGACAACGCCAGCGCCACCCGCGAGCAGTTGTCCGACTTCTACGACACGGTGCGCACCGGCAAGCCGGTGGCGGCGCCCGCCGACCGCACCGCGCCACCGGTGTTCACGCTGCGCACCCGGGTGGCGCCCCGCACCACCGGGCCGGCCGGGATGGCGGCCGCCGCCGCGGCACCGCAGGCGGCGGCCGCGGCGGGCCTGGGCGCCCACATCGCCAGCAACGTCGGCGGCATCGGCATGGCGGTGGGCGGCACCAGCGCCTCCATCGGCACGCTGGCGTCATTGAACGTGCTGAAGGCGATGCAGGGCGTGGGCGCAACGGCGCAGCCGCTGCCGTTCATCAACGTCGTGGGCGCGCAGGCGCAGCTGAACCTGGCGGGCCTGCTCGGCAAGGACCTGCTGGCCCGGGCGGCCGATGCCAGCGCGGTGGCACCGACACCCACGCCCAAGACCGTCACCGAAGCCAGCGCGCTGACCGGCAAGGCCGAGATCCGCACCACGTCGATCGCCTCGCGGCTGGAGCGCCCGCGCGCCATCGAGGCCAAGGACTTCACCGTCGCAACCCGGCTGGAAGTCATCGGCAAGCTGGCGGCGCTGGGCCTGGACCTGGACGACCTGGACGTGCCGGGCATCGCGCAGGTGCCGGCCGCCGGGCAGGGTGCGTTCGACCCCGCCGGCCAGCCGCTGCGCACGGCGCCGGTCAAGCTCAAGGCGCTGCGCAGCCGCTTCACGGCGCTGGCGTCCGACCCCGATCCCGAGGACAAGGCGCGCGACGAGTCGGCCTATTTCCTGGGCGGCGTCGACCTGTCGGACCACACCATCGCGGTGCTGCGTGCAGCCGAGGGCATCGTGCGCGGCTACCGCGACGCGCTGGCCCGCTGCAGCAAGGCGCTGGCGGCCATCGACGCCAGCCTGGCCGCACTGGCGCCACGGCTGGCGCTGATCGACCGTGAACTGGCCGAAGCCCGCCAGGACGTGGCCACCGCCCGCGCCCTGCTGGCCGAGGAGATCGACCGCGCCACGCGCCTGAACGCGCAGCGCGACGCCATCATCGCCGAGCACGCCACCTTCCTGGCCTTCGCCCGGCCGCGTGCCGGCCTGGTGCCGGCCGCCCTGCCGTGGCGGGTGCTGGACAACGCGCTGGAGCCCGATGCCGTGCCGGCCTGCCTGGCCGCCCACGACGAGCCGCCCGGCGACGTGGCGGCCCTGCTGGGCATCGTGCGCCAGGCGCCGGCCGACTGGTTCCCGGCGGTGCGCGCCCACCTGGCCCTGCTCGACAGCCATCTGGCCGCCGACCGGGTGCTGGCGGCGTTGCCGGCCGGCGTCACGGTGACCAGCGTCAGCGCCACCACGCTGACCGCCGGTCTGGCCGGCAGCCTGAGCCAGAAAAGCGCCTTCGATGCGCTGCGCGTGCAGGCCGATGTGGTGGGCCGCGTGCGTGCCCAGGCGCAGCAGGCGGCAGGCCTGGCGCTGGGTGCGGCGGTCAGCATGGGCCTGGTCGAGAAGATCGGCCTGATCGCCCGCGGCGCGGCACTGGCCGACCTGGCCGCCGCCGCGGCCGGCCGCGACGAGCTGAACCGCCGTGTCACCGTCGAGCTGGCCCGCATCGCGCAAGTGGCCACCTGCCTGCATGCGCGGCTGTCGGGCGTGCGCGCCGCCGTGCGGATGGACTGGGCCGAGCGTTTCAGCCAGTTCGACGCCGTGGGCGACCTGGGCGATTTGTCGACCCTGCCGCACATGGCCGGGCTGCCGCGTGACGACCGCACCGACATCGTCGAGCTGGCGGCCTGGCTGCGCGGCCGGGCCGACCGCGACAACCCGCGCGCCGTGGCCCTGATGGCGACCCTGGTGCGGGTGTGCGTGTTGGCCGCCAGCCACAGCCCGGCCGGCCAGCTGCTGACCGGCCGCCTGGTGCGCCCGGTGCCGCTGAACCCCGGCGTGCGCTTCGAGGTGCAGCCCAGCGTCGCCCACCTGGCCGAGCGCCTGCGCGTGGGCATGGCCGTGCGCCTGCTCGACCCGGCCCTGGGCGACAGCGCGGTGGCTGCGCAGGCGGTGGTGGCCGATGTGGTCGGCGGCATCGCCCAGGTGCAGGTGACGCAGGTGCTGCGGCCGGGCTTCGTGCCGGGGGCGAAGGCCAGCGTGCACTTCCTCCTGGCCTGAACCGGCCTGAACTGGCCTGATGCCATGGCCCCGGCCGAGCTGACGATCCACCGGCTGCGCCTGGGCCCGGCGGCGCCCCCCATGGCCGCGCGCCTGGCGGTGCAGCTGGGCGACGCGCTGCGCACCAGCAGCAAGCCCGCCGCCCTGCTGCACCGCCATGTGCTGGTGCGCCGGCTGCGGCTGCGCCTGCCGCGCGCGGCGTCGGCGCAGGGCATCGCCGCGCAGCTGGAGCAGGCCTGGCAGCGCATCGCCGCGCTGGCCGTGCCGCTGGACCAGGCGGTGGACGCCGACGACGCGGTGTGGGCGCCCAGCGAGCCGGCGGCGCGTGCCGCGCTGGTGCGGCGCTGGGTGCGTGGCGAGGTGCCCACGGCCTGGTTCTGGCAGCGCATCGCCCGGCCTGCGGGCGATGCTGCAGGCGGCGCGTGGCCGCAGCGTGCGCTGCGCTTGATGCGGGCGCCGCTGGTGGTCGACGGGCCGCTTGGCGCCACCGCCCTGCCCGGTGATGGGCCGGTGCCGTCGCCCGCTGCGCCGGCACTGCGCCCGGTGCTGCAGGCGCTGGCCGAGGCCGGCCTGTTGCCGCGCCTGGCCGTGGCCCTGACGGCTGCCGAGGCGCGGCAGTTGATGGACCTGATCGAGGCCCAGGCGCTGGTGGCAGGGGCGGTGTTGCCGCTGCCGCTGCCGACATTGCCCGGCACGGCGCCGGCGGCCAGCGTGCCAACGGCATCGGCGGGCGTGCTGCTGCGGGCCCGGCAACTGCTGCAGGCGCGGCTGGGCGATGCGCCGCTGGCGACGATGGCGGCGGCATGGTCCGACGCATCGGCCAGCGTGCGCGCCTTGCCACGGGCGGGCGATCCCGCTGCGCCGACGGCCCCGCTGGCGCGGCAGCCGACGCCGCCTGACCCGGATGCCACGGCGGCGGCCGTGCCGTGCCCCGGCATCCCCGCCACGGCCGTCGCCGCGCCACTGGACGCCATCGACACCGCCTGGGCCGGCCTGTGGCTGCTGCTGCCGGTGTTGCTGCGCTGCGGGCTGGAGGCGGCCGACGCGCCGCTGGTGGCCTTCGCCCAGGCGCTGCAGGCGGCGCCCGGGGCGCTGCACATCCCGGGCGACGACCCGGTGCACGGCTTGATCGCCGCGCTGGACCTGCCGCCCGCCGACGCCACCGGCCCCTGGCTGCGCCGGGCCCGGCTGGCGGCCTTGCGCGATGCCCGGTTGCCGCTGCGGCGCATCGCTTTGCGGCGGGGCACGGTGCATGTGTCGGACCTGCGGCTGGACGTGGTGTTTCCCCTCCGCGCCGCTGACGTGCGCATCCGCCGCGCCGGCTTCGACCTCGACCCCGGTTTCGTGCCCTGGCTGGGGCGCATCGTGCACGTCCACTACGCCGGATGAACGCCGCCGACCTGCCCACCGCCGTGTCACCGGGCCTGCCGGCCCCGGTGCCGCCGCGCTGGCGCGACATCGCGCTGGCGGCGCTGGCCGGGCTGCTGGCGGGCGAGCCGCCCGCCGTGGCCGCGCCCGAGGAACGTTATCTGCGTGACGCCCTGGCCTGCGCCGGCGGCGCCCCTGCGGCGGGTTGGCCAGCCACCGCACTGGCCGCGCTGGCCGACCCGGCGCCGGCCGATGCGCCGCTGGCCCGGGCGCGGGCGGTGTTCGGCCTGGACGCCGCGGCGGCCCTGGCCCTGGCCCTGGCCGCGGCGGTGGAGGACGACCCGGTCGCCGGCCGCGTCATCGCCTGGCTGCAGGCGCCGCTGGCCACGCCCCGGCCCACGCTGGCGCTGCTGGCGCGGGCGCTGGCGCCGCTGGCCGCGCTGGACACTGCCGACCCGGCCGACGACCCGCGGCAGCGCGAGGCCCGATTGCTGCACCGCCTGGCCGACGGCCCGGCGCAGCAGCATGGCCTGGTGCTGTGCGACGCGCCGCCCGAGCGCCCGTTGTGCGATGCCACCTGGCGCGTGCCACCGTTCATCGCCGCCGCGCTGGCCGGCATCGAAGGCGGTGGGCCTGGTGCGCCCGCGCCGACTTGCTGGCAGCCGCCTGTGGGGCTGGCGGACCTGGACCCGGCGCTGGACGCGTCGCTCAGCCGTTGGGCCGTTGACCTGGGCCGGCTGCCGCGTGCCGGCCTGGTGCTGCGCAGCGCCGCCCCGCACGAGGCCTGCGGCCTGGCCGCCGAGATCGTGCGCCGGCGTGGCGCCCGGCCGGCCTGGTTCACGGTCGAGCGCGGCCTGCCGCTGCCGGCGGGCACGGCCGCCTGGCTGCTGCTGACCGGCCGCGTGCCGGTGTTCCTGCTCGATGCGTCGCCGGGCGAGGTGGTCGACCTGCCGCCGCTGCCGCTGCACGACGGCCCGCTGCTGGTGGCCGCCGGCCTGGACGGCGGCGTGCGCCACGACGGCCCGCTGGCCGATTGGCGTGTGCCCCGGCCCGGGCCCGAGGCGCGCAGGCGGCTGTGGGCGCAGGCGCTGGGCGATGCCGGCGACGGCACCCCGGCCCTGGCCGCGCTGGCGGCGCAGCGCCACCGCAGCGGCGCGGCGCAGATCGCCGACCATGCGGCGCTGGCCCGGCTGCTGGGCGGCGGTGCGGCCGATGCGCCGTCGCTGCAGCAGGCCGCGGCGATGACACCCTCGGGCCGGGCGCTGGATGCCCTGGCCCTGCCGCTGACCGCGCCGGTGCCCGACGACGCGCTGGTGGTCAGCGCGGCGCTGCGGGCGGACCTGGACCGCATCCTGCAGCGCTGCCGTCAGCGTGATGCCCTGGCGCAGCGGCTGGGCGTGGCCGCGCGCACGCGCGCCTGCAGCGGCGTGCGCATGCTGTTCACCGGCGGCTCGGGCACCGGCAAGAGCCTGGCCGGCCAGTGGCTGGCGCAGCGCCTGGGCCTGCCCGTCTGGCGCGTCGACCTGGCGGCCACGCTGTCGAAGTGGATCGGCGAGACCGAGAAGCACCTGGCCGAGCTGCTGGCGCGTGCCGAGCATGCTGACGCGGTGCTGCTGTTCGACGAGGCCGACAGCCTGTTCGGCAAGCGCACCGAGGTCAGCACCGCCAACGACCGTTTCGCCAACGGCCAGACCAACGACCTGCTGCAGCGCATCGAGTCGCATGAAGGCATCGTCGTGCTGACCAGCAATGCGCGCAGCCGCTTCGATGCGGCCTTCACCCGCCGGCTGGACTTCATCATCGACTTTGCCGCGCCCGATGCCCAGGCGCGGCGGGCGCTGTGGCTGGCCCACCTGGGCGATGCGGCCGCACTCAGCGGGCCCGAGCTGAACCGCCTGGCCGCGCTGGGCGATATCGCCGGCGGCCATGTGCGCAACGCGGTGCTGGCCGCCGCCGCCCAGGCCGGCGAGCGGGGCGAGGCCATCGCCTACGCCGACGTGGCCGACGGCCTGCGCGCCGAGCTGCGCAAGCTGGGCCGCAGCGCACCGCCGGAGCTGTAGATGGCGCAGGCCGCAGCCCAACGTGTTGCCACGCCCAGGCCGGCAGCGGCGGTGCCGCATGCCTTGCGGTCACGGCCCGCCGGCCGGCGTGCGAGCGAGGCGCAGACGACGTCGGCTGCTGGCCTGCCGCGTTATCTGCGCGACAGCGCCCATGCCGGCCAACCGCTGCCGGCGGGTGTGCAGCGCGAGATGGAAGGCCGCTTCGGCGCGCCGCTGGCCGATGTGCGGGTGCACACCGGCGCCGGGGCTGCGGCGTCGGCGGCTTCCGCCGGGGCGCTGGCCTACACCGCGGGCAGCGACATCGTCTTCGCCGACGGGCCGGGCGGCAGCCGCTTTGCGCCCGGCACCGCCGAGGGCCGCGGCCTGCTGGCGCACGAGTTGACCCATGTGGTGCAGCAGCGCCGAGCGGGCGCGACCGCGACGCAGCCCAGCGCGGCCGACGGTGGTGGGCGCCGCGGTGCCGATGAACACGAGGCCGAGGCCAATGCCCGCCGCGTGGCCGGCAGCGCGCCGCTGTCGGCGCGCCAGTTGCCGGCCGCCGCCGTGCAGCATGCCGACGACGACCGGCCCTGGTACGAGCGCGCCACCGACGCGGTCGGCGATGCGGTCGGCGCCGGCGTGGACGCCGCGGGCGATGCGGCCAGCGCCGTCGCCGGGCTGGTCGGTGACGCGGCGATGGCGGTGGTGCGCCAAGTGGCGCCGCGCCTGGTGCCGGTGATCCAGCGCGGGCCGATGGCGCTGCTGCGCGAGATGGTGTCGCAGGCGCTGGACGGTGTGGTCGGCATGCTGAACCGGCTGGATCCCAGCGGCACGCTGAACGGCATGTTCGAGGTCTTCACCGGGCTGATGTCACGCGCCGCCAGCATCGCCGGGGCGCTGCTGTCGGGCGACTGCCAGCCGCTGCTCGCTGCGATCGGCCAACTCAAGAC
>CALMIF010000321.1 GCA_937864045.1 uncultured Aquabacterium sp. | reverse complement strand
GTAGTGGAAGAAGCAGCGGCGCAGGAAGGCGTCGGGCAGCTCCTTCTCGTTGTTGCTGGTGATGAAGACCACCGGCCGGTGCTTGGCCTTGATCAGTTCGCGCGTCTCGTAGACGTAGAACTCCATGCGGTCGAGTTCGCGCAGCAGGTCGTTCGGGAACTCGATGTCGGCCTTGTCGATCTCGTCGATCAGCAGCGCCACGGGCGTCTCGCTGGTGAACGCCTGCCACAGCACGCCCTTGACGATGTAGTTGCTGATGTTGCGCACCTTGGCCACGCTCTCGTCGTCGGCCAGCTGGCTGTCGCGCAGGCGGCTCACCGCGTCGTACTCGTACAGGCCCTGCTGGGCCTTGGTGGTGCTCTTGACGTGCCACTGCAGCAGCGGCAGACCGAGCGCGGCCGAGACTTCCTCGGCCAGCATGGTCTTGCCGGTGCCGGGTTCGCCCTTGACCAGCAGCGGGCGCTTGAGCGTGATGGCCGCGTTCACCGCCAGCATCAGGTCTTGGGTGGCGACGTAGTTGTCCGATCCTTGGAACTTCATGGCGGTGATGGCCGGCGGGCCGAGGGCAAGAGGGTGAAGGGCAGCAACGCTGGCGAAATCGACGGTTGGCGACCGGTGAGAATTCAGTATAGGTGGCGCCTCTATAATCAAGAGTCACCCGGTTGACGGCCCGCAAGCCGCCCCTGGAGACAAGGGTGTAGGCGCGGCGGGGACCGCGACCTCGGCCCCCAATCCAACGCGTTCCCCACAGCGATCCAGCCCGCCAGACAATGAACAAAGCGAACTCCCTGCTCCCCTTGCTGCTGGCGCTGGCCGGCCTTGCCAGCACCGCCCATGCCCAGGCCCCCGCCGGTGACGCCGCCAAGGGCGCGACCAAGGCCGCCATGTGCATCGGCTGCCACGGCATCGTCGGCTACCAGGCCACCTTCCCCGAGGTGCACAAGGTGCCGATGATCTCGGGCCAGGGTGCCAAGTACATCGTCGCCGCGCTGGGGGCCTACCAGAAGGGCGACCGCAAGCACCCGACGATGCGCGGCATCGCAGCCAGCCTCAGCGAGCAGGACATGGCCGACCTCGGCGCCTTCTACGAGCAGCAGGGCAAGGCGGTGAGCACGGCCGTGCCCGCCACGCTGGCCACGCCGGTGCCCGACAAGCTGAAGGACCGCATGGCCGCCTGCGTGGCCTGCCACGGCGCCAACTTCAGCACCCCGCTGGACGCCGCCTACCCCAAGCTGGCCGGCCAGTATGCCGACTACCTCTACGTGGCGCTGAAGGCGTACCACACCGATGGCAACCCGAACATCGGCCGCAGCAACGCGACCATGCGCTCGCAGGTGGTGCAGGAGGCCGAGGGCAAGAAGAAGCTGACCTTCAGCAACGCCGAGCTGAAGCAGGTGGCGCAATACCTGGCCGCACTGCCCGGCGACCTGCACGTGGTGCCGCAGAGCCGCTTCCGCTGAGCCGCGGGCCTGCTCCCACGACAAGCCGCTGCCCAGCAGCGGCTTTTTTCCGCATTGTTCGGGCGATCCGTGCCCGGTGCGGACCGGACAATCCGCCGGGCCATGGGTTCATCGCCGCTGAAGAAGATCGCCGTCGTGCAGCTGCGCCTGGGCATGCACCTGCATGCGCTGGAGGGCGACTGGCTGAACCATCCGTTCTGGAAGTCGCGCTTCGTGCTGAAGGACCCGGCGGACCTGCAGCGCCTGATCGACAGCCCCGTGCGGGAGTGCTGGATCGACACCTCGCGCGGACTGGACGTGGCGCCGCCCGAGCCCGAGCCCGCAGCGGCGGCCGGGGCCGCGACCGCGCCTGAGCGCCTGCCGGCCACGCCGCCGGCATCGCCTTCCACACCTGCCGCCGCAGCGTCGACCGCCCCTGCGGCGCCGCGCCCGCCGCGCGCCGAGATGGCCGCCGAGCTGCAGCGTGCGGCGCAGCTGTGCGAGCGCTCGCGCGAGGTTGTGACCGGCCTGTTCAACGAGGCGCGCCTGGGCCACGCGCTGCAGGCCGAGCGTTGCCAGCCGCTGGTCGACGACATCACCCAGAGCGTGTTCCGCAACCCGGGCGCCCTGGTCAGCCTGGCGCGGCTGAAGACCGCCGACGACTATTCGTACATGCACTCGGTGGCGGTGTGCGCGCTGATGGTGGCGCTGGGCCACCAGATGGGCCTGGACGATGCGGCCTGCCGCGAGGCCGGCCTGGCCGGCCTGCTGCACGACCTGGGCAAGGCGGCGATCCCGCTGGACATCCTGAACAAGCCCGGCAAGCTGACCGAGGACGAGTTCACCGTCATCCGCACCCACCCCGAGCGCGGCTGGGAGATGCTGCAGGAGGCGCGCGGCGCCAGCGCAGTGGCGATGGACGTGTGCCTGCACCACCACGAGCGCATCGACGGCACCGGCTATCCGCACCGCCTGCCCGCGGAGAAGATCAGCCAGTACGCACGCATGGGCGCGGTCTGCGACGTCTACGACGCGATCACCTCGAACCGGCCCTACAAGGCCGGCTGGGACCCGGCGCAGAGCATGGCGCGCATGGCCTCCTGGGGCGGCCACTTCGACGAGACCGTCTTCCGCCACTTCGTGCGCAGCCTGGGCATCTACCCGAACGGCTCGCTGGTGCGCCTGCAGTCGGGCCGGCTGGCGGTGGTGATGGAGCAGAACCAGCACGCGCTGACCGCCCCCATCGTCAAGGCCTTCTTCGACATCGCCCGCGAGATGCCGATCCGCCCGCAACTGCTGGACCTGTCGGCCGGCGCGCCGGACAAGATCATCGACCGCGAGCCGGCCGGGCGCTGGAAATTCCCGCAGCTCGACGCGCTGTGGGCCGGCGAGGAAGCGGTGCGCCGGGGGCGTGGTGCCTAGCTGCTGACCGGCCCGCCGCCCAGGTCGTCCAGGATCGGGCAGTCCGGGCG
>CALMIF010000320.1 GCA_937864045.1 uncultured Aquabacterium sp. | reverse complement strand
GCGCAGCACCCGCAGCGCCTGCACCATCTGCGGCCGGATGGTGCCGCCGAGCAGGGCGATCACGTCGCGCCCCGGCACGCGGTGGCCCAGCGCGGCGCTCTCGTCGGCAAACGCGGCGTCGAAGGCCGGCAGGTCGATCGCGCTGCGCTCGAAGCGGGCCCAGGCGTTGTCGAGGTGGTTGGTGGCGTTGACGGTGCGCAGGAAGTCGCGCGGCAGGCCGTGCGCACGCTCGTAGTCGGCAAAGGCCTCGAACGGCGACGAACTGATCACGCCGCCGAAGTCCCAGATCACGGCGTGGATGGTGGCGGCAGGCATCGGGCGGGGTCTCGCATCGGGTGGTCGGGCGCCGATTGTGGGCAGCGGGCCTGGTGCCGCGCTGTCACCCGCGTGCGGTGCGCGCCTGCCGCCGCCCCAATCGTCAGCCTTGCGGCGCCAACCACCGCTCCGCCAGCTTCACCCAGTAGGTGGCGCCGGTGCTCAGCACCGCGTCGTTGAAGTCGTAGGCCGCGTTGTGGACCATGCAGCCGCCCTGGCTGCCCACGCCGTTGCCGATGTTGATGTAGCAGCCGGGCACCTTCTCCAGGAAGAAGGCGAAGTCCTCGCTGGCGGTCACGGGCTCGGGGTTGGTCACCAGGCCGCCTTCGCCCAGCCAGTCGCGCACCAGCTGCTTGCAGAACTCGGTGTGCTCGGGCGTGTTGTTCAGCACCGGGTAGCGGCGGATGTAGTTGACCTCGGCCGTGGCACCGAAGCTGGCGGCCTGGGCCTGCGCGATCTCGGTGATGCGCTTCTCCAGGATGTCGCGCACGGTGGGCTGCATCGCCCGCACGGTCAGGCGCAATTCGGCGGTGCCGGGGATGACGTTGGGCGCGTCGCCGGCCAGGAAGGCGCCGACGGTGACGATGCCGGTGTGCAGCGGCGGCACGTTGCGCGCCACCACGGTCTGCAGCGCCATCACGATGCTGGCGCCGGCCACCACCGGGTCGACGGCGGTCTGCGGAATGGCGCCATGCCCGCCCACGCCCTTGACGGTGATGATGCAGGTGTCGCCGCTGGCCATCGCATAGCCGGGCACGGCCTGGAACTGCCCGGCCGGCAGGCCCGGCATGTTGTGCATGCCGAACATCGCATCACACGGGAAGAGTTCCAGGAAGCCGTCCTCCAGCATCTTGCGGGCGCCGGCCAGGCCCTCTTCGGCCGGCTGGAAGACGACGTGCAGGATGCCGTCGAACTGGCGTGTGGCGGCCAGGTGGCGGGCCGCCGACAGCAGCATCGCTGTGTGGCCGTCATGCCCGCAGGCGTGCATCTTGCCGAAGACCTTGCTGGCCCAGGGCTTGCCGCTGGTCTCGGCGATGGGCAGCGCATCCATGTCGGCGCGCAGGCCGATGCGGCGGGTGCTGCTGCCCAGCGCGCCGGTGATCGTGCCCACCACGCCGGTGCCGCCCAGGCCGCGGTGGACGGCGTAACCCCAGCGCTGCAGGCGCTCGGCGACCAGGTCGCTGGTGGCGTGTTCCTCGTAGGCCAGCTCGGGGTTGGCGTGGATCTGCTGGCGGATCGCCACCATCTCGGCTTCGTGTGCGCGGATCGCGTCCAGCGCGGGCAGGGGCAGGGGGGCGTTCATGGGTGGGTCCTCGTCGTGCAAAAGAAGGTCAGGGTCGGGCCTCGGGCGGCATCAGCCTCGCCAGCAGGTTCCAGTGGCGCACCGGCAGCAGGCGCTCCAGCAGGGCGATGAACCTGGCATCACCGCCGAGCAGCACGCGGGCGCGGTTGGCGATGTTGGTCGCCACGCCGCCCGGGTGCACCACGGTCACGCCCACGGTGCTGCCGGCCAGCTCATGGCGCAGTGCGTTGCTGAAGCCGCGCACCGCGAACTTGGCAGCCGAATAGGCCGTCTGCCCCGGCGGCGAGATGATCCCGTAGATGCCGCTGATGTTGACGATGCGCGCCGCCGGCTGCTGGCGCGGCAGGGGCAGAAAGGCCCGCGTCATCCACACCACGGCGTGGAAGTTGATCGCCAGCAGCCAGTCGAAATCGGCCTCGGTGACCTGCTCGAAAGTGCCGCCCAGCGCCACGCCGGCGTTGTTGATCAGCAGGCTGACGCGCCCATGCGCGGCCAGGACGGCGGCCGGCAGCGAAGCCACTGCACTGCGGTCGGCCACGTCCAGCGC
>CALMIF010000319.1 GCA_937864045.1 uncultured Aquabacterium sp. | reverse complement strand
GGCAGGCTCACCACCGCATGGCCGAACAGCATGCTCTTGACCTGGGCCAGCGGCAGCACGCCCTCGATGCGGCCGTCGCGCTCGGCGTACAGCAGGAACAGCGGATGGCGGAAGACACGGTCGAGCGCCCGAGCCCAGCCGCTGCGGTGGAAGAAGCTGGCCTGCGGGCAGGCCATGACGAAGGCGTCCCAGCGGGCGGCCAGTGCCGCATCCGCGACGGGCAGTCGCTTGATCTCGATCACGGAGATAGGGTTCAGTTCGCCGTCGCGGGACGGCCGGGCGCAGTGTGCGGCAGGAAGATGTCGTCCATGCGACCCCAGCGGAAGTCGCTCAACAGCGCGTCCAGGCGCTGCTCGGTGCGGCCGATGTTCACATAGTGGCGAAACCGGGTCTTGAGGTTGACCCCCGGAACACGGGGCTGCCCGTGATCGATTTCCCACGGGTGGAAATAGAAGATCGCCGACGCCCGGTCCTCGCGGTTCACGCGCTCGATCATCCAGCGCGTCAGGGCATACGGGAACAGCCGGAACCAGCCGCCGCCCGAGGACGGCAGGTTGCGTTCACCCAGGCGCACGGTGGTCACCGGCACCTCCAGCAGGCCATCGCGCACCGGATGGGCGAAGCGCGGCGCGTCGGGCATGCCGTAGTGGTCGTGCTTGATCGGGTAGATGCTGCTGCTGTAGCGGTGGCCGGATTCGAGCAGGCAGTCGAAGGCCCACAGGTTGCCGTGGCCGATCGAGAAGCTGGGCGCGCGGTAGCCCTGCACCGCCACGCCGCCGATGTCCTCGAGCAGGCCCTTGGCGCGCACGATGTCCTGCATGAACGCGTCGCGGCTGAGGTCGCTGGCGCGCTCGTGGCCATGGCCGTGGCTGGCCAGCTCATGGCCACCGTCGACGATGCGCCGCACCAGCTGCGGATAGCGCTCGGCCACCCAGCCCAACGTGAAGAAGGTGGCGTGGGTACGGTGGCGCGCCAGCAGGGCCAGGATGCGCTCGACATTGGCCTCGACCCGGCACTCGCGGGTGTCCCACTCGCTGCGGGCGATGTAGGGCGCCATCGCCGAGACCTGGAAGTAGTCCTCGACGTCGATGGTCAGTGCATTGGTGATCCGGCCGGTGTCGGTGGCCAGCGCGGGGACACTCACTTGGGCCCCTCGTCGCCGGGCTTCTTCACCGCGGCCACCAACTGCTGCAGCAAGGCCAGCACCTGCAGGTTGCTGCGCTCCAGGCGCAGCAGGCCGCGCTCCAGGCGCTGGATCTGGTCACCACGCTGGTCGGCCGACAGGCGGGCGAGCTGGCGCGCCATGGTGTCGGCCGCGCCCGGGTCGAGCTGCAACTGGCCGAGGTCGACATCCAGCGCGCCCGGGGCGCTGGCCGGACCGGCAGCGGGCAGGTCGCCGGACACGCTGTCGGCCGGCGCGCTGCCCGCCACCGCCGGCACGGCCGGGCGCGACGGCACGGCCGCCTCCTGGGCGAACTCCTTGACGACTTCTTCGACGTCGGCCAGTTCCAGGTGCGCCTTGCCCGCCAGGAAGCCGGCCAGCAGCACCCGGTCGCACACCGAGTTGATGCGTCGCGGAATGCCGCCGCTGGCCTTGAAGATGGCGGCGAAGGCCTCGGGCGCGAAGCTGGGCTTGCCGGTGGAGCCGGCGCACTTCAGGCGGTGCTCGATGTAATGCTGGGTCTCGTCGATGTCGAGCGGGCCGATGTGGCAGGTGGCCGCCACGCGCTGGCGGAACTGCTCCATCTCGGGGCGCTGCAGGATCTCGCGGAACTCGGGCTGGCCGACCAGGAAGCTCTGCATCAGCGCCTGGTTGCCGAACTGGAAGTTCGACAGCATGCGCAGTTCCTCGACGGCGCGCGGCGTCAGGTTCTGCGCCTCGTCGACGATCAGCAGGCAGCGCTTGCCCTTGGTGGTCTGGCTGATCAGGAAGGCCTCGAGCGTGATCAGCAGCTCGCTCTTGGGCACGTCCTTGACCTTGAAGCCGAACGACGCGCCGACCATGCGCAGCGTGTCCTCGGCGCCGAGCTGGGTCGTCACCAGGTGGCCCACGACGACGTTGCTCCCGTGCAGGCCGTCGATCAGCGCGCGCAGCAACGTGGTCTTGCCCGCGCCGATCTCGCCGGTGATGACGATGAAGCCCTCGTTGCGCGAGACGCCGTAGTCCAGGTACGCCTTGGCGCGACGGTGCTGCTTGCTGCCGAAGTAGAAGCTGGGGTCGGGGTTGAGCTGGAAGGGCTTGTTGCTGAGCCCGTAGAACGCTTCGTACATGGTCTAGAACCGCACTGCGTAGCTGGCCGTGAGGGCGGTCTCGTCGGAATTGCTAAGACCGGTGGCGTGATGCGCCCGGCGCAGCGTGGCGCCGGCCGTGCTGTCGGGCGTGAGCTGTGTCTGCCACTGCAGTTCCGCCAGGGTCTGGCGGCTGGACAGGTCGTCGCGGCTGCTGCTGCTGCGCTGGGTTGCCAGCTGCAGCGCCAGCGTGGACAGCGGCGTCAGGCGGTGGTTGATGTTCAGCGTCAGGCCGGTGTTGCGCACGCGGTCGACCAGGGACAGGTCGCCCAGGGCGGTGCTCAATGCATCGACGCGCTGCGTCGCATTGCGGCTGGCGACCAGCACCACGCTCTGGCGCACGCCGGTCCACAGCACCGACAGCGACTGCTGGTCCTGCAGTGTGGCGGCCGAATGCAGCCCGCCAAGACTGGCGTCGGGGTTCAGGCCGCGGCTGACCAGGATCTGGCGAACCAGGGCCTGGCGCAGCACCGGGTCGGGCTGCAGGCTGACGTACTGCGGGTCGCTGGCCAGCGCATCGATCAGGCTGCCGCCCAGGCCCAGCTGCTGGCTGCCGCCAGTGGACAGCGAGCGTGCGCTGCGCAGCGCGAACACGGTGCGGGGCAGGCGGTACTCGGCGACGATCTGGTGCGAGCGGCCGAAGAATCGCTCCTCGACCTCGACCGCCAGCCGGGTGCGTGCCGAGGGTGTCCAGCGCACGCCCAGGCCCCAGGTGGTGTAGCTCTGCCGCGAGATCGAGGCGAGGTCGGTGCTCTCGGTGCCGGCGGTGGCGCTCAGCTGCAGGTCCTGGTCGGTCAGGTCGGCCAGGATGC
>CALMIF010000318.1 GCA_937864045.1 uncultured Aquabacterium sp. | reverse complement strand
CGGTGATGGTGGTCGACGAGATCGACAAGGCCCGCGGCGAACATGCCTACGACCCGCTGGGCGCGCTGTACAGCCTGCTGGAGCACGACACCGCGCACGCCTTCGTCGACGAGTTCGCCGAGGTGGCGGTCGACGCCAGCCAGCTGATCTGGGTGGCCACGGCCAACGACGAGCGCGGCATTCCCGAGCCCATCCTCAACCGCGTCAACGTCTACCAGGTCGACATGCCCGACCATGCGGCGGCGCGCACCATCGCGATGCGGCTGTACGCCGGCATCCGCGCCCAGCACGACTGGGGCACGCGCTTCGACCCCGAGCCCGCCGACGCGGTGCTCGACCGCCTGGCCGAACTGGCTCCGCGCGAGATGCGCCGCGCCTGGATGACCGCCTTCGGCAACGCCCGGCTGGACGGCCGCGGGCAGATCACGCTGGCCGACCTGCCGGCGCCCGGCGGCGGCGGCAAGCGCGGGCCGCTGGGGTTCGTGAACTGAGCGCCCGGCCGGGCGCCGTCAGCTGGAGAACGTCAGCCTCGCCGATGCCCCGCCACGCCGCACGGTGTGGCGGCCGGCCTGCTTGCCGGCGTACATCGCGGCGTCGGCGCGCTTGAGCAGGTCGTCGGCGTGGTTGCCGTCGTGCGGGGCCAGGGCAAAGCCGATGGTCAGGCCGACGCGGCAGGGTGCGCCCCCGACGATGAAGGGCTGCTCGAACGCGGCCAGCAGCTTGCGGCCCAGCACCAGGGCCTCCGCCTCGCCGGGAACGGCGTGCGCCATGATGACGAACTCGTCGCCGCCCAGGCGGGCCACCAGGTCGCCGTGGCGCACCTGCTGGCGCATCCGCTGGCCCACCTGCACCAGCAGGGCATCGCCGGCATCGTGGCCCAGGCGGTCGTTGACCGGCTTGAAGCCGTCCAGGTCCAGCAGGAACAGCGCCAGCGTGCGGCCACCCTGGCACTCGGGCAGGGCCGCGGCCAGCGCGGCCTGCAGGCCGCGGCGGTTGGGCAGGCCGGTCAGCGCGTCGGTGTGGGCCAGCGACAGCAAGGCGGCACGCTCCAGCTCGGCGCGCTCGCCCTGCAGCCGGATGCCGGCCACCCGCAGGCTCAGCACCTGGGTCCACAGCAGCATCTCCAGCAGGCAGGAGAACTGGAAGGCGTGCTGGGTCCAGAAGTTCACCGGCAGAAAGCCGCGCAGCAGACCGGCCGCGCTGAGCGCGCCAGTCATGTACGACAGCCGGCCCAGCAGCACGTACAGCGCCAGGCGGTCGCCGGCGCGGGCCTGGCGCCAGGCCCGCGGGATGGCGAGCAGCATGGGCAGCGGGCCCATCGCGGTGGCCAGGGTCTGGGTGGCGCGGTAGTCCAGCGCACCGGCCAGCGAGGCCAGGAAGCCGGCCGTGGCCAGCGCGGTCACACCCATCAGGCCGCGGTGGGTCCAGGGCGCCACGTCGCGCGTGCGCAGCGACCCGGCGACGAACAGGCCGCCGCCGGCCAGCGCCACCAGCACGCCCTGCGGCGCCACCTTGGCCAGGGCGCCACCGCCATCACCCCACAGGTGCTGCTGGCCGATGCCGAAGTAGCTGATGAAGAACACCGTCAGCCCGCCCAGCATCAGCGCGTACTCCAGGAACATGGTGTCGCGCAGGCTCAGCCAGTGGGCCAGGCTGTAGGCGATCAGCGCCAGCGCGACGCCGGCCAGCACCCCCTGCAGCAGGCCGGCGCGGGACTCCCTGGCGTGGTAGATGGCCGGCTTGGACAGGCGCATCGGCAGCAGCATCGCCGTCTGGGTGCTGACGCGCAGCAGCAGCGCGTGCGACACGTTGGGCGCCAGCTGCAGCTCCACCGCGTGGTCGCGGCTGCGCATCGGCCGGCGGCCGGCCTCGACCAGGCTGCCCATCAGGTGGCGCGCCACCGGCTGGCCGTCGCGCAGCACGGTCAGCTCGATGCGATGCAGCGGCGGGTAGTCGATGTCCAGCACCCAGCGGCCATCGCCGCCCACCGCCTGCACCGGCAGGTACAGCCACACCACGTCGCGGCGCGGGCCCAGGTTGGCGTGCGGGCCGTCGGGCGGGCTGAAGTCGGCCAGCCGCCGCAGCGCCCCGGCGGCGTCGAGCCGGCCATCCGGGTCGGACAGCAGGCTGACGGCGGGCCAGGCGTCGATGGCCACCGGCGCGTCGTCGGGCAGTTGCAGCGGCGGCGCCGCCTGCACCGCGGCGGCCCACCCCCACAGCAGCGCCGCCAGCCACAGGTGCAGGCAGGAACGGAGGGAGCGGTGGGGGCGCACGGGCGGTGTTCCACGTCGGTGCACAGCCCGGCGCATGCCGCGTTATCGGCTGCGGCGGGCCGGGCTTGAGCCCGCAGCGCCCCCTATCATCCCGCGCATGAGCCCGCCCCCGGCCCCCGACGGCGCACCGCTGGTGGTGGCGCTGTCGTCGCGGGCGCTGTTCGACTTCGAGGCCGAGAACCGCGTCTTCGAAGCCGGCGACGACCAGGCCTACATGCAGCTGCAGCTGGACCGGCTGGACCAGCCGGCCGCGCCGGGCATCGCCTTCGCGCTGGCGCACAAGCTGCTGGCCTTCAACGCCGGCATGGCGCCGGGCGCGCAGCCGCGGGTGGAGGTGGTGATGCTGTCGCGCAACGACCCGGTGTCGGGGCTGCGCGTGTTCCGCTCCTGCCGGCACTACGGCCTGGCGGTGGAGCGCGGCGTGTTCACCCGCGGCCAGCCGCCGTGGCGCTACCTGCGCCCGCTGGGCGCGCAGTTGTTCCTGTCGGCCAACGAGGCCGACGTGCGCGCCGCGCTGGACAGCGGCGTGCCTGCGGCGCGGGTGGCGGCACGGCCGCCGCAGGGCGGGCGCCCCCCTGTCGACGAACTGCGCATCGCCTTCGACGGTGACGCGGTGCTGTTCTCCGACGAGGCCGAGCAGGTCTACCAGCGCGACGGCCTGGCCGCGTTCCAGCAGCACGAGCAGGCCCATGCCGCCACGCCGCTGGCGGCCGGGCCCTTCAAGCCGCTGCTGCAGGCGCTGCACCATCTGCAGCAGGCGGCGGGGCAGTCGGGCATGCGCCTGCGCACCGCGCTGGTGACGGCGCGCAGCGCACCGGCGCACGAGCGGGCCATCCGCACGCTGATGGACTGGCACATCGGCGTGGACGAGGCGATGTTCCTGGGTGGCCTGGCCAAGGGCGCCTTCCTGCGCGAGTTCCAGCCCGACTTCTTCTTCGACGACCACCCGCGCCATGTGCAGGGTGCGGCCGACCATGTGCCGGCGGGGCATGTGGTGCATGGTGTGAACAACCCCTGACCGGGCCTGGCCGGCGTTGCCCCCCCCTGGATTGCGGGGGCCGCGCCGACCCCACCCGGGGTGCGGGGTCACGCAGCTTTCACGGCCGGCGCCGATGCTGGCAGCTCCCCACCTTCACCACCGGAGCTGCGCATGCGCCTCAAGCCCCTCGTCCTCTCGCTGGCCGCCCTGGCCGCCCTGCCCGCCTCGGCGCTGACCACCGGCGACCTGGCCTTCACCGCCGTCAATGCCGACGAAGACGGCTGGGCGATGGTGGCCCTGGCCGGCATCGCCGCCAACACCACCGTCTACTTCACCGACAACGAGTGGAACGGCACCGCCTTCAACACCGGCGAGAGCTACCACGCCTGGACCAGCGGCGCGGCGCCCATCGCCGCGGGCACCGTGATCCGCTTCAGCAACATCGACAACGCCACCACCCTGGCAGCGTCCGTCGGCACGCTGGCGCGCGCCAGTGTCTCGGGCAGCACCAACTTCGGCCTCAGCCAGTCCGAGGACGCCGTCTACGCCTACCTCGGCAGCTCGGCGACCGCGCCCACCACCTTCCTGGCCGCCATCGCCACCACCAGCTTCGGCATCGCCGCCACCGGCGTGCTGACCAACACCGGCCTGGCCATCGGCGCCGGCGCCATCAACCTGGGCGTGAGCACGGGCTCGGATTTCGCCCAGTACACCGGCCCGCGCAGCGGCCAGGCCAGCTTCGGCGCCTACAAGTCCCTGGTCGGCAACCTGGCCAACTGGACGGTGATGGGCGACGGCAGCTTCGCCACCACCGCGCCGGACATGACCGCGATCACCGCCGTGCCCGAGCCCGAGACCTATGCGCTGATGCTGGCGGGCCTGGCCGCCGTCGGCCTGCTGGCGCGCCGCCGCGCCTGACACCGCCGCGACGCGGCCCGGCCCGCGTCTTGCAACGCACGCCCAATGCGCACACTACGCAGCATCGCCCGGCCGGGCGATGCTGCCCGCTCATTTCCGGAAGGCCCCATGACCACTGCCCACCCGCCGCTGCGCCGCTTCCTGTCCACCCTGGCCGCCGCCCTGCCCCTGATCGGGTTGCTGCAGGCCGCACCCGCCGCCGCGACGGTGGTGATCAGCCAGGTCTATGGCGGGGGCGGCAACGGCGGGGCCACCTACAAGCACGACTTCATCGAGCTGTTCAACAAGGGCACGGTGGCGGTGGCCATCGGCGGCTGGTCGGTGCAGTACGCGTCGGCCACGGGCTCGACCTGGCAGGTGACGGCGATTCCGGCCGGCACCACGCTGCAGCCCGGGCGCTATCTGCTGGTGCGCCAGGCGGTGGGGGCCGGTGGCACGGTGGACGTGGTGGGTGACGTGACCGGCACCATCGCCATGAGCGGCACCGCCGGCAAGGTGGCACTGGGCAGCAACAGCACGGCCTTCTCGGGCACGGTGCCCACCGGGGCCGTCGACTTCGTCGGCTACGGCGCGGCCAATGCGAGCGAGGGCAACCCCACCCCGGTGCTGAGCGCCACCACCGCCGCACTGCGCAACGGCAACGGCTGCACCGACACCAACGGCAACAGCGCCGACTTCACCATCGCCGCGCCGGCGCCGCGCAACGCCGCCAGCCCGGCCAACCTGTGCGCCAGCGTCCCGGCCAACCAGCCGATCACCGCCAGCTGCCCGGCCGCCAGCGTGGCCGCCGGCAGCGCGGCGGTGCTGGGCACCAGCGCCACCGACCCCGACAGCATCGTCACCAGCGCCACGCCCACGGGCACCTGGCCGGCCGGCTTCAGCCTGGGCAGCTTCACCGCCGCCAGCGCGGCCGGCGGCACGGCCACGCAGACCATCCAGGTGGCCGCCAGCACCGCCGGCGGCAGCTACACCCTGGGCCTGGCCTGGGCGAACAGCGACGCCCAGACCGCCAGCTGCAGCTTCACCGTGACCGTGGCCGGCCCGACGCCGATCTACAGCATCCAGGGCAGCGGCGGCACCAGCCCCTATGCCGGCCAGACGGTGCTGACCGGCGGCGTGGTGACCAAGGTGCAGAACAACGGCTTCTTCCTGCAGGACCCGGTGGGCGACGGCAGCCCGCTCACGTCCGACGGCATCTTCGTCTTCACCAGCACCGCGCCCACCGTCAGCGCGGGCCAGCGCATCCAGCTGAGCGGCCAGGTGGCCGAGTTCAACACCGGCGCCACCGACGCCAGCGCCCGCACGCTGACCGAGCTGGTCAGCCCCACCGGCATCGTGGTGCTGGGCAGCGGCTTCAGCATCGCGCCGGTGGCGGTGACGCTGCCGGTGGCCACGGCTGGCGACCTGGAACGCTACGAAGGCATGCTGGTCACCATCAGCGGCGCCCAGGGCGCACCGCTGACGGTGGCGCAGAACTTCTTCCAGGGGCGCTACGGCCAGCTGACGCTCGCCGCCGGCGGCCGGCTGGAGACGCCCACCAACCGCCACCGCCCCGGCCCGCTGGCCCAGGCCCTGGCCGACGAGAATGCCCGCCGCACCATCCTGCTGGACGACGGCAGCAGCCTGCAGAACCCCAACCCCGTGCCTTACCTGGCCAGCGGCGCACGCGCCGGCGACCGGGTGGCGGCCATCACCGGGGTCATCGACGACGGCCTGGCCACCAGCAGCAACCCGGGCCTGGGGCTCTACAAGATCCACCCGACCCAGGCACCGGTGTTCAGCAGCGGCAACCCGCGCAGCGCCGCACCGGACGCGGTGGGCGGCAACGTCAAGGTGGCCAGCTTCAATGTGCTGAACTACTTCACCGCCTACACCAACGGCGGCGGCACGGCCAACGGCTGCAGCCTGGGTGGCAGCACCAGCACCGCCAACTGCCGCGGCGCCGACAACGCCACCGAGTTCGGCCGCCAGCAGGCCAAGATCGTCGCCGCGCTGGCGGCCATCGACGCCGACGCCGTGGGGCTGATGGAGATCCAGAACAACGGCAACGTGGCAGCGCAGAACCTGGTGAACGCGCTGAATGCGCGCGTCGGCGCCGGCACCTACGCCACCACCAGCCTGCCAGCGGACACCGGCAGCGACGCCATCCGCGTGGCGATGATCTACAAGCCCGCCCGCCTGTCGCCGCTGGGCGCGGCCGTCAGCGACAACAACACCATCAACAACCGGCCGACGCTGGCGCAGAGCTTCCGCCTGGCCAATGGCGAGGGCTTCACCCTGGTGGTCAACCACCTGAAGAGCAAGGGCAGCTGCCCGGCCGCCGGGGACGCCGATGCCGCGGGCAACACCGATGCCGGCGACGGCCAGGGTTGCTGGAACGCGCTGCGCGTGCAGCAGGCGCAGCGGCTGCAGGCCTTCGTGGCCGAGCGACTGGCGGCCAGCGGCACCGGCGGTGCATTGCTGATCGGCGACTTCAACGCCTATGCGCAGGAAGACCCGATCGCCCTGCTGGCCACGGCGGGCTATGCCGACCAGGTGCAGCGCTTC
This sequence comes from uncultured Aquabacterium sp., assembly GCA_937864045.1. Lineage (GTDB taxonomy): Bacteria > Pseudomonadota > Gammaproteobacteria > Burkholderiales > Burkholderiaceae_C > Pseudaquabacterium. Next base: position 4,657 of record CALMIF010000318.1, on the reverse strand, counting down.
GGCAGCTTCGGCTATTCCTATGTCTTCGACGGCGCGGCCGGCCGGCTGGACCATGCGCTGGCCAACGGCGCGCTGGCGGCCAGGGTCAACCGCGTGGCGCACTGGCACATCAACGCCGACGAGCCGGCGGTGCGGGACTACAACACCGAGTTCAAGGCGCCGGCCACCACCTGCGGCGGCGCCTGCCCGGCCGACCCGTACGTGGACGACGCCTACCGCTCGTCGGACCACGACCCGGTGGTCGTGGGCCTGAACCTCTACAACCGCGAGTGGTCCGGCACCAGCGGCGCCGACACCGTCACCGGCGGCGCGGGCGACGACCTGATCTGGGCCAGCGCGGGCGCGGATGTGCTGACCGGCGGCGCCGGCAGCAACGGCTTCGCCTTCCGCTCGCTGCGCGAGGCCGGCGCCACCATCACCGACTTCGTGCCCGGCAAGGACCGCATCGACCTGAGCGCCCTGCTGGCCTCGATCAACCAGGGCAGCGCCACGGCGATGAGCCGCGGCGTGGTGAAGCTGGTGGCCTCGGGCGCCCACACCCTGCTGCAGATCGACACCGACGGCAGCGCCGGTGCGGTGCTGCCGCGCACCCTGGTGACGCTGCGCAACGTGGCGCCCGCGGCCATCGTGCCCAGCCGCGACCTCGGCCTGAACTGAGCCCCACCGGAGGAGGACCCACCCCATGACCCAGACCCCGTTCCTGACCACCGCCCTGGCCGCCCTGCTGTGGGTCGCCGCCACGCCCGCCCAGGCGCAATCGACCGACCTGCGCACCTGGACCGCGGCCGGCGACGTGCTGGTCGGCGCCGATGGCGGCAGCGCCACGCTGAGCACCGCCTGGCTCGACGAGGCGCCGCTGTCGGCCGGCAGCGCCCTGCTGTTCGACGAGCTGGAAGCCGCGCTGGCGCTGACCCCGGGCAGCCTGGCGGCCGACACCATCGAAGGCTCGGGCCTGCAGCAGTCGTTCAACACGGCAGCCGGCAGCACGCTGCGCTTCGACTGGCAGCTGCAGACGGCGGACTTCGCCGGCACGCAGGCCGACCGCGCCTTCGTGCTGGTCGACGGCACCACGCTGGTGGAACTGGGCACGGTGGCCATGGCGCCGCTGGCCGGCCGCTTCACCTACACGTTCGCCGACGCCGGCGCCCATGCGCTGGCCATCGTGGTGATGGACGTGACGGCCGCGGACAAGGTGTCCACGCTGACCATCAGCGGCCTGCAGGTCAGCGCCGTGCCCGAGCCCGGCCAATGGGCCCTGCTGCTGGCCGGCCTGGCCGGCGTGGGCGCACTCGGCCGGCGGCGGGACGCTCAAGTGACGCGGTAGTCCCGCAGGCCGGCCAGGTCGATCACGCGCACGCCGCCGTACTCGATGCGGATCAGGCCGCTGGCCTGCAGCGCGACCAGGGCCTGGTTGACCCGCTGGCGCGACAGGCCGACCAGCCAGGCCAGCTCCTGCTGGGTGATGCGCAGCAGCTGGCCCACGCCCGGGTACAGCACCGGGTGGAACAACGAGGCCAGGCTGCGCGCCACGCGGGCGTCGGGCTGGTTGGTGCGGTCGATCTCGCGCGCCGCGATGAACTGGCCCAGCCGCTCGTTGAGCTGGTGCATCACGTGGCGGTTGAACGGGATGCTGCGCTCCAGCAGCTGCCAGAACATGGCGATGGGCAGGCCGGCCACCGTGCTCTCGCGCAGCGCCTCGATGTTGTAGCGGTAGACCTCGCGCTTGAGCAGGGTGCCCTCGCCGAACCAGGCGCCCGGCGGCAGGCCGGTGTAGGTGATGGGCTGGCCGTCGGCGCCGACATTGCTCATCTTCAGCAGGCCGTCGACCACGCCGAACCAGTAGTTGCTGGGCGCGCCATGGCGGCAGATGCGGTCGCCCGGCTGGGCCTCGCCAATCTCCAGCGCCGCCACGGTGGCGCGGCGGTCGTCGGCCGACAGCAGGGCCAGCCACGGGATGCCGTCGAGCTCGTCGGCGGTGGCGGGGCGGGCGCGCTGGCGCAGGCTGGTCTGGGCAGTGGTGGCCATGGCTTGCAGGGTGCTGACAACACACCCCGGGGAAAGTCCGCCCCGGGGTTGACCCGCAAATTGTCGTTGGACCGACAAGCCAGCGTCAAAGTGACGCCTAGCATGGGCCCCGCAGTCACCGCCCATGCTGGGCCCGGTGCTGCCCAAGGAGTGGCTGGTGCAGACGACCTTTCCCCGATTGATGCTGGATCACGCCAAGGCCCGGCCCGATGCCGCGGCCCTGCGCGAGAAGAGCTACGGCATCTGGCAGACCACCACCTGGGCGCAGCTGGAAACCCTGGTGCGCCGGATGGCCGGCGGCCTGGCCGAGGCCGGCGTGCGGCGTGGTGAACACGTGGTCGTCGTCGGTGACAACCGGCCGCGCCTCTATGCCGGCATGCTGGCGGCGCAGGCGCTGGGCGCCGTGCCGATTCCGCTGTACCAGGACGCGGCGGCGGCCGAGTTCGTGTTCCCGATCCGCAATGCCGAGGTGCGCTGGGCGCTGGTGGAGAACCAGGAGCAGGTCGACAAGCTGCTGGAGATCCGCGACCAGTGCCCGCAGCTGCAACGCCTCTGGTATGACGACCCGCGCGGCCTGCGCAAGTACGACGAGCCCGGCCTGCAGTCCATCGACGCCCTGGTGGAAGCCGGCGCGGCGCGGGTGCAGCGCGATGCCGGCTTCTTCGATGCCGAGGTCGCCAAGGCCGACCCGCAGGACGTGGCGGCGATGTTCTTCACCAGCGGCACCACCGGCAACCCCAAGGGCGTGGTGCACACGCACTTCAGCCTGCTGGACCGCGCGGCGGCCGGCCAGGTCTTCGACAAGCTGACGGCGCAGGAAGAGGTGCTGGCCTACATGCCGCTGGCCTGGATCGGCCAGAACATCTTCAGCTACGCCCAGTGGCTGGCGTGCGGCTACGTGGTGAACTGCCCCGAGTCGGCGGCCACGGTCACCATCGACCTGAAGGAAGTGGGCCCGACCTACTACTTCGCGCCGCCGCGGGTGTTCGAGGGCCTGCTGACTTCCGTGATGATCCGCATGGAAGACGCCGGCGCCTTCAAGCGCAAGCTGTTCCACGCCTGCATGGCGGTGGCACGGCGCGTCGGGCCTGACCTGCTGGACGGCAAGCCGGTGGCCCTGCTCGACCGCATCCGATGGAAGCTCGGCGACTGGGCGATCTTCGGCCCGCTGCGCAACAGCCTGGGGTTCAGCCGCGTGCGCGTGGCCTACACCGCGGGCGAGGCGATCGGGCCCGACCTGTTCACCTTCTACCGCTCGATCGGCGTGAACCTGAAGCAGCTGTACGGCAGCACCGAGACCGCCGTCTTCGTCTGCCTGCAGCCCGACCACGAGGCGCGTGCCGACACCGTGGGCGTGCCGGTGCAGGGCGTGCAGATCAAGCTGGCCGACAACGGCGAGATCATGATCAAGAGCCCCGGCCTGCTCAAGGCCTACTACAAGAACGACGCGGCCACCGCCGAGGTGCTGACCGCCGACGGCTGGTACCACAGCGGCGACGCCGGCTTCATCGACGACAGCGGGCATCTCAAGATCATCGACCGCCACAAGGACGTGGGCCGCCTGGCCGGCGGCGCACACGACGGCGCGCTGTTCGCGCCCAAGTACGTGGAGAACAAGCTGAAGTTCTTCCCGTACATCAAGGAGGCGGTGGCCTTCGGCAACGGCCGCGACCGGGTCTGCGCCTTCATCAACATCGACATGGAAGCGGTGGGCAACTGGGCCGAGAAGCGCAACCTGGGCTATGCCGGCTACATGGACCTGGCGGGCAAGCCCGAGGTCTACGAGCTGATCCGCGGCTGCGTCGAGCAGGTCAATGCCGACCTGGCGCACGACGTCCTGCTGGCCGGCAGCCAGGTCACGCGCTTCCTGGTGCTGCACAAGGAACTGGACGCCGACGACGGCGAGATGACGCGCACCCGCAAGGTCAAGCGCGGCTTCATCAGCGACAGGTACGCGGTACTGGTCGATGCGCTGTATGGCGGCAAGGCGGAACAGTTCATCGAGACCGCAGTGACCTTCGAGGACGGGCGCAGCGGCAGCGTGTCGGCCACGCTGAAGATCGCCGACGCCAAGACCTTTGCAGCGACGAAGAAGGCAGCCTGACATGGCCGACCCCGAAACCGGCCGCAAGAGCGGCGATGTCATCCTCGACATCAAGAACATCTCCCTGAGCTTCGGCGGCGTGAAGGCGCTGACCGACATCAGCTTCAACGTCCGCGAGCACGAGATCCGCGCCATCATCGGCCCCAACGGCGCGGGCAAGAGCAGCATGCTCAACTGCATCAACGGCGTGTATGCGCCGCAGCAGGGCAGCATCACCTTCCGCGGCCAGACCTTCAGCCACATGAGCCGCCGCCAGGTGGCCGAGATGGGCGTGGCGCGCACGTTCCAGAACCTGGCGCTGTTCAAGGGCATGAACGTGATCGACAACATCATGTCCGGCCGCAACCTGAAGATGAAGAGCAACCTCTTCCAGCAGGCCATCCGCTGGGGGGCGGCGCAGCGCGAGGAAGAAGAGCACCGCGCCTTCGTCGAGCACATCATCGACTTCCTGGAGATCCAGGCCTACCGCAAGACGCCGGTGGGCCGCCTGCCCTACGGTCTGCAGAAGCGGGTGGACCTGGGCCGCGC
>CALMIF010000317.1 GCA_937864045.1 uncultured Aquabacterium sp. | reverse complement strand
GCATCGCCGGCCGTGCCGACGGTCGGCAGCGGCGGCAGCACGGCGGTGAACCAGAAGACGCTGCCCTCGCCCGGGCGGCTGGCAACGCCGATCTCGCCACCCATCATCGTCACCAGCCGCCGGCAGATGGCCAGGCCCAGGCCGGTGCCGCCGAAGCGGCGGGTGATGGAGTTGTCGGCCTGGGTGAAGGCCTGGAACAGCCCGGCCTGGTGCTCGGGCGCGATGCCCACGCCGCTGTCGTGCACGGCAAAGTGCACCTGGCCGGCGCCGGTGCCGGGCTGCACCACCAGGCGCACCCGGCCGCGCTCGGTGAACTTCACCGCATTGCCCAGCAGGTTGTTCAGCACCTGCGACAGCCGCAGCCCGTCGCCCTGCACCCGGCGCGGCAGGCCGGGGGCCAGCTCCAGCGAGAAGGCCAGGCCCTTCTCGGCGAGGCGGGCGGAGAACAGGTCGGCGCAGCGGCGCACCACGGAGGCCAGGTCCAGCGGCTGCTGCTCCAGGCGCAGTTCGCCGGCCTCGACCTTGGAGTAGTCGAGCACGTCGTCGAGGATGCCCATCAACGCCCGCGCCGACTGGTGCGCGGTGTCGATGAAGGCCTGCGTGCGCGCCGGCAGGCCTTCGGCCAGGGACAGCTGGGTCAGGCCGACGATGGCGTTCATCGGCGTGCGGATCTCGTGGCTCATGTTGGCCAGGAACTGGCTCTTGGCCTTGCCTGCTCGGCGGCGTCGCGCGCGGCCTCCAGCGCGGCCTGCGCCTGGCGGATGCCGCTGACGTCGGTGATGCTGGAGTAGAAGCCGCGCACCGTGCCGTCGTCGGACAGGTCGGGCAGCAGGGTCCACTGCGCGTGGCGCACGGGATGACTTCCATCGGCCGGCAGCGCCAGCTCGAAGTGCCGGCGCTCGCCGCGCAGCACCGCGTCCACATGGCCGCCGATGCGCTCGACCACCGCCGGGCCCACCACGTCGGCCAGGTGGCGGCCGGGCAGCAGGGCGGGGTCGATGCCGGCCCAGCCGCGCCAGGCGCGGTTGCCGAAGCGGTTGCACAGCGTGCGGTCCCAGGAGCCGATCACCGTGGGCGTGGCGTCCAGGATGGCGCGCAGGTCGCGCTCGCGCTGGCGGATCGCCGCCGCCTGCTGCGCCACCCGCTGCTCCAGGCCCTGGTGCAGGTCGTCCAGCTCGCGGCGCAGGCGGTGGTGCTCCAGCGCCCGCTGGATCGCCCGCACCAGCACCTCCGCGTCGAGGTTGTACTTGGTCAGGTAGTCGGCCGCGCCCAGCTGCAGCGCCTGCACCGCCAGCGACTCGTTGCCCGCACCGGTGATCATGATGATCGGGCAGTCGCGCCGCGCCACCTGGCGGATGGCCGGCAGCAGGGCCGCGCCGCTGGCATCGCCCAGCCGGTGGTCGAGCATCACGCAGACGAAATCGTGCTCGCGCAGCAGGCGCAGCGCATCGGCGCTGCTGGCGGCCTCCATCGCAGCGAAGCGCAGCGCGCTGCGGCCCAGCAGGTGCAGCGGCGGGGCGTCCAGCAGGGCGGTGTCGGTCATGGCGGGCATCCGACTCACGGCGGCGAGGGCAGCCGGACGGAGTTCTGGTACAGCCCCAGCAGCAGCGCCAGGCGCGAGAACTGCGGCCCCACCGCGGCCTTGACCATGTAGCCGGCGATGTGGGCGTGGTAGGCGCGCATGCGGTCGGCGTCGTCGTCGGAGGTGGTCAGCACGAACACCACGTCGTCGTCCTCGGCCAGCAGGATGGTCAGCCCGGGCGCAGTCAGGCCGGGCGGCGGCGGTGTGGGGTCATGCATCGGTGGTCCTCCTTGGAAATCTGGGCCAGCACACGCGGAAGCAGGCGCCGCAGTCGCCGCCGGCGGGCCACGGCGATTCCAGCTCGATGCGCCCGCCATGCACCTCGACCACGCGCCGGGTCAGCGCCAGGCCGATGCCGCTGCCGCCACGCTCGGCGGCGGTGGCGGTCTGGAACAGCTTGAAGATGCGCGCCTGCGCCGCCGCCGCCACGCCGGGGCCGTCGTCGATGACCTCGATCACCCACAGGCTGTCGGCATGGCGGGCCTGCACCCGCACCAGGCCGTCGGGGCGGTCGTGGTGCTTGACCGCATTGGCCAGCAGGTTGCGCAGCGCCGTCTCCAGCGGCACGCGGGTGGCCTGGAAGGGCTCGACCGCCAGCGCCAGCTCGACGCGCAGGCCCGGCGGCGGCGGCTGCATCTCCAGGATGCCGCACACCAGGCGGGGCAGTTCGATGGCGGCGAAGTCGGTGGCGGCGCGGCCGGCGCGGGCATCGCTCAGCAGGTCGTCCATCAGCCGGTCCATGCGGCCGATGCGCTGGGCGATGCGGTCGAGGTTGCGGCGCACGGCCGGCGGCGGCTCGCTGCCCAGGTCCTCGCCGATCCAGGCGACCAGGTCGGCGATGCCGCGCAGCGGCGAGCGCAGGTCGTGCGAGGCGACGTCGGTGAACTCCTCCAGGTTGGCATTGGCCTGGCGCAGGTCCAGCTCCAGCTTCTTGCGCACGCTGATGTCGCTGACGGCCACCAGCGTCATCGCCCGGCGCTGCCAGTGCACCCGGCTCAGGCCGATCTCCACCGGCAGCTCGCGGCCATCGGCATGCAGGGCGGTCAGGTCGCGGCCCTGGCCCATCATGCGGGACTCGCCGGTGCGCAGGTAACCCGCCATCAGCGCGGCATGGCGGTCGCGGTGGCGCTCGGGCAGCAGCATGGCCAGCGGTTGGCCGGCCAGCTGTGCGGGCGTGTAGCCCAGCGCGGCGGCCAGCACCTGGCTGGCCAGCACGATCACGCCGTCGTCGTCGACGACCAGCTTGCCGTAGGGCGAAGCATCGAACAGGCCCTGGAGCGCCCGCTCGACGGCCAGCCGCTCGCTGACGTCGACCACCGAGGCCAGCACCAGCGGCCCTCGCCCAGGCTCGCCCGGGGGCAGCGGGTTCAGGCCGATCTCGACCGGGAAGTCGTGGCCGTCCCGGTGGCGGGCATGCAGCAGGCGGCCGGCGCCCATCGCCCGCGGCAGCGGCGCGGCGGCAAAGCGCGCCCGCAGCCCGGCATGTGCGGCCTGCAGCGCCTGCGGCAGCAGGTGGTCGACCGGCTGGCCGGTGAGGCCGCCCGGGGGTGGCCGAACATGGTCTCCAGCGCGGCGTTGGCCGCCACGATGGTGCCGGCCGCATCGACGACGAGAAACCCGTTGGGCGCGGCACTGAAGGCCTGCGCCAGCCAGGCCGGCGGCGCTGCTCCCATGGCGCCCGGATCACCCGCGCCGGGGGGGGACTGCGCTTGCTGTGGCCATGCGCCGCTCCCCGGTCCTGGCTCGTTGGTCTGGTCCTGCCCTGCCTGCTCGGCCCACTGCCCCCGGCAAGACGGCAACTTGCCGCCAAGCCACCCGTCTTGACAAATGGCGAGGTGACAGGCGGCACCGATGGGCACCGGCCGCAGTCCGTCACGGCGGCGGCGCCACCGCTTCCCCGATACTGGCGGGGCCATGCCCGCCTACACCTACGACGCCCTGGACGACAACGGCAAGCCGCGCAGCGGCGTGGTCGAGGCCGAGAACGCCAAGGCCGCCCGCAGC
>CALMIF010000316.1 GCA_937864045.1 uncultured Aquabacterium sp. | reverse complement strand
CTGCCGCTGCACGCCAACTTCTCGCCCGACCGCGACCTGTTCCTGAAGATCGCCGCCGCCTGACGGGCGGCTGTCAGCACCGCCGCGGCGAGGGGCATCGACCACCCGCCGCGGCCCGATGTGCGCGATTTGATAAGCATCAGGCCGCCGAGGACATCACCCGGCCGGCCATCGATCGGTCAGCGCACCGCCGGGCGGCGGTGCGGGAATGTCGTCGATGAACTGCAGCAGGTCGTCGCTGTGGGGCATGGCGGGCCCCTCAAGCCCCTCGGGTACGCTGGGCATCGACCCGCCCACCCGGCCCGGGGGTGGGGCACGCAGGCCCGGGATGGTCAGCCCGGCCACGGCGGTCCCACACTCGCGCGCATGCCCGCCGCCCTGACAACCGCACCGATGCCCGCACCGCGCACCGCCCGCCCGCAGCCGCGGCGCGGTTTCAGCCTGGTCGGGCAGCTGGCCGCGCTCAGCCTGGCCGGCACGCTGTCGGCCGGCGCGCTGGGCACGCTGGGCGCGCTGGACAGCCAGGCCCGCGAGACCGCCCTGGCCCGCCTGGCCGCCAGCGCCGCCACCGCGATGGCGCTGAACCAGGCCGCCTGCCTGCTTGACGAGCAGCGCACCGGTCCCGGCCGCTGCCAGCCGGTGCGCGACTGCGCCGATGTCGCCGGGCTGCTGATGAACGACCTGCCCGCCGGCTACACCGTGCCGGCGCAGCCGCTGTCGGCGCAGGGCACCCGCTGCAGCGTGCAGCGCCTGGGCGACGGCGCCAGCGCCGGCTTCCACGGCGTGGCCGCAGGCGGCTGATCAGTCGGCCATCAGCTCCAGCAGGCTGGGCCCGCGGCCCACGTCCGGCGCCACCGGCGGCACCCAGCTCACGCCTTCCTCGGCAGACCAGCGCGCCAGGCTGCCATCGGCCAGGCCGCGGCTGATCACGGCATCCAGTGCCGGCCGCAGCACGGCCTCGCTCTCCAGCGTGACGAAGCCCAGGTTGATGCCGATCGGCCGCCGCCAGGCCGCGGCCGCCAGGGTGGCGCCGGGGTGCTGCACCAGCCAGCCGTCGAACAGCGCCAGCGGCAGCAGCACGGCATCGAAGCGGCGCTTGGTGCCGGGCGCAGGCGCTGCGGCCAGTTCGTCCAGCGGCTGCTCCTTCTGGCCCAGCGACACCAGCCGGCTGCGCAGCGCGCCGTTCTTCCAGCCCAGCGCCATCGCCCCGCCCAGGGTGCCGGCGACGACGCCGATGCGGCGCTCATTGGCGTTGTTCACCACGTCCTGCAGGCGCAGCAGCGGCGGCGCGCCGGCCGGCTGCACCACGCCCAGCGCCGCGGCGATGTAGGCGCGGCCCGGGGCCAGCGGCTGCAATGCGATGAACGGCCGCTCGCGCTTGCGCTTGGCCCCGGGGAAATCGGGCGTGCGCGCCTTGTCGCCCTCGGCCGGGCGCAGGTCGGCGCGCAGCAGCGGAAAGCCGCTGACTGCGTCGCAGACGCCGGCCGCCAGCAGCGCCGCCACCTCGCGCGCCAGCGAGCTTTCCTTCTCGTAGCTGGTCTCGAAGGGCACCACCTTCAGCGGCCGGCCCAGCGATTCCGCCGCGGCCTGGGCGATGCGCACATCCAGCCCGCGCGGCTGGCCGGCGACCAGGTGCGACAGCGGCGGGTTGTCGGCCGCCACGCAGACGGTCAATGGCGCGAGCTGCTGCGCCAGCGCGTTGCCGGCCAGCAGCAGGGCTGCGGCCAGCAGCGCCGGGCGCCGCTCAGTTCTCCTTGCCACCGCGGCTGCCCACGTAGGCCCAGAGCACGGCGATCTGCTCGGGTGTCAGCGCGTCCTTGAACGAAGGCATGTTGCCCTTGCCGTTGGTCACGCTGTGCTGGAAGCGCTCGGCCTGGTCGACCGGGAACTTGCGCAGGTCGTAGACCGTGGTGCCGGCGTTGACCATGTTGCGGCCGTGGCACTGGGCGCAGGTGCGGTGGAACTGCTCGCGCCCGGCCTCGATCTGCGCGGTCTCGAACTTGCCGCCGGTGGCCTGCGCGAGCGTGGCCGCCGGCAGGGCCGCCGCCAGGCCCGCGATGCGGACCAGGCGGGCGGCGATCACACGGGATCGCAGGGTCATTTCAGAGCAAACGTCCACACACTGCCACCCGCGGGCGTGGCCGCCATGCGCTCGTCGCCCAGCACCGCCCACACGCCACCGGCGCCGGCCACGATGCTCACGTATTGCTTGCCCTTGTGCTCCCAGGTGACGGGCAGGCCGATGATGCCGGTGCCGACGTTGAACTCGTAGAGCTTCTTGCCGTTGGTGGCGTCCACCGCGATGAACTCGCCCGTGGCCGCGCCGGTGAACACCAGGCCACCGCCGGTGGACAGGGTGCCGGCCATGCTCGGCTGGCCGGGCCAGGGCATCTGCCACTTGCTCTTGCCGGTCAGCGGGTCGATGGCGCTCAGGAAGCCGTGGGTCTGGCCCTTGGTGAAGTTCACGCCGCGCAGGTTCACGCCCACGTACCACTCGCCGCGCTTGTAGTCCTGCTTGGCGATCTGGTAGGGCCAGCTCATGTTGAGCGTGTTGGCATAGGCCAGGCCGGTGGCGGGGTTCCAGGACATCGGCGTCCAGTTCTTGCCGCCCAGCACCGACGGCCAGACCTCGACGTCCTCGCCGGCACGGGCGCGGCGCGTCACGTCGCTCTCGACCGGGCGGCCGGTGGCCATGTCGATCTTCTCGGCCCAGTTGACCTTGACGTACGGGTTGGCCTTCAGCAGCTTGCCGTTGGCGCGGTCCAGCACGTAGAAGAAGCCGTTGCGGTTGGCCTGCGCCAGCACCTTGCGCGGCTGGCCGTCGACCTTCATGTCGACCAGCATGCCGACCTCGGTGGCGTCGTAGTCGTAGGGGTCGTTGGGGCTGAACTGGTAGTGCCAGACGAGCTCGCCAGTCTTCGGGCGGATGGCGACCACCGAGCACACGTACAGGTTGTCGCCCAGGCGCACCTGCGGGTTCCACGGGCCGGCGTTGCCGGTGCCCCAGTAGACGAGGTCCAGGTCGGGGTCGTAGGCGCCGGTCAGCCAGGTGGGCGCACCGCCCTTGCTGTGGGTGTCGCCGGGCCAGGTGTCGCCGCCCTTCTGTCCGGGCGCGGCGGTGGTGTAGAACTTCCACAGGTGCTTGCCGGTGGCCGGGTCCCAGCCGTCGATGAAGCCGCGGGTGCCGTACTCGCCGCCGGCAATGCCGGTGATCACCACGCCGTTGGCGATCAGCGGTGCGCTGGTCATCGCATGGCCGTCCTGGTAGTCGGCGGCCTTCATCTTCCACAGCGTCTTGCCGGTCTTGGCGTCCATCGCCATCACGTGGGCGTCCAGCGTCACGCGGTAGAGCTTGCCGTCGTAGATCGCCGCGCCGCGGTTCAGGATGCCGCAGCAGGCGTACTTGAAGACGTCCTGCGGCAGCTCGATCTCCTGCTTCCACAGCTGCTTGCCGGTCAGCGGGTCGAGCGCGATGGTGGTGTTGAAGGTGGTGACGTACATCACCCCGTCGTGCACGATGGGCTGGCTCTCCTGGCCCTGCGGGTTGTTCAGGCTGTAGGCCCAGGCCGGCTGCAGCTTGCCGGCGTTCTTGGTGTTGATCTGCTTGAGCGGGCTGTAGCGCTGGTTGTTGTAGCCCATGCCGTAGGTCAGCACGTCACCCGGCGTGGCGGCGTCGGCCTTCAGGGCCGCGTCGGACTGCGCCAGCACCGGCGGTGCGGACAGGGTTGCCAGCGCCGCCGCAGCGGCCAGCCATCGTGTGAAGTTCATGGGCCTCGTCTCCTCGTGGTGGATGTGTCCGCCGGTGTGGCGTGCAAGCCTGGCGGCTGGCGGGAAGATTTCCCGAACGCGCATCTTGGTTGTTTGGCGCAGCGCTGTCCATGGCGCCCGGGTAGTCCCGCCCCGGGTTGCCCCTAGTGCGCCCGGGTGCAGGCGCCTGCCTACAGTGCGGCGCGCGCCCGGCGTCCGCCGCGTGTGCCGGGCGGTGTTGCAGCGTGCAACACCGGCGCGGTCAGCGGACCTGCGCGATTCCCCCGCGACCTTGCGCGACCGCCTTCACGATGACCAGCTCCAACGAACTCCAGTCCCGGCTGCAGACGGTGCGCAGCCACTACCGCACCAGCCCCTGGATCCAGCCCCGCGAGGACGAGGCACCACTCTTGCGCAGCTGGCAGCGCTGCCACGACGCGGGCATGCGCGGCCACGAGCAGGTGAGCTTCGAGCTGGTGTCGCGCTCGCTGCTGGCCACGCTGAACGACGAGCACGGCGCCCTGGTGCGCTGCGCCCGGCCCGAGACCGAGCGCCTGGCCCATGCCCTGCGCGGCACCGGCAGCGCGGTGCTGCTGTTCAATGCCCGCGGCGTGGTGATCGACCGCCTGTGCCACGAGGCCGCCACGCCGGCCGCGCTGCTGGCGTCCTCGCGGCCGGGCATCAACCTGGCCGAGCGCTGCGTGGGCACCAGCGCGCCGGCGATCTGCCTGGCCGAGGGCCTGCCCTACCTGGTGGGCCGCGACGCGCACTTCTTCGACAACGTGCGGCCCTTCTTCTGCGTGGCCGCGCCCATCGACGCGCCAGACGGCCTGCGCCTGGGCGTGCTGGACATCACCAGCTACGACAGCGTGCCCGCCTTCGACGTGCTGTCGCTGGTGACCGACGCCGCCGCGGCGATCGAGAACAGCCTGTTCCGCCCCGGCCCGGAGCAGCTGGTGCTGCACTTCCACCCGCGCGCCGAGCTGCTGGGCACGCCGATGCAGGGCCTGCTGCTGGTCGAGGCCGACGGCCGCGTCGCCGGCGCCAACCGCATGGCCGCCCGCCTGCTGTGCCTGCAGCGCGGCCAGCTCGTCGGCCAGCACTTCGGCAGCCTGTTCGACCGCCGGCTGCCGGGCGTGTTCGGTGCGTCGCCGCGCCCCTGCGGCGGCCTGGTCGAGATGCAGACCCACGTCGGCCTGCAGGTGGTGGCGCGCTTCGACTGCGCCGGGGCGCCGGACCTGGCCGGGCAGGTGCTGGACGACCTGCCGGCGACCGGCGGCAGCCCAGCGGCCGCGGTGCCGGCCAGCCTGCGCAGCCTGGAATGCCAGGCCATCGAGCGCACCCTGGCCGCGCTGGGCGGCAACGTGTCGGCCACCGCCAAGGCCCTGGGCATCAGCCGCAACACCATCTACCGCCGCCGCCAGCATGGCTGACACCAAGTCGCCCCCCCGCACCAGCACCCGACCCGCCGCCCGCCACCCGGCACGTTCCACCGCCAGCGCCGCCGACCGCCAGCTGCGCCCGCTGCTGCAGGACTGCCGGCGCCTGCTGTCCGAGCGTGGCGAAGCCAACGGACCCGGCATCGCCGCGGCCATCGTGCGCCAGATCGACGCGCTGACCGACGATCAGCGCACCCGCTTCTTCGACCACCTGGCGCGCGACTTCTCGCCCGACCCGCAGCAGGTGCTGGCCGCCGCCCTGGCCTATGCCAAGGCGCCGGGCCAGGCGGCCAACCTGATCGCGCTGACCCAGGCCGCCGAGCCGCCGCGGCAGGAGCTGTTCCGCCGCCTGAACCGCGCCCCCGGCGGCACCGCGGCCATCGTGCGGCTGCGCCGCGCGCTGCTGGAGCGGCTGCCGCGCCATCCGGCGCTGGCCGGCGTCGAGCACGAGGGCAACTTCCTGATCAAGCGCGTGGCCGAGCAGCTCAAGCGCGAACTGCCGCAGCTGCGCACGTTCTGCACGCTGTCGCCCATCCCCGGCCTGATGGGCTGGCTGCACAAGGCCATCGACCCCACCCAGGTGGGCAGTGCCCTGGCCGGCATGCCGGCAGCGGCCACCGAGCGTGCGGTGCATGCCCTGGCCCTGCTGCGCGGCGCGGCTGGCGACGACCTGCACGCGCTGCTGCAGCACCCCACCCTGGCCGCGCTGCCGGCCGATGCCCACCATGCGCTGTGGCGCCTGGCCGCGCTG
>CALMIF010000315.1 GCA_937864045.1 uncultured Aquabacterium sp. | reverse complement strand
CGGCGGCTGGGCTGCACGTAGGCGGCCTTCCAGGGCTCGGGGCCCAGCGCGCGCAGGAAGGTGGCGGTGTGGCTGGTGCCGGCGCCGACCTCCATGTCGTAGGGCTGCAGCAGGGCACAGCCCTGCTTGTCCCAGTAGTCTTGCAGGCGGAGGATCAGTTGCTGGAAGGTGAGCATCGGCGTGGCCGGCAGCGGAAGAAGCGCTGCGGGCAGGTCTTGCGGAATCGACCGGCGAGTTTACCGGCCGGCCCCTGCACCAAGCCGGCGCGCCGGCCAGGCCAGTCCCAGCGCCGCCAGCGTCCACAGCGGCCACAACCCGAAGGCTGCCGCCCAGCGGGCGAACGGCGTCAGCCCCTCGCGGCCCTGCACGGTCGCCTGCAGCACGCCCACGGTGAACGGCGCCAGCGCAGCAGTGACCACGCCGCGGTGGTCGATGACTGCCGTGGCGCCGGTGTTGGTGGCGCGCAGCATCGGCCGCTGCAGCTCCAGGCTGCGCAGGCGCGAAATGCCCAGGTGCTGCGGGATCGCGATGGTGTCGCCGAACCAGCCGATGTTGCTGACGTTGGCCAGCACGGTGGGCGCGGTGGCCGGGTCGGCGAAGCGGCGCGCCAGTTCCTCGCCGAACAGGTCCTCGTAGCAGATGTTCGGCGCCACCCGGGCGCCCTTCACCGCAAACGAAGGCGGGTTCAGCGGCCCGCGGTTGAAGTCGCCCAGCGGGATGTGCATCAACTCGGTGAACCAGCGGAAGCCGGTGGGGATGAACTCGCCGAAGGGCACGAGGTGGGTCTTGTCGTAGCGGTAGCCGGCACCCGCGGCGGCGGACAGGCCGACCACCGAGTTGGTGTAGCCGTTTTCATAGTCGCCCAGCGGCACGCCGACCAGCGCCGCCGGACCGCCGGGTTGGGCGAAGTGCCGCTGCAGCGCCGCCCAGTAGCCCGGGGCCAGGTCCTGCAATTGGTCGGGCAGCAGGGGCACGGCCGTCTCCGGCGTCACCACCAGGTCGGCGCGGGCTTGGGTCAGTGCCTGCGCCACCCAGGCCAGCGTGGCGGGCATGCGCTCGGCGGCGAACTTCTCGTCCTGCGCGATGTTGGTCTGCAGCAGCGCCACCTGCAACGCGGCGCCGGCGCGGGTGAACTGCGGTGGGCCGACGGCAATGCCCCAGCCCGCCGGCAGTGCCAGCACCGCCAGCGCCAGCACCACGGCGGTGCGCGGCGCGCCGGTCGGCCGGGGTGATGCCAGCGCGGCTTCCGCCGAACCGCCCAGCAGCGCGCCGGCCCAGGCCAGCAGCGCGCCGATGCCGTAGACGCCAATGAACGGCGCCAGCACCGCCAGCGGCCCGTCGACCTGGCCGTAACCGCTGGCTGCCCAGGGAAAGCCGGTGAAGATCACGCCGCGCGCCAGTTCCGCCGCCAGCCAGGCGGCGGCAAAGCGCGTGGCATCGGCCACCGGCCGGCCACTGCGCTGGCGGGCCACCCAGGCCATGGCTGCGGCCAGGTACAGCGACAGCGCCCCCGCCAGCAGCGCCACCGCCGCTGCCGCCAGCGGCGCCGGCAAGCCGCCGTAGCGGTGCATGCTGATGAACAGCCACCAGGTCGATGCGCCCAGCCAGGCCGTGCCGAAGACCCAGCCGCGCAGCGCCGCCTGCCCCGGCGTCGCCCGCTGCACGGCAAAGGCCAGCAGCGCGATCGCCGCCAGCGGCAGCGGCCAGGCGGCGGTGTGCACGCAGGCCAGGCTCTGCAGCGCACCGGCAGCGGCCAACCCCACCAGCCAAGCCGTCCTTCGGCCGCGGCCGGCCACGGCGCCGGTGCTCAATCGCGCCCGTCCGCCGGCGCCACCGGCTGCCGGTCGACGCGGAACCAGCGCACCGCGCCGCCGCGCGTCAGCATCACCTGGAAGCGCAGGCCGCCGGCCTCGGCCGCCTCGCCACGGCGCGGCACACGACCCAGTTCGTGCGCGATCAGGCCGCCAATGGTGTCGAAGGCGTCTTCGGCCAGTGCCGTGCCGAAGACCTGGTTGACCGCGCTGATGTCGGTGTCGCCCGCCACCCGGTGGCTGCCGTCGGCCAGGGTGTAGATGCCGTTCTCGGCGGCGGTGGCGGCGTCGTCGAACTCGTCCTCGATCTCGCCGACGATCTCTTCCAGCACGTCCTCGATGGTGATCAGCCCGGCGGTGTTGCCGAACTCGTCGATCACGATCGCCAGATGGTTGCGGTTGGCGCGGAAGTCGCGCAGCAGTTCGTTCAGACCCTTGCTCTCGGGCACGAAGACCGCCGGGCGCAGCAGGGTGCGCAGGCTCAGGTCGGGCGAGCGCTGCAGCTTCAGCAGGTCCTTGGCCATCAGGATGCCGATGACGTTGTCGCGCTGGCCCTCGTGCACCGGAAAGCGCGAGTGACCGGTCTCGATCACCGTGGCCAGCAGTTCCTCGTAGGGCGCATCGATGTCGAGCATGTCCATGCGCGGCGCGGCCACCATCACGTCGCCGGCGGTCATGTCGGCCATGCGCAGCACGCCTTCGAGCATCACCCGCGACTCCGGCGCGATCAGCTCGCGCTGCTCGGCGTCGGCGAGCGTCGCCATCAGTTCGTCGGTGGAGTCGGGGCCGGGCGAGAGGAATTCGACCAGGCGCTCGAAGAGGCCGCGGCGGTCGGCGGGCCGGCCACCGGTGGAGGCCGCCGCACGGTGCGGCGGCCGGCTGGAAGGAGGTTCGGACACTGGGTGTGTCGGGGGCAGGCCGATGGTGGCGTTGGCCAAGAATACCCGATCGACATGACGGGCCCGGGCCTGCTTGACACCACCGCGGCCTTGCAACACAGTTCGCCGCCCCCAGCTAGAGGGGTCGTGCGGGCCGGCCAGCCCGCCACCCCGACAACCTGCGCTCGCCGCGTCCCGGAGCCCCCATGTCCCAAGGCCTGATCCCCGCCACCATCCTCACCGGCTTCCTCGGCTCGGGCAAGACCACCCTGCTCAAGCGCGTGCTCACCGAGGCCCACGGCCAGAAGATCGCCGTGATCGAGAACGAGTTCGGCGAAGAGAACATCGACAGCGACATCCTCGTGACGGACACCGAGGAGCAGATCATCCAGATGAGCAACGGCTGCGTCTGCTGCACCATCCGCGAGGACCTGCGCACCACGCTGAGCGAGCTGGCCGCCAAGCGCCGCAAGGGCGAGCTGAACTTCGACCGCGTGGTCATCGAGACCACCGGCCTGGCCGACCCCGGCCCGGTGGCGCAGACCTTCTTCATGGACGACGAGATCGCCGAGAGCTACCTGCTCGACTCGATCCTGACCCTGGTCGACGCCAAGCACGCCGACACCCAGCTCGACACGCGCCAGGAGGCGCGGCGCCAGATCGGCTTCGCCGACCAGATCTTCATCAGCAAGAGCGACCTGGTGGACGCCGGCGCGGTCGACGCGCTGAAGCACCGCATCAAGCACATGAACCCGCGCGCGCCGCAGCAGCAGGTGAACTTCGGCGAGGTGCCGATCGCCAGCGTGTTCGACCTCAAGGGCTTCAACCTCAATGCCAAGCTGGAGATCGACCCCGACTTCCTGACCGAGGACGGGCACGACCACCATCACCACCACGGGCATGACCACGGTCACGAGCATGGCCACGAGGGCCACGACCACGCCCCGGGCGAAGCCTGCAACCACCCGCACCACCACGCGCACGACGACGACGTGAAGAGCTTCGCCTTCAAGAGCGAGCGCGCCTTCCACGCCGCCAAGCTGGAGGACTTCCTCGGCTCCATCGTCCAGGTCTACGGCCCCAAGATGCTGCGCTACAAGGGCGTGCTGTTCATGAAGGGCAGCGACCGCAAGGTGGTCTTCCAGGGCGTGCACCAGCTGATGGGCAGCGACCTGGGCCCGAAGTGGATGCCCGGTGAGAAGAAGCAGAGCAAGCTGGTCTTCATCGGCGTGGACCTGCCCCGTGACATCCTGTTGCAAGGCCTCGAAGGCTGCCTTGTCTGACGGATCAGGCACGCCGGACCCGTGGCTACAATCCGCGCGCCTCAAGCGACGCGGCAGATGTACCAGCCGTGGCGGACAACAGGTATAACGCCACTGCGAGGAGCCCCGAAGTGAGCAAGCCCACGGCCAAAGCGCCCGCCCCCGACACGTCTGCATCGGCCGCACCGGCTGCGACCGGAGAAGCTGCGGCCAAGCCCGCCAAGGCGCCGGCCAAGCCTGCCGCGAGCACCAAGGCAGCCGCCAAGGCCGCCCCCACCCCCGCCCCGGCGCCGGCCACCAGCCGGTTCGCCGAACGATTCGCTCCCCCGAGACCGCCCGCCCGCGGCTACCCCGAACCCATGGACATCGTGAAGACCGCGCACAAGGCGGACCCCAAGCTTGCCAACGCCTGGAAGACCAAGGCCGGCAAGGACCTGACCGAAGCCGAGCTGCAGGCCATGCCCGAGGGCGAGTACATGAACGACAAGCAGCTGGAGTTCTTCCGCGCCCGGCTGCAGGCGCTCAAGGACGACCTGCTGAGCAATGCCGGCGAGACCACCGAGCACCTGCGCGAGGACACCTCGATCGTGCCCGACCCGGCCGACCGCGCCACCATCGAGGAAGAGCATGCCCTGGAACTGCGCACGCGCGACCGCGAGCGCAAGCTGCTGAAGAAGATCTCGCAGTCCATCGGCCGCATCGACGCCGGCGACTACGGCTTCTGCGACGAGACCGGCGAGCCCATCGGCCTGGGCCGGCTGCTGGCCCGCCCCACCGCCACGCTGTCGCTGGAAGCCCAGCAGCGCCGCGAGCTCAAGCAGAAGATGTTCGGCGACTGATGCTGCCTCCGCTTCGCCGCACCGCTGACCGTCATGGCTGATTCCAAGGAAGGCGAGAGCTTCTTCCGCAAGGTGGTTCGGTTCGTGGCCAACCCGGCCACCGAATGGTCGGAAGTGGCCACGCGCCAGGACGAGGGCAACGAGCTGGAGAAATCCGAGCTCAAGGCCATGGTCGAGCGCAAGCGGCGCAACGACTTCGTGCGCAAGCGCGAGCTCGACACCCTGCGCAAGCTGCGCCGCGAGGGCCTGTCGCCCGAGCAGCTGGCCGCGCTGGGCGGCTCGTCCAAGGTCGACGATTCCGAGGCGCGGCTGTCGGAGAACAGCATTCCGCGTGCCGACAGCGGCGTGAAGGCCAAGATCGACGAGATCGAGCAGCAGATGGTCGGCGAGCAGGTGCCGCGCGACATGCTGATGCGCCAGCGCCCGCCGGCGCGGCGGCCGACCGCCTCGCCCCAGCACCCGTCGGACTTCTACAACGCCGCCACCGAGCCGGTGGCCTTCGGCGCCAGCCGGCCGCCGCCGGCCCACCCTGCGCAGCCCGGCCTGCCGGCACTCGACCAACTACCGCCGCTGCCGGGCCTGGGTGAGCACGCACCGGAGCCCGCGCGAGGCGGCGCGCGTGCACCCGCACCGGCCGTCGTCAGCACCTGGGCACCGCAGCGCGGCGGCGAGCGCGGCGCAGCCCCCACCGCACCGCCGCCGGTGACCCTGCCACGCAGCGACAGCGCCTTCGGGCCGAGCAGCAGCCTGGCCATCGAGGTCAACGAGGTGGTGCACGACCCCGAGCTGGACGAGGCGGTGATCGCCTTCGCCAATGCCGACTTCAACCAGTGCGAGCAGGCCCTGGTGCAGCTGTGCCGGCCCGCCGGCCCGCGCGCCGGCCATGCCGAGACCTGGCTGGTGCTGTTCGACCTGTACCGCGGCACCGGCCAGCAGCAGAAGTTCGAGCAGCTGGCGCTGGAATTCACCACCCGCTTCGACCGCTCGGCACCGCAGTGGTACTCGCTGCCGCGGCGCGTGGCCGACGCCACCGCCGAAGATCGGCCCGACACCCGCGGCGTCAAGGGCGACATCGGCTGGGTCAGCCCGCCGGTGCTGGACATCGACGCGGTGGCGCGGCTGCGCTCGGCCACGCTGCAGCTGCCCCTGCCCTGGGTGCTGGACTGGACGGCGCTCGAAGCCGTGGAGGCCGAGGCCGCGGCGCACCTGAACCTGCTGTTCCGCCAGTGGGCGCCGCAACCCATCGACATGCGCTGGATCGCCGCCGAGCGGCTGCTGCATGCGCTGCAGGACGCCGCGCCCACCGGCGTGCGCGACGCCGACCCGTCGTTCTGGATGGCGCGCCTGGAGGCGCTGCGCCTGTCCAACCGGCCCGACCAGTTCGACGAGACCGCCATCGACTACTGCGTGACCTACGAGGTCTCGCCGCCGTCCTGGGAGCGCGCCCGCTGCCAGGTGCGGGCCAGCCAGGGCGGCGCGTCGACCACGCCGCCGCCGATGTCCATCGTCAGCGAGGTGCACTCCACCTTCATGGAGTCCGGCCTGGTCGATGACGGCCATGCCGCACGCCAGGTGGCCACGGTCGACCTGTCGGGCCAGCTGGCCGGCGACATCGGCGCCATCCTGGACAGCCTGGACCGCAAGCTCGGCGCGGCGACCCTGGTGCATGTGTCCTGCGCCAGGCTGATCCGGGTCGACTTCATTGCCGCCGGCGACCTGCTGAACTGGGTGCTGGCCAAGCAGGGCGAGCAGCGCAGCGTCACCTTCATCGACGCGCACCGCCTGGTGGCGCTGTTCTTCGGCGCGATGGGCATCAACGAGCACGCCCGGGTGCAGGTTCCCCGGAACTGATGCGCTCCCGGCGACGCCCCGACGGGCGGCGCCACACAGATCGGAATCCCCCATGGAACCCTTCCACGGCACCACCATCGTCAGCGTGCGCCGGCAGACGCCGCAGGGCTGGCAGGTCGCGCTCGGCGGCGACGGCCAGGTCACGCTGGGCCACATCGTCGTCAAGGCCAGCGCGCGCAAGGTGCGCAAGCTCTACCGCGACCAGGTGCTGGCCGGTTTTGCCGGCGCCACGGCCGATGC
>CALMIF010000314.1 GCA_937864045.1 uncultured Aquabacterium sp. | reverse complement strand
GCGCATCTGGTGGCCGAACACGCTGCGCGTGCCGGTGCCGGTGCGGTCGCCCTTGGCCACGCCATGGGTGAACACATGGCGCATGAAGTCTTCGTACTGGGCGCGGACGGGGCGGGAGTCGGTTGATGTGGTCATGGGGCAAGCGGCAAGGATTCAATAGGCGCCGAACAGCGTGTCCAGGGCAGCCAGCACCGCTGGGCGCTGCGCACCGACCTGCGTGACTGCACGCGCCAGCACACGCGCCTGCACCGGCGCCAGCGAGGCCGTGTCCATCACCAGCTGCTGGCCCTGGACCTCGATCAGCGGATTCAGGTCGTGCGCGGTCCGGCGGTAGAAGTCTTCGGTGCGCAACGGCACCACCACACGCGTCGCCAGGCCACTGAGGTGGTCGTTCTGGACGTCCAGCACATAGGGCGTGTGCCCGCGCTCGACCGGATAGGGGTTGCGGTAGATGTCGAAGCGGGCCACGCCGGATCCCCGTCTGGCTCAGGCAGCGTCCTGGCCGTCTTCGGCGGATTCGGGCCGCATGAAGGTGCGATAGCGGTCGGACCACAGGCCCTCGCGCTCGACCCGCTCGTTGTAGGCGGCGATCGCCTCCTTGTTGTCCTCGTTCCAGCGTGCCCAGTACTGGCGCTCGACCTCGGCGGCCAGCAGCTGGTCGACGGTGGCGGACAGGTTCATGCCCATCGCGCGGGCGCGGTCCAGCGTCTTGGCGCTGAGGCTCAGGTTCACCGGGCGCTTGGCGCCATCGTCGCGTCGCAGCATGGGGATGTCCTGTGCGGATGAAGGATGCGCATGGATTATGCGCGTGGTGGTGTCCCGCGGCCCGGCGCCGCCCGTCAGCGGTAGGATCGCCCCTCGAACACCAGGCGCAGCCCCAGCGACCAGGTGGTGCGCAGCGCCACAGGCGTGGGCACGGCCGCGCTGAGGTCCGGTCCGCCCGAGGCCCGGTCGGCAGCGGCGAACAGCTGGAACAGCACGCTGGCGCTCTGGTTGCCGGCGAAGGCGCGGAACGGGCGGTATTCCAGCACCGGCAGGTCGATCACGCCGGAGCGGAAGCGCACCAGCCGCGGCGCGCCGTCGCCCAGGGCTGGCGGCGCGAAGAACTGGTCATCGCCGTGGCGGCCGTAGCGGGTGAAGCCGACCTCACGCCCCAGCACGACCTGGAAGCGCCCGACCGGCTTGGCCATGCCCAGCTGCCGGGGGATCAGGCCGCCGTTGCTGGCGGTGACCGCCATGCGGGCGTCCAGCTCGGACGCGGCCAGGGCCAGCGGCGACAGCACCAGCAGGTCGCCCGGCACCAGGAAGAAGGGCAGCTGTTCAAGCTGATGCCGGCGGCGTACTACTGGCCCCGGCGGCGGGCCGGCCGGGCGCTCACTGCTTCGGCCCTTCGCCCAGCCGCCGCCCCAGCGACACCGCATACGGCGCGGCGCGTGCGGCCAGCATCGGGTCGGCCGAGGGCTCCACGCCCCTGGGCAGGATCATCGGGTTGTAGGTGATGGCCAGACAGGGACCGGTGGCATCGGCGGCGACCGACTTGATCGTCAGCCGGCCCAGGGTCACCTTGCGGCGGTCATCGGGCAGCGGCGTCACCGCGCTGTCGATCCTGTCGCCGGGCTGGGCGACCTGCAGGTTGAAGTCGAAGGCCACGCCGCCGGCGGCCACGCGCTGGCGCAGGTCGTCGAACAGGAAGTCGGTGCCCTTGGCCTTGGCCTCGTCGTCGCTCAGGCCCTGGGTGCCGCCCACCGGCTCGAAGAGCCACTTGCCCATGGTCTTCCGGCCTGCGGCGTCGACGAAGCCGAAGCCGTGCACGCCCCAGTAGTTGACCTTGGCATAGCTGGCCGGCACCGGCTGGCTGGCGAACCACTTGCCCTGCAGCAGCACCTCGGGGTTGGCGTCGGCAAAGGCCTTGACCTTGTCGGGGTTGGGGCGCTTGGTCTCGGGGTCGGGCTGCTGCGACTCCAGCCGGCCGAGGAACTGCTCGGGCGTGGCCGCGCCGAACACCGGCGCCGAGATGTTGCCCATCTGCCAGCGCTCGCCGCCGGGCAGGTCGAACTGCAGCGCCAGGTTGCGCTGGCTCCGGGCGTTGTCCGGCGCCTTGGGGTTGCCGCCACCGACCGAGAAGCGCACCACCACCGGATGCGGCTGGCCGCTGAAGGCCGAGGCGCTGGACAGCGCGCGGCCGTCGGCGCTGCCGACGAACTCACCGACGGCGCAGACGCCCTTGGCGCCGGACCGGCGGAAGCCCTCGAACTTGCCGCCGACACGCTCGAAGGTGTCGACCATGCGGTTGGGGTCGACCTGGGCCTGGGCGGCGGTTGCCGCCAGCGCGGCGACCGCAGCAGCGGCGGCCAGGGCGGCGGTGGAACGGGCGGGGCGGCGAAGCATCGTTGCCATGGGTGGTCTCGGAAGTTGAACAGGGGACGCTGCCAGGCCCGGACGTGGCCTGCGGCGCAGCAGCGGGTTGCTACGCACGCTTGGTCGCATTGGATGCGCCAACCTGACATGCCGCCGGCGCGACCCCCCTATCCAGGCGGGGTGCGCCCCACCTGTGGCGCTGTTGGCCTCAGGCCGGGTCGCCCGTCTCCAGCCCGAACTGCATCGCCGCCAGCCGGGCATACAGCCCGCCGCGGGCGACCAGCTCGTCGTGGCGGCCGATGTCGACGATGCGGCCGGCCTCCATCACCACGATGCGGTCGGCGCGCTGCACCGTGGCCAGTCGGTGGGCGATGACCAGCGTGGTGCGCCCGCTCATCGCCGATTCGAGCGCGGCCTGCACCATGCGTTCGCTCTCGGCGTCCAGCGCGCTGGTGGCCTCGTCCAGCAGCAGCAGCGGCGGGTTCTTCAGCAGGGCGCGGGCGATGCTGATGCGCTGGCGCTGGCCGCCCGACAGCCGCACGCCGCGCTCGCCCAGGTGGGTGTCGTAGCCCTCCGGCAGGGCGGTGATGAAGTCGTGCGCGAAGGCGGCGCGGGCGGCAGCCTCCACCTGGGCGCGGCTGGCATCGGGCACGCCGTAGCGGATGTTCTCGAACGCGGTGGTGGAGAAGATGGTCGAGTCCTGCGGCACGAGGCCCACGCGCTGGCGCAGGTCGGCCAGGGTGATGGCGCGGATGTCGACGCCGTCGACCGCGATGCGGCCGCGCTCGGCGTCGTAGAAGCGCAGCAGCAGCTGGAACACGGTGCTCTTGCCCGCGCCGCTGGGGCCGACGATGGCCACCGTCTCGCCCGGCGCCACGCTGAGGCTGAAATCGGTGAGCGCGGCCTGGGCCGGGCGCGAGGGGTAGTGGAAGCCCACCGCGTCGAACTGCACCGTGGCGCCGGCCGCCGCCGCCAGTGCCGGCAGCGGCTTCGGCGTTGCGGGGTCGGCCACCGGGCTTTGCGCGGCCAGCAGTTCCATCAGCCGCTCGGTGGCGCCGGCGGCGCGCAGCAGGTCGCCGTAGACCTCGCTCAGCACCGCCACGCTGCTGACCAGGATGACGACGAAGACCACCGTCTGCCCCAGGTGGCCGGCGGTGATGGTGCCGGCCGCCACCGCCTGCGTGCCCTGGTACAGGCCCCACAGCATGGCGCCGAAGGTCGCGGTGATGATGAAGCCGACCAGGATCGCCCGCACCCGGCTGCGGCGGCGCGCGGTGTCGAAGGCGGCCTCGGTGGATGCGGCGAAGCGCTGCGCCTCGCGCGCTTCCTGCACATGGCCCTGCACCACGGGAATCGCGTTCAGCACCTCGGCGGCGATGGCGCTGGAGTCGGCCACCCGGTCCTGGCTGGCGCGGCTGAGCTTGCGCACCCGGCGCCCGAAGTAGATGCTGGGCAGCACGACCAGGACCAGGATGCCCAGCACCTGGGTCATCACCACCGGGTTGGTGACGATCAGCGCCACCATCGCGCCCGCGCCCATCACCAGGTTGCGCAGGCCCATGCTCAGGCTGCTGCCCACCACCGTCTGCACCAGGGTGGTGTCGGTGGTCAGCCGGCTCAGCACCTCGCCGCTGGCGGTGCGCTCGAAGAACGCGGGACTCTGCCGCACCACATGGGCATAGACGGCGTTGCGCAGGTCGGCGGTGACCCGCTCGCCCAGCCAGCTGACCATGTAGAAGCGCAGCGCCGAGAAAGTGCCCAGCGCCGCGCCCACGCCGAACAGCGCCAGGAAATGCCCGCGCAGCGCCATCACCCGGTCCGCCGGATCGGCCGCCACCACGCCCTGGTCGATCAGCGACTTCAGCGCGACGGGAAAGGCCAGGGTGGACAGCGCGGCCAGCACCAGGAACACGCCGGCCAGGGCGATCTGGCTGCGGTACGGCCGCAGGAACGGGCCCAGGCCGGAGAGCGAGCGGGGGGACTTGGCGGTGGGGCGGTCGTCGGTCTTCTGGGTGGCCATCGGGGCAGTGTAGGGGGCGGGTGCGTGCGGGCCGACGTCCAAGCAAGTCGCCGGTGGCCGGCTGCATCCCCGCACACCCCAACTGCATGCATGGGCAATCATTGCGCAGGCAATAATTGCCTGATGGCCCATCTTGCCGATCCCGCTGTCCAGCCGCCCGCCGCCTTCTACACCCCCGAGTCGCTGACGCCCGACAACAACATCGGCCTGCTGATGAAGCGGGCCTTGCAGTCGATGCGCCAGACCATCGACCGCGGGCTGGCGCCGCATGACCTGACGCAGGCGCAGTGGCTGCCGCTGGTGCGGATCGCGCATGGCGGCTGCACCACCATCGCGGCGCTGGCGCGCGACCAGGCGATGGACCCCGGTGCGATGACCCGCGCGGTCGACCGGCTGGAGGCCAAGGGCCTGCTGCGGCGCGAGCGCTCGCAGGCTGACCGGCGTGTCGTCACCCTGGTGCTGACCGACACCGGCCGCGCCGCCGCGGCCCTGGTGCCGCCGGTCGCGGTGCAGGTGCTCAACGCGCACCTGGCGGGCTTCAGCGCGGACGAATGGCAGACGCTGGTCTCGCTGCTGACCCGCGTGCTGGCGAATGGCGACGCCCTGCGGGAGGCAGCATGACCGTGCGCCTTCTGCTGCCCTTGAGCGCCGCGTTGCTGGCCGCCGGCTGTGCCAGCTTCGGCCCGCCGCCCGAGCGCCCGCCGGCCGCGTTGATCGCGCCGGCCGCCGCTGGTCTGGAAGCGACCGCCGGCACCTTCCCGGACGCCCGCTGGTGGTCGGCGCTCGGCGACCCGGCGCTGGATGCGCTGGTCGACACCGCGCTGGCCGGCCAGCCGACGCTGCAGGCCGCTGCCGCGCGCGTGACCGCGGCCGACGCGGCGCTGGCCGCCGTGCAGGCCGGCCAGGGCCCGCAGGCGGCGCTGACGGCTGACGCCACACGCCAGCGCTTCAGCGAGCATGGGCTGATCCCGCCGGCGGTGGCCGGCAGCATCCGCAACACCGCCAACGTGGCGGTGGGCGGGCGTTGGGCGCTGGACTTCTTCGGGCGCAACGCCGCGGCCATCGGCCAGGCCGTGGGCCGGCAGCGGGCGGCGCAGGCCGAGGCGCAGGCGGCGCGGCAACTGCTGGCGGGCCAGGTGACGCAGGGCTGGATCGCGCTGGCGCGGCTGCTGGCCCAGCGTGATCTGGCCGAGCAGGGCAGGGCCCAGCGCCAGGCCGTGCGCGACCTGGTGGCCCAGCGCGTGGCCGCCGGCCTGGAGACGCAGGCCGCATTGCGCACCGCCGACGGCCCGGTGCCCGAGGCGCGGGCGCAAGTGGCGGCGCTGGACGGCCAGATCGCCGGCGTGCGCCACCGGCTGGCGGTGCTGGCGGGCCAGGCGCCGCAGGCGCTGGCCACGGCCGCGCCGCAACTGGCCAGGCTCAAGCTCGACGGCCCGCCGCCGCACCTGGGCGCCGACCTGCTGGGCCGGCGTGCCGACGTGGTGGCCGCCCGCTGGCGGGTGGAGGCCGCGGCGCAGGGCGTGGCCGCGGCGCGCGCCGACTTCTATCCGGACATCAACTTGAACGCCAGCTTCGGCCTGAACGCGCTGGGCCTGGACAACTTGTTGAACCTGGGCAGCCGGCAGTTCAGCGCCGGTGCCGCGCTGCGGCTGCCGCTGTTCGACGGCGGCCTGCTGCGCGCCCAGCTGCAGGGCCGCGGCGCCGAGGCCGATGCCGCGGTGGCCGCCTACAACGCCGCGGTGCTGGACGCCGCCCGCGAGGTGGCCGACGCCGCCGCCGCGCTGCGCAGCCTGGCGCAGCAGCAGGCCGAGCAGGCGCAGGCCCAGGCCGCCGCGGCCGATGCCCTGGCGCTGGCCAAGGCGCGTTTCGACGCCGGCCTGGGCAACCGCCTGCCGGTGCTGCAGGCCGACGCGCTGCTGCTGGGCCAGCGCGCCCAGGCGGCCGACCTGCAGGCCCGCCGGCTGGACGCCCAAGCCACGCTGGCGCTGGCGCTGGGCGGCGGCTGGGCCGATGTGCCGCCGACCGCCGCGCCGTCCACCGCCGCCGGCACCACCACCCACACCGCCACCCACACCGCCAGCCGCTGACGCGACGGCGCTTCAACGCATTCCCCCCCGATCCATGGCCGAACCGACCGCTTCTCCCGCCGCAGCGCCCGCGCAGCCTCCGTCGTCGACGCCCGGTGCCGCGCCGCCGGTGGCCGCGCCCGCCCGGCGCCGCAAGGCGCTGACGGCGATCTTCATCGCCGTGCTGCTGGCCGGCCTCGGCTGGGGCGCCTGGCACTGGTTCACCGGGCGCCATGTCGAGACCACCGACAACGCCTATGTGCAGGGCAACGTGGTGCAGATCACGCCACAGGTGCCAGGCACGGTGGTCAGCATCCTGGCCGACGAGGCCGACCCGGTGGCCGCCGGCGCGCCGCTGGTCAGGCTGGACGATGCCGATGCCAAGGTGGCACTGGCGCGCGCCGAGGCCCAGCTGGCGCAGACGGTGCGCGGCTTGCGCGGCACCTATGCCAACAGCGCCACGCTGCAGTCGCAGATCGGCCAGCGCGATGCCGAGCTGCAGCGCGCCACGGCCGAGCTGGCCCGCGCCCAGGCCGACCTGGCGCGCCGCCAGCCGCTGGCTGCCAGCGGCGCGGTGGGCGCCGAGGAGATCGCCCACGCCCAGGCCCAGGTGACCGCCGCCCGCAGCACCCAGGCCGCAGCCCAGGCCGCGCTGGCCACGGCGCGCGAGGCGCTGGCCACCCAGCAGACCCAGACCGACGGCCTGGCCCTGGCCGAGCAGCCGGCGGTGGCCGAGGCGTCGGCCCGCGTGCGCGAGGCCTACCTGGCGCTGCGCCGCAGCACGCTGCCGGCGCCGCTGGCCGGCGTGGTGGCCAGGCGCAATGTGCAGATCGGCCAGCGCGTGGCCGCCGGCGCGCCGCTGATGACCCTGGTCGCGCTGGACCAGCTCTGGGTCGACGCCAATTTCAAGGAGCCGCAGCTCGACCGCCTGCGCATCGGCCAGCCGGTGAAGCTGACGGCCGACGTCTACGGCCGCCAGGTGGTGTTCGACGGCCGCATTGCCGGCCTGGGCGCCGGCACCGGCGCGGCGTTTGCCCTGCTGCCGGCGCAGAACGCCACCGGCAACTGGATCAAGGTGGTGCAGCGCGTGCCGGTGCGCATCGCCCTGGATGCGAAGCAGCTGGCCGCGCACCCGCTGCGCCTGGGGCTGTCGATGACCGTGGCGGTGGACGTGGCCGACACCAGTGGCAAGACCCTGGCCGAGGGCGCCCGCAGCGCGCCGGTGGCGCAGACGCAGGTCTTCGACGTGATCACCGCCCAGGCCGATGCCGAGGTGGCGCGCATCATCGCCAGCCACGGCGGCGGCGCGCGCAAGCCGGCCGCAGCGCCGGCGGCCAAGCCGGCCAATTCAGCCAGGGCGCCCGACAAGACCATCCCGGACAAGCCGACCAACCCGGCCACGCGGCGCTGACCGCCGGGGACGCCGCGCATGGCCGGTCCTGCCGCTCCGATGGAACACCCGCCGCTGCAGGGCAGCGCCCGGGTGCTGGGCACCGTGGCGCTGTCGCTGGCCACGTTCATGAACGTGCTGGACTCGTCGATCGCCAACGTGTCGATCCCGGCGATCGCCGGCGACCTGGGCGCCAGCCCGTCGCAGGCCACCTGGGTCATCACCAGCTTCGGCGTGGCCAATGCCATCGCCGTGCCGCTGACCGGCTGGCTGACGCAGCGCTTCGGCGCCGTGCGGCTGTGGACGGCCAGCGTGCTGCTGTTCGTGCTGGCGTCCATGCTGTGCGGCCTGGCCACCAGCCTGGAGATGCTGGTGGCCGCGCGCGTGCTGCAGGGCGTGGTGGCCGGGCCGCTGATGCCGCTGTCGCAGACGCTGCTGATGGCGTCCTATCCCCGCGCCCAGGCCGGCAAGGCCCTGGCCTTCTGGGGCATGACGACCCTGGTGGCGCCGGTGGTGGGGCCGCTCTTGGGCGGCTGGCTCACCGACAACCTGAGCTGGCCCTGGATCTTCTTCATCAACCTGCCGGTGGGCCTGTTCGCCGCCAGCGTGGCCTGGGGCCTGTACCGCGACCGCGAGACACCGACGCGCCGCCTGCCCATCGACACCATCGGCCTGGCCCTGCTGGTGATCGGCGTGGGCGCGATGCAGCTGGTGCTGGACCTGGGCCCCGAGGCCGACTGGTTCGAGGCCGACGAGATCGTGGTGCTGGCGGTGGTGGCGGTGGTGGGCCTGGCGGTGTTCATCGCCTGGGAGCTGACCGACGCCCACCCGGTGGTGGACCTGCGGCTGTTCGGCCAGCGCAACTTCGTCGTCGGCGTGCTCACCACCGGCATCGGCTACGGCCTGTTCCTGGGCAACGTGGTGCTGCTGCCGCTGTGGCTGCAGCAGTGGATGGGCTACACCGCCACCCAGGCCGGCATGGCGCTGGCACCGGTGGGCGTGCTGGCCATCCTGCTGTCGCCACTGGCGGGCCGCAAGGTGGCCCAGTGGGACCCGCGCTGGATGGTCAGCGGCTCGTTCGTGGTGTTCTTCGTCGTGCTGTGGCTGCGCTCGGGCTTCACCCCGCAGACCGACCTGCCCACCATCATGGTGCCCACCCTGCTGCAGGGCGCGGCGCTGGCCTTCTACTTCATCCCGCTGACGACCATCACGCTGGCCGGCATTTCGCAGGCACGGCTGCCGGCGGCGGCGGGGCTGTCCACCTTCGTGCGCATCGCCGCCGGGGCGATGGGGGCCTCGATCTCGACCACGCTGTGGGAATCGCGCGCGGTGATGCACCACGCCCACCTGGCCGAGAACCTGCAGCCCGGCAGCCAGGCGCTGGCCCAGGCCCTGGCCGGCCTGCAGGCCGCCGGCCTGAGCGAGGCCGCCGCGCTGGCCCAGGTCACCCGGCTGATCGACCAGCAGGCCCACACGCGGGCGGCGGACGACATCTTCCTGGCCTCGTCCTGGCTGTTCCTGGGGCTGATCTCGCTGATCTGGCTGACGCGCCGGCCGCCGCCGCTGGCGCCGGTGGCCGTGCCGGCGCCAGCCGCCCGGCCCGCGGCCGGCAAGCCGTGACGGCGGACGTCCAGCGCCACGCCAACCGCCTGGGCATCGCCTGGATGGTGCTGGCCATGACCGCCTTCATGGGCAACGACGCCATCGTCAAGGCGGTGGGCGCGCGGGTGCCTGCAGCGCAGCTGATCGTCGTGCGCGGCGTGTTCGCCATGCTGCTGATCGGCCTGGTGGCGCGGCAGATGGGCGTGCTGGGCCGCGCACCCGAGCTGCTGCACCGCGCCGTGCTGGTGCGGGCGGCCTGCGAGGGCGGCGCCACCTTCATGTACCTGGCGGCGCTGTTCCACCTGCCGCTGGCCAATGTCACCGCCATCAACCTGTCGGCGCCGCTGTTCGTCGCCCTGCTGGCGAGGGTGGTGCTGGGCGAGGCCGTGCACCTGAGGCGCTGGCTGGCCATCGGCCTGGGTTTTGCCGGCGTGCTGCTGGTGGTGCAGCCGCGGCCGGGGGATTTCAACCTCGCGGCCTGGCTGGCGGTGGCGGCCACGGGGCTGTATTCGGTGCGCGACCTGCTCACCCGCCAGCTGCCGCCGGCGCTGCCGTCCATCCTGGTGACGCTGGCCACGGCCGGCACGGTGTGGGCACTGGCGGGCGTGGTGCTGGCAGTGCAGGGCCCGGTGGCGATGGCCTGGCGCGACGTGGGCCTGCTGGCGCTGGGCTCGGTCTTCCTGTCCACCGGCTACTACGCGGTGATCGCCGCCACGCGCCAGGCCGAGCTGTCGGTGGTGGCGCCGTTCCGCTACCTGGGCCTGCTGTGGGCGCTGGTGCTGGGCTGGCTGTTCTGGGGCGACGTGCCGAACCTGCTGGGCTGGACCGGCATGGCCTGCCTGGTGGTGGCGGGCCTGGCGATGGTCTGGCAGCAGCGCCGGCGCTGATCGCCCGCCGCAACCCCCGGCACGGGTGCCCCGACATGGTGTGGCGCACGGGGCCGGTTGCGCAGGTCACCACGCCGCGCCCCTACCATCACCGGGTCCCGCCGCAACGGCCAAGAGAACAACGACCAGAGACATGCACACCGACGATCAAGACGCCCTGCTGTGGCGCCATCTGCACGGCCTGCTGGGCCCGCTCGACCCCGAGACCCGCGCGCTGCTGCAGGCCAGCCTGGATTGGCTGACCCTGGCCGGCGGCGATGTCCTGATGCGCCAGGGCGAGCCGGGCGACGCGATGTACGTGATCATCAGCGGCCGGCTGCGGGCCAGCGTGCGCGGCGACGACGGCGCGCTGCGCGTCGTGCGCGAAATGGGGCGCGGCCAGATCGTTGGCGAGCTGAGCCTCTACACCGACGAGCCGCGCTCGGCCACGGTGGTGGCGGTGCGTGATTCCGTGCTGGTGCGCCTGGGCAAGGCCGCGTTCCAGCAGCTGGTGGCGCGCAGCCCGCAAAGCTCGCTGATGCTCACCCGCCAGCTGATCCGCCGGCTGCAGGACCCGCAGCCCGCCGCCGGCCAGTCGCGCCCGGTGGTGCTGGCCCTGCTGCCCGTCACCGCCGGCATCGACACGGCGGGCTTGGCCCGCTCGCTGGCCGACGCGCTGGCCCGGGCGCTCCCCGAAGGCGCGCAGCCGCCGCGCATCGGCATCGTCGACGCCGCCGCGCTGGACGCCGCACTGGGCGAACCCGGCCTGGCCCGCGCCGCGCCCGCCGACGACGCCGCGCTGCAGCGCCGCATCGGCCTGGCCCTGGACGCCCGCGAGGCCGCGCACGACCTGCTGCTGCTGCTGGCCGACGACGGCCCCACGGCCTGGACGCGCCGCTGCATCCGCAGCGCCGACGAACTGCTGCTGCTGGCCGACGCCGACGCGCCGCCGGTGCTGCACGCCAGCGAATCGGCCTTCCTCCAGCCTGCCGCCGATGGCGCCGGGCCGGACAGCCTTGCCGCCGCCGCCACCCAGACACTGGTGCTGCTGCATCCCGCCGACCGCCGCAGCCCGCAGCACACCCGCCGCTGGCTGGCGCGGCGTCCGGTGGCCGGCCACCTGCACATCCGCCCGGCGCTGGTGCGCGACATGGACCGGCTGGCGCGGCTGAAGGCGGGCACCGCCATCGGCCTCGTGCTGGCCGGCGGCGGCGCCCGCGGCCTGGCCCACCTGGGCGTGCTGCAGGCGCTGCAGGCCCGCGGCATCGAGGTGGACGTGGTCGGCGGCACCAGCATCGGCTCGGTGATGGCGGCGCTGGTCGCGCTGGACCGGCCGCTGGACGAGACCCTGGCCGTGGCCCGCGACGCCTTCGGCCGCAACCCCACCGGCGACTTCAACTGGCTGCCCCTGGTGTCGCTGATCGCCGGGCGGCGCCTGCGCGGCATCGTGCGCGGCGCGGTGCAGGCCCTGGCCGGCCACGACGCCGAGGTCGAGGACCTGTGGAAGAGCTTCTACTGCGTGGCCAGCAACTACACCCAGGCGCGCGAGCAGGTCATCACCCACGGCCCGCTGCAGCGGGCCCTGCTGGCCAGCATCGCCATCCCCGGCGCGCTGCCGCCGGTGCTGCACGACGGCGAACTGCTGTGCGACGGCGGCACCTTCAACAACTTCCCGGTCGACCTGATGCGCACCCAGCGCGGCGTGGGCCGGGTGCTGGGCGTCGACCTGAGCCAGCGTGTCCCGCGCAAGCTGGAACTGCAGGAGATCCCCGGCACCTGGGCCCTGCTGCGCGACCGCCTGCGCGGCCGGCGCAGTCGCCGCTACCGGCTGCCCTCGCTGGTGTCGTACCTGATGAACGTCACCATCCTGTACAGCGCCTCGCGCCAGCGCGAGGCCCAGGCGCTGACCGACCTGTACTTCAACCCGCCGCTGCACAAGGTGGGCATGCTGCAGTGGCACCGCTTCGACAGCATCGTGGCCCAGGGCCGGGCCCATGCCGAGCAGGTGCTGGCCGCCTGCGCCGAGCCGGCGGGCGCCGGCGACTGAACCCGTTCAGAGGTTGCCCGCGAACAGCTTGCGGATGAACATCGCCTTGAAGCTGTCGGCCTCGGCCAGGCCCAGGCGCTCCAGGTAGGCCGGCGGCGCCTCCCTGCCTTCCCACAGGCTCTTCAGCGCCAGCGTCACCAGCTCCACCGGATGCCGGGTGGCGCGCTTCAGGCGCTTCAGCGCGGTGACGATGTGCAGCTCGTCGGGCGTCAGGTCGGTGCCGAACGGGAAGGCCGGCAGCATCCCCGCCTGGGTCCACGGGTGCAGCTTGTCGTCGAGTGCGGCCGGCGTGTTGTGGCGCCAGGGCTCGGGCACGGTCCAGCCGGCGGCCAGCTTGCCGTGGGCCTGGGCCTCGCGCACCAGGCCGTCCTGGAAGCGGCTGTCGGCGATCCGGATCAGCCGCTTCACCACCTCGCTGTCGGGCTGGCCGCGCAGGTCGGCCACGCCGTACTCGGTGATGACGATGTCGCGCAGGTGGCGCGGAATCGTCACGTGGCCGTAGTTCCAGACGATGCTGCTGGTCAGGCCGGCGGCGTTCTCGTGGGTGGCGCGCAGCATCAGGACCGAGCGGGCATCCGGCAGCGCATGCGCCATCGCCACGAAGTTGTACTGCCCGCCCACGCCGCTGACCACCTGGCCCGAGTCCAGCGCGTCGCTGGCCGCCGCGCCCAGCAGGGTCATCGTCATCGTGGTGTTGATGAAGCGCGCCTTCACCCGCTGCGCGCGCCGCAGCTCGGCATCGCCCGGGTGGCCGCCGAACAGCTGGTTGATCGCGTCGATGCGCGTCATGTCGATGCGCGCCAGCTGATCGGGCGGCATGCTGCGCAGCCGTTCGTAGAAGCTGTTGGGGCCGAGGAAGAAGCCACCGGTCATCACGATGCCGCCGGCCAGGCGGTCGCCCAGCAGGGCGCCGATGGCCGGGTCGTCCAGGTCGTTGGCGCAGCGCAGCCCGCCCAGCACCAGGTCGCGCCCGTCCAGCCGCACGCCGGCCTGCAGGATGCCGACGCGGCGCAGGAAGTCGACATCCGCCACGCGCAGCGGGCTGCGGATGCGGCCGGCCTCGCGCAGCGCCGCCAGCGTCTGCGGGCCTACGGCCGCGGGGTCGATGGCGCCCTGGTTGACCAGCCGCTGCAGCGCCGCGTCGGCGAAGACGGCGCGCCGCACGATGCCGGCGTCGATCAGTTGCAGGAAGCCGTTGACGAACATCTCCGAGCAGCCGTACAGGCCGTGGGCGAAGCGGCCGGTCTGGCGGGGCAGGGGGCCGTCCAGCCCATCCGGGCACAGGCTGGCCAGGATGCGGCGGTAGTCGTCGCCATGCTGGTCGCGCACGATCAGCGCCCGGGCGATCGCGTCGCCCAGCGAGCCGATGCCGATCTGCAGCGTGCCGCCGTCGACGACCAGGCTGCTGGCATGCAGGCCGATCGCGTAGTCGGCGGTGCTGACCTTGCCGTTGGGCGGGCCGAACAGCCGGTGCGTGCCCGCCGGGTCGGTGACCACGATGTCGAAGAAGCCCGGCGCCACGGCGGCGCCGTTGGGCATGAAGGGCATCTGCCGGTTGACCACGCCCACCTTCAGCAGCGGCACGCCCTCGGCGGCGAAGCGCTCGACCACCTCGAACACCACGTCGGGGTTGCTGCCCACCGACAGGCGCCAGCGCTCGCCCGAACCTTGCTCGGCCACCGCCTGCGCGATCACGTTCATGCCCTGCAGCAGCATGTCGCGGGCGACGAAGGTGTAGTTGGTCGAGATGTAGTCCTGCTGCGCCGTGGCGTTGCCAAGGTAGTCGCCGGTCTTGAAGAAGAACTCGCGCACGGTGATGTTGGGCGGCAGGCCGCCACCGTGCGGATCGCGCTGGGCCTTCACGTAGTCCAGGTCGGGGTAGTCGCCGAACACGCGCGCGACCAGCGGCTCCAGGAAGTGCCGCTCCAGGTCGCTCTTGCCCACCGGCTTTTCCAGGCTCAGCGCGGTGACGATGGTCAGCTTGCGCGACGGGTCGCCGGCGATGCGCCGGTACAGCGCGTTGACGAAGGGGTTGGGCTTGCCCACGCCCAGCGGCACGCCCAGCACGATGTCGCCCGGCACGCGGGCCAGCACGGCATCGACGGCGGCGTCGAGATGGGGGATCACCTGGGGTTGCGGCATGGCGGGGGCTCCGGCGCACGGGGTCAGCGGTGACCCCAGTTTCGCCGCAGCGCGCCCGGCCCGGCTTGACGCGAGACAAGCGGCGGACGACGCCGGCCGTTGAACGGGCGCGCCGAAAGTGCGCAGTCATGCCCCGCTTGGGCGGGCCAGGCAGGCCCCGCGCGCACGGGCTTTGTGTTTGAATCGTCGCAACTCTCCGTGCCCGCCATGCCCACCGACCGCGCCCCCGCCGTGCCTGCCGCCACCTCCGACGCCCGGGCGCTGCAGCGGCGGCGTGCGGTGGCGCTGGCGGTGGCCGGCCTGGGCACGGTGGGCCTGGGCGCGATGCTGGGCCATGGCCTTGGCCAGAGCCTGGCGGCGCATGCTGGCACGTCCCTGGCCACCGCGCTGCCGGCCCTGGTGGGCGCAGCGGTGGCGGCGGTGCTGGTGCCGCTGGCCGGCTGGGCGGCGATCCGCATCGTCGCGCCCAGCCTGCCACGGCCGGCCGCCCGGCCGGCGGCGGCGGCGGCGTCCAGCGTCACCCGCCTGCGCGCAGTGGGGTCCGCCGCCACTTCCACTGCCACGCCGGCCGCGCCGGTGCCGCCCGCCGCCGTGCCCGGCGGCCCGCAGGACCCGCAGGCCCCGGCGCGCGACGCCCTGACCGGCGCCTACACCCAGCAGCATTTCGTCGCCGCCACCGACCGCGAGTGGTCGCGCATCCGCCGCCACAACGAGGACGCGGCCCTGCTGATGGTCGACGTCGACCATTTCCGCCGCCTGAACGACGAGCACGGCACCGCCGCCGGCGACGCGATGCTGGTCGAGATCACCCGCCTGGCTTCGTCGACGCTGCGGCCCTATGACCTGCTGTCGCGCTTCGGCGGCGGCGTGCTGGTGATCTACCTGCCCCACACCGACCCGCTGGGCGCGCTGGACGTGGCCGAGCGCATCCGCGAGCGCGTGGCCGGCCTGCGCCTGGCCTGGCAGGGCCGCACGGTCAAGGCCACGGTCAGCGTCGGCGTGGCCGGCATCGGCAGTGGCCATGCCGGGCTGGACGCGGTGATCGGCGATGCCGGCGCCGCGCTGCGCGAGGCCAAGGGCGCCGGCCGCAACTGCGTGCGCGCCGCGCCCA
>CALMIF010000313.1 GCA_937864045.1 uncultured Aquabacterium sp. | reverse complement strand
TGGCCGTGGCCACCGGCCTTCGGCGCCATCGGCGCGTCGCGGTCGAGGCCGGCGTCGGCCAGGCGCTGCAGGTACTGGGCCCACAGTGCCTCCTGCTGGCTGCCCAGCTTGTACAGGTAGCCCCAGGCGAAGATGCCGCTGTCGTGGCCGTCGCTGAAGCTGGGCTGCACGGCGTAGTGGCCCACCATCTCGATGCCGTCGATGCCGACGTCGCGCTTGCCGGTCTGCAGCGTCTCCTGGCCGGGGCCGTGGCCCTGCACCTCGGCCGAGGGCGAATACACCCGCATCAGCTCGAACGGGATGCGGAACACCGCACCGTCGTCGAAGCCCACCTCCAGCACGCGGCTGGCCTGGTGCAAGGTGAGCGCGGTGGGCTGAGGGGTGGAGGCAGGCATGGGCGGTGGGTGCTGGAGGCGGGGCGGGCGCGCAGTTTAGCGGCGGGCCCTGGGCGGGCGCCTCAGAAGGTCACGTGCAGCCGCCCGAAGTACGACGCGCCGTTCAGCCCGAACTGCACGCTCTCGTACTTGAAGCCGTTGTCGGTCTCGTCGGGGTTCTGCTTCGTGGGCTTGACGTTGAAGATGTTGTTGCCGCCCACGGTGAGGCGGATGTTCTTGGCCAGCGCCACGCTGACGGCCAGGTCGGCCGAGGTGCGGGCCTTGTAGTGCTGGTACAGCGAGCCGTCGAACTGGCCGGTCCAGGTGCCCAGCGACTGGGGGCCGAAGTGGATGATCTTCAGGTCCGTCGTCCAGTTGCCGCGCACGTACTCGAAGCCCAGCGTGGCCTTGCGGCTGGGTGCA
Source organism: uncultured Aquabacterium sp. (assembly GCA_937864045.1). Classification (GTDB taxonomy): domain Bacteria; phylum Pseudomonadota; class Gammaproteobacteria; order Burkholderiales; family Burkholderiaceae_C; genus Pseudaquabacterium. Next base: position 16,903 of record CALMIF010000313.1, on the reverse strand, counting down.
CCCTGCTCGATGAAGCTGCGCTCGCGGTAGTCCAGCAGCACGCTCTCGAAGCCGGCCAGCGCCGCCGGGGCATGCACCGCGCTGACCCGGGTGCGGCTGTGGTTGAAGGCCAGGAAGGTGTTGAGCTGGGCGCCGGCGAGCTTGCCCTTGTGCGCCACGGTCAGGTCCAGCCCGGTGGTGGTGGTGTCGACCGAGTTGACGAAGAACTGCGCCTGGCCCACGCCCAGGCCCTGCAGGATGGCGCCCAGCGCGGGGTAGTTGTCGGCGTCGAAGCGGCCCGACAGCACGATGCGGTCGCTGATGGCGATGCGGTAGGCGTCGGCAGTCATCACCCAGGCGGCGTCGGGCTTGAAGGTGGCGCCGAGGGTGAGGTTGCGCGACTTCTCCTGCTTCAGCTTGGGGATGCCGGCCGCATTGGCCACCGCCCCGCCGTTGGGCGCCAGCACCACGTCGGTCGGCACGCCGCCGATGAAGTCGGTGAAGGTCGACGAGAAGTACACCTGCTGCAGGCTGGGCGCCCGGAAGCCGGTGCTGGCGGCGCCGCGCAGCAGCAGCGCCGGGCTGAGCTTGAAGCTGGCGGCCAGCTTGCCGTTGGTGGTGCTGCCGAAGTCGCTGTAGCGCTCGTGGCGCAGGGCCACCTGGGTGGTCAGGGCCGCCGTGGGCGTCGACTCCAACTCGGCATACAGCGCATGGCTGCGGCGGCTGCGCTGCGTCGCGTCACCCGGCTGGAAGCCCGGGAAGCCCTGGCTGCCGGCGTTGCCGGTGCCCTGCACCAGGCCGTCGGCATCGATGTAGCTGCCCGGTTCGCCGGCACGGATGCCGTAGCGCTCGCGCCGCGCCTCGGCACCGAAGGCCAGGTTGCTGCCGCCGAACCAGCCCTCGAACCAGCGCGACAGGTCGAGATTGGTCGTGTCCTGGCTGAAGCGGAAGCCGCCGGCATCGAAGCGGCTGGGGCTGATGCCGGCACCGCCGGCCAGCTTGTCCTTGTTGGCGATGGACGCGTTCAGCGTGTTGCTGATGTCGTACTGCATGTCGTTGCTGCCATGCGTGTGCGACACGTCGAGCGACCAGCCGCCCAGCGTGGTGCGCAGGCCGGCGATGGCGTAGCGGTCCTCGATGTCGGCATTGATGAAGGGCACGAAGCCGTTCGGGTACATCGCCGCCGAGTTGCGGCTGGGAATGTCGCCGCCGTTGGTGCCGTCGTCGACGAGGCCGTTGCGCGCCCAGGCCGCCGACGACGCACGCCGGTTCTGCAGGCCTGCCGTGCCGTACAGGCTGGTGCCGCCGCCCAGCGGCAGTTCGCCGTTCAGGTAGAGCGTCTCGTTGCGCACCTTGGTGTCGCCAATGGTGCGCAGGCTGCCGGCCTCGGCACGGTTGCTGCGGCCGCGGTCCTGCCATTCGCCGGTGATGCCCAGCGAGGCGCCGCCCAGCTTCAGCCCGCAGTAGGCCGACAGCAGGCCGTTCTTGCCGTCGCCTTCGGAATACTGGCCGGCACCGGCCACCGCCTCGCAGCCCGCGCGCTTCTTCAGCTGGATGTTGATCACGCCGGCGATGGCGTCGGAGCCGTACTGCGCCGCGGCGCCGTCGCGCAGCACCTGCACGTTGTCGATCGCCAGCAGCGGGATGGCGTTCATGTCGGTGCCGGTGTTGCCGCGGTTGCGGGCCCCGAAGATGTTGACCAGCGCCACCGTGTGCCGCCGCTTGCCGTTGACCAGCACCAGGGTCTGGTCGCTGCCCAGGCCGCGCAGGGCGGCCGAGTCGATCAGGTCGGCACCGTCGGCACCGGTCTGGCGCGTGCTGTTGAACGACGGCGACAGGTACTGCAGCGTCTGCGCCAGGTCGAACTGGCCGCCCGACTCGGCGGCCTTGTTCAGCGCCTACACGTCCACCGGCACCGTGGTGTCGGTCGACGACACGGCCGGCGCCTGGCGGCGGCTGCCGACGATGGTGATGCGCTCGGCCGTGTCGCCGGCGGCCTGGGCCAGCGCCGTGGCGGGCAGCGCGGCGGCCAGGGCCGACGCGGCGGCCAGGGCGACCGCGCCCAGGCGCAGCGGCTGGCCCGGCTGGCGGGCGGTGGACGGCAGGCCAGATGTTGTGGACATGGGCTTCCTCCTCGTGTGGATGGCCGGGCCCGTTCGGCGCCGTGTCAGAGCGCCCTGGCCTCGAAGGTGTTGCAGTCGGCCATGCGGCCGCTGGCGATGCCGCGCTTGAACCAGGTCACCCGCTGGGCGCTGGTGCCGTGGGTGAAGTTCTCCGGCCGCACGGTGCCGCCGGTGAGCTTGTCGTCGCCGATCTGGGCCGCGGCGTTCAGCGCTTCCTCGATGTCGCCCTGCTCCAGGATCTGCCGGCTGCGCTGCGCATGGTGGGCCCACACGCCGGCCAGGCAGTCGGCCTGCAGTTCCAGGCGCACGCTCAGCGCGTTCATGCGCGCCTCGGGGATGCGGCCGCGCTGGGCGTCGAGCTTGGCGGTGATGCCCAGCAGGTTCTGCACATGGTGGCCCACCTCGTGGGCGATGACGTAGGCCTGGGCGAAGTCGCCCGGCGCGCCCAGCTTGTCGCGCAGCGTCTGGTAGAAGGCCAGGTCGATGTAGACCTTCTGGTCGCCTGGGCAGTAGAACGGGCCCATCGCCGTCTGCCCGGTGCCGCAGGCGGTGGGCGTGGCGCCGCGGAACAGCACCAGCTTCGGGTCCTGGTACTGCGCGCCCTGGGCCTGGAACTGCGCACGCCAGACGTCCTCGGTGTCGGCCAGCACGGTGGCCACGAAGCGGCCCATCGGGTCGGCCGGCGGCTTGGCGGGGCCTTGCTGCTGCACCTGGGGCGTGGGCTCGGGCATGCCGCCCCCGTCGCCCCCGGCGCCCAGGATGCCCAGCACCGTCAGCGGGTTGATGCCGAAGATCCAGCCCGCCACCAGGGCGATGGCCACCGTGCCCAGGCCGACGCCGCGGCCGCCCACGCGCAGGCCACCGCCGCCACCACCGCCGCCGAAGCCGCCACCACCGTCACGGCGGTCCTCGACGTTGTCGCTCTCGCGCTGACCTTCCCATTTCATCGACGTCTCCGGTGGTGGGGGGCTCGCTGGGCCGGTGCGGGGCTCAGGTCTTGGGCAGGGTCACGCCACGCTGGCCCTGGTACTTGCCGCCGCGGTCCTTGTAGCTGGTCTCGCAGACCTCGTCGCTCTCGAAGAACAGCACCTGGGCGCAGCCCTCGCCCGCGTAGATCTTGGCCGGCAGCGGCGTGGTGTTGCTGAACTCCAGCGTCACATAGCCTTCCCATTCGGGCTCGAACGGGGTCACGTTGACGATGATGCCGCAGCGGGCATAGGTGCTCTTGCCCAGGCAGATGGTCAGCACGTTGCGCGGGATGCGGAAGTACTCGACCGTGCGCGCCAGCGCGAAGCTGTTGGGCGGGATGATGCAGACGTCGCTCTCGATGTCGACGAAGCTCTTCGCGTCGAAGTTCTTCGGGTCGACCACCGTCGAGTGAATGTTCGTGAAGACCTTGAATTCACGGGCGCAGCGGATGTCGTAGCCGTAGCTGCTGGTGCCGTAGCTCACGATCTTCTGGCCGTCGGCCGACTGGCGCACCTGGCCTGGCTCGAACGGCTCGATCATGCCGTGCTGCTCGGCCATGCGGCGGATCCAACGGTCGCTCTTGATGCTCATTGGGGGCTCGGCGTCTGTGCGGGGGAGTGGGCCATTCTAGGAGCCGGCTCCCCGCGCATCGGCACCCTGCTGGCTGTCACGCGCTTGTGGTCCACTTGCATCAAATTGTTCAGTAGTTGGAGTTCTTGATGGCTGCACCCGTGCCCCAGTCCCCCGCCACCGGCCCCGCGGGCAAGCCCCCCCGCGTGCTGGTGATGGGCGCGGGCCGGGTCGGCTGCTGGCTGGGCGGGCGGCTGCAGGCGGCGGGCGCCAAGGTGGATTTCGTGGGCCGGCCGCATGTGCTGCAGGTGCTGCGCCAGCATGGCCTGACCCTGCACCCGCCGGCGGGCGAGGCGGCCGTGCTGGCGCCGGCGACGCTGCGTCTGCACGAGGCCCTGCCAGCCGGGCGGCGACCCGACCTGGTGCTGCTGTGCGTGAGGGCCGGCGCCGCTGCCGAGGCCGCCGCAGCGCTGAACGCGGCCCTGCCCGCCGGCACCCTGGTGCTGGCGATGCAGAACGGCATCTCCACCGCCGAGCTGGCGCAGCAGGCCGCGCCCGACCTGGTGGTGCTGCGCGGCCTGGTGCCTTTCCTGATCGCCGAGCGGGCGGCAGGCCACCTGCTGCGCAGCGGCGGCGGCGCGCTCGCGGCGCAGACGCACCTGGGGCTGCTGCCCTGGCTGCCCTGGTTCGAGGCCGCCGGCCTGCCGCTGAAGCTGCAAGACGACCTGCTGCCGCTGCAGTGGGGCCAGTTGCTGCTGAACCTGAACCATGCGGTGCATGCCCTCAGCGGCCTGCCACTGCGCGCCCAGCTGCTGGACAGCGACCTGCGGGCCTGCACCGCCGGCCTGGTCGGCGAGACCCTGCACCTGATGGGGCTGGCGGGCATCCGGCCGGCCACGGCGGTGCCGCTGCGGCCGGCCTTGCTGCCCGCCACGCTGCGCCTGCCGACGCCGCTGTTCCGGCTGGCCGGGCGGTCGCTGCTGCCGGCCGATGCCGAGGTGCGCGGCGGCATGGCCATCGACCTGATGCGCCGCCGGCCGACCGAGATCGACGCCTTCCAGGGCGATGTGCTGCGCCTGGCGCATGGCCTGGGGCAGCTGGCGCCGATCAATGCCCGCATCACGCAGATGGTGCGGTCGTGGTCGCCGCGCAGCCTGCCGCATCCCGGCACCAGCCTGCGCAAGCACCTGGGGGTGTGAGGCGGCCGGCCCGGGGCGGGCCGGGGCGGGCCGAGGCTTCTCAGCCCTCGGCCGACAGCTCCAGCCGCTGCGACGCGCCGGCGTACTGGCCCAGCAGGCGCACCAGCACCGGCAGCGCCTGGCGCAGCTGGGCGCGCAGCGTGTGCGGCGGGTTGACCAGGAACACGCCGCTGCCCAGCATGCCGAAGCCGCGCTCGTTGGGCTCGGCCACCGTCAGCCGGGCATGCAGCCAGCCCTTGCGCGCCAGGGTGTTGGCGATGGCCTTCAGCCGCACCGGCAGCTGGGCCGATTCCCGCAGGTCCAGCTGCGGGTACCAGACCATCACCGTGCCCTCGGCGAAGCGCGTCAGCGCGGCCTCGGTGGCCGCCACCACGGCGGCGTAGTCGGTCTTGAGCTCGTAGCTCGGGTCCATCAGCAGCAGGCCGCGCCGGCTGGGCGGCGGCAGCTGGGCGCGGATGCCGGCAAAGCCGTCGGCCTGCTGCACCTGCACGCTGCGGTCGTCGGCGAAGGCTGCGGCCAGCAGGCCGTGGTCGGTGGGGTGCAGCTCGTACAGGCGCAGCTGGTCCTGCGGGCGCATCAGGGCCTTGGCGATGCAGGGTGAACCGGGGTAGGCGGTCAGTTCGCCATCGGGGTTGAACAGGCGCACCTGCTCGACGTAGTCGGCCAGCAGCGGCGGCAGACCCGACAAGGCGGTCTGCTGCCACAGCCGGGCGATGCCCTGGCGGTATTCGCCCAGCTTCTGCGCCGGATCACCCTGCAGCGCGTAGGCGCCGGCACCGGCATGGGTGTCGACCAGGCGCCAGGCCTTCTCCTTGGCATTGAGGTGGTGCAGCACGGCCACCAGGGTGGCGTGCTTGAGCACGTCGGCATGGTTGCCGGCGTGGAAGGCATGGCGGTAAGCGAGCATGCGCGCACTGTGCCATGCGGCCTGATCTGCGGGCATCATCAGCCGCCCCCATCACCCCCACTGCGCCGGCATGACCACCACCGCCCTGCCCTACGACGCCATCCCGCTGGTCAAGGGCCTGCCCCTGGTCGGCAACCTGCCGAAGTTCCTGCGCGACCCGCTGGACAACGCCCGCAGCCTGGAAGGGCACGGCAACGTGGTGCGTTCGCGCACCTTCTTCGAGACGCTGACCCTGCTGGGGCCCGACGCCAACCAGTTCGTGCTGCATGACCGCGAGGGCAACTTCAGCAGCCGCGGCGGCTGGTACTACTGGATCGACGCGGTGTTTCCCGGCGCCATCATGGCGATGGACGACCCGGCGCACCGCCACCACCGCCGCATCATGCAGGTGGCGTTCCGGCGCAGCGCGATGGAGCGCTACGTGGCCGACATGGGCCCGGTGATCGCCGACGCGCTGGCCGCCTGGCCCGAGGGCCGCACCACGGTGTTCCCGCACATCAAGGCGCTGACGCTGGACATCGCCGCCCGCGTCTTCATGGGCATGGCCCTGGGCCCCGAGGCCGACCGCATGAACCGCGCCTTCATCGACACGGTGGAGGCCTCGCTGGCGCTGATCCGCAAGCCGGTGCCGCCGTTTGCGATGTGGCGCGGCGTGCGGGCGCGCAACCTGCTCGTCGGCATGATGCGCAGCCGCCTGGCCGACAAGCGCGCCAGCGAGGGGCCGGACCTGTTCAGCCAGCTGTGCCATGCCCGCGGCGAGGACGGCGAGCGCTTCAGCGACGACGAGGTGGTCAACCACATGGTCTTCCTGATGATGGCCGCGCACGACACCACGACCAGCACCCTGACCACCCTGCTGTACTGCCTGGCGCGCCATCCGGATTGGCAGGACCGCCTGCGCGCCGACGCGCTGGCCCTGCCCGATGCCCAGCTGCAACATGCCGACCTGGCCGGCTGCCAGCGCACCGAATGGGCGATGAAGGAGGCGCTGCGCATGTACCCGCCGCTGACCAGCATCCCGCGCAAGGCGGCCAGGGACTGCAGCTTCGGCGGCTATGCCATCCCGCGCGGCACGCCGGTGGGCATCTCGCCGATCCACACCCACCACATGCCGTCGATCTGGACCGACCCGCACCGGTTCGACCCCGAGCGCTTCTCGCCCGACCGCGCCGAGCACAAGCGCCACCCCTATGCCTACCTGCCCTTCGGCGGCGGCGCCCACCTGTGCATCGGCCAGCACTTTGCCGACATGGAGGTCAAGAGCGTGCTGCACCAGCTGCTGCGCCGCTTCCGCGTCGACGTGGCGCCGGGCTACCGCATGCCCTACCAGCTGGTGCCCATCGCCAAGCCGAAGGACGGCCTGCCGGTCACGCTGACGCGGCTGTGACCGGCCCGGCGCTCAGTCGAGCGTGATGCCCAGGTCGGTGGCCAGGGCGATCCACTGCGCCGAGTCCTCGTCCCATTCCTTCTTGACCTGGGGCAGGTCGGCCAGGGGCAGGTTGGGAATGCCGAACTGGTCGCGCAGGGCCTTGAGCTGGGGCATGGCCGAGGCCTCGCGGATGCCCTCGGCCAGCTTGGCCAGGATGTCGCGCGGCGTGCCCGCCGGCGCGGCGAAGGGCAGGTAGCCCTCCATGCCGTAGACCGGCGCGGTGAAGCCCTGCTCCACCAGGGTGGGCAGGTCGGGCAGGCGCGGCGTGCGCACCTTGCCGGTGGCGCCGATGGCGCGCAGCTTGCCGCTCTGCACATGCGGGAGGATCCCCTGCACGCTGCCCACCACCGCCTGGATCTGGCCGCCGACCAGGTCGACCAGCGACGGCGCCTCGCCCCGGTAGTGGGCGATGACCATGTTCAGCTTCTCGGTCTTGTTCAGCACGTCGCCCAGCATGTGCGCCCAGGAGCCCGCGCCGTAGGTGCCCCAGGCCACCGGGTGGGTCTTGGCGAACTGGATCAGCTCGCGCAGGTTCTTCGCCGGCACGTTGGCGGCATTCACCGCCAACAGCAGCGCGCCGCTGGGGAACAGCGCGATCGGGTCGAAGTCCTTCACCGGCACATAGGTCAGCTTCTTGTAGAGGACCTTGGCCGTCCACACCGGCGTGCTGGTGGTGATGAGCAGGGTGTGGCCGTCGGGCGCGGCCTTGGCCACCTCGCCCGCACCCAGCGTGCCGCCAGCGCCGGTCTTGTTCTCGATGGTGAAGGCCTGGCCGAACTTGCGCGCCAGGTACTCGCAGTACATGCGGGCGTAGCCGTCGGTCAGCCCGCCGGGCGGGAACGGCACCACCACCCGCACCGGGCGGTTGGGCCAGGCGGCCTGGGCCGCAGCCGGGCCGTGGCCCAGCACGGTGCCTGCCGCGGCGGCCAGCAGCAGCTGGCGGCGCGAGGGGCCGGTGGGGGATGCGAGGGAGATCGGGGAGCGCTTGGTCATGGGGCAGCAGCAGACAGGTGCAAAGGTGCGGCATGCTGCTGCGCCGAAGCACCGGGGGCTGTCGCCCGACTGACAGGCCGACCCGATCGGGCACGGCCGGGCCTCTGGCCGTGGGATCGGTCACCCGGCCGCCGCCGGCCCGCCTGGGCGCGGCGGCGGGCGCCGCCTCAGTTCTTCGCGGGGGTCGCCGGGGTGGTGGCGGGCCGCGCCGGCTGCTGGCGGCGCTGCGGCGCCGGCTTCGGCGCGGCGGTGGTGGCCGGCGTGGTGGCCGCGGCCGGCACGGCGGTGGACGGTGCGGTGACTTCCTTCGACGCCGGCGTGGTGCCGCCGTCGACGCCCAGGCGGCCGCCGGTGCCCAGGCCGCCCTTGACGGTCTGCGCCTTGTAGTTCTTCAGCGCCTTGACCATCTGGTTGTACGAGTCCGCGAAGGCGGTGACGATGACCTTGCCCTGCGGCGTGCTCGAGTAGCCGCCGCCGGCCGCGCCCAGGCCACCGAAGGCGCCGAAGACGTTGAAGTCCATGTTCTTGGCTGAGCCCTCGGCCGCGGAGATCTGCACGCCGCTGCGGTTGTCGATCAGCAGCAGGGTGGTGGCCGCCTCGTTGGTCGACATGCCGCCGGCCACCAGGCCGGCCACGCCGGGCAGCAGCGCACCCACGGCGCCGCCACCGGTCTTGCCGGAGAACTGGATCGACGGGCTCATCGTGTAGTCGGCCGCCACCATCTGGCCGCGGCCCATGTTGCTGCCGGCACGCGATTCGCCGCTGTTGGCCAGGGCGCGCTCCTGCATCATGTTGTTCATCGCCGCGCCGCGCTCGACGATGACGAAGCAGTTGCTCTGCTGGATCATCAGCCGCAGCACCGGCAGCGTGGAGCCCAGGTTGTACTGGCGCAGCTGCATGTACCAGGGGGCGGCGGCGTCTTCCTGCATCGCCAGCGTGCCCAGCGTCTCGGTGCACTTCTCGAGCTGGCTGTTGGCGTTCTGGGTGCTGCCGCCGCCGGCGGCACCGGTGACGGTGCCCTTGTTGTCGCCCATCGTCGGCGCGGTGGCCAGGCAGCCACTGAGCAGCAGCAGGCCGGCGGCGGATACGACGGTCGGCACGCCACGCAGGCAGGCACCGGTCAGGGTCTTGGTGGACATGAACTCTCCTGAATCAGACGAAACCGCGAGATTGCCACAGACCTTGCCCCGCGCACTACCCGCCAAATCAGGGAATGCGCTGGCCGGCCGACAACTTTCCACCCGCCGAGCGACGTTCACTCGCCCAGGTAGGCTGCCCGCACCTTCGGGTCGTTCAGCAGCGCCTTGGCCTCGCCGTCCATCGTGATCAGGCCGCTTTCCATCACGTAGCCGCGGTCGGCCAGGCTGAGCGCCCGGCTGGCGTTCTGCTCGACCAGCAGGATGGTGGTGCCCCGACTGTGGATGTCGGCCACCACCTCGAAGATCTTGTCGACCATGATCGGGCTCAGGCCCATGCTGGGCTCGTCGAGCAGCAGCACCTTGGGCCGGGCCATCAGGGCGCGGCCCATCGCCAGCATCTGCTGCTCGCCGCCGCTCATGGTGCCCGCCAGCTGGGTGGCACGCTCCTTCAGCCGCGGGAAGATGGCGAACACCTTGTCGATGTCGGCCTGCACCTCGTCGTCGTCGCGGATGTAGGCACCCATCTGCAGGTTCTCGACGATGGTCATGCGGGTGAAGGTGCCGCGGCCCTCGGGCACCATCACCAGGCCCTGCTTGACCAGGTCCCAGGCGCCCTGGCCCGCGATGGGCTGGCCCATGAAGCGGATCTGGCCGTCGGCCGCCGGCTGGGTGCCGGTGACGGCCTTCAGCGTGGTGGTCTTGCCCGCGCCGTTGGCGCCGATCAGCGAGACCAGCTCGCCCTGGCGCACCTGGAAGCTGGCGCCCTTGACCGCCTGGATGCCGCCGTAGGCGACCTTGAGGTTGCTGACTTCCAGCAGGACGTCGTTGTTGTTGCTTGCCATGTGTCGTCCTGCCTTCAATGGGCCTTGTGACCCGCGCCCAGATACGCCTCGATCACCTTCTCGTTGCGCTGCACGTCGGCCGGCGTGCCCTCGGCGATCTGCTTGCCGTAGTCCAGAACCGTCACCCGGTCGCACAGGCCCATCACCAGCTTCACGTCGTGCTCGATCAGCAGGATGGTGCGGCCGTCCTTGCGGATCTGGTCGATCAGCTCGCGCAGCACCACCTTCTCGGTGGCGTTCATGCCGGCGGCGGGCTCGTCCAGCGCGATCAGCTTGGGGTCGGTGGCCAGCGCCCGGGCGATCTCCAGCCGGCGCTGGTCGCCGTAGCTCAGGGTGCGCGCCTTCATCTCGGCGAAGCGGCCGATGCCCACGTAGTCCAGCAGCTCCTGGGCGCGCCGGGCGATGGCGGCCTCCTCGGCCTTGAAGCCGGGGGTGCGGAACATCGCGCCGATCAGGCCGGAATTGGTGCGCACATGGCGGCCGACCATCACGTTCTCCAGCGCCGTCATCTCGGCGAAGAGGCGGATGTTCTGGAAGGTGCGGGCGATGCCGGCCTTGGCCACCTCGTGCACCGCGGTGGGCTTGTAGGGCGCGCCGCCGAGGTCGAACGACCCGGAGTCGGGCGTGTACAGCCCGGTGATGACGTTGAAGAAGGTGGTCTTGCCGGCGCCGTTGGGCCCGATCAGGCCGTAGACCTGGCCCTTGTGGATGCTGATGCCCACGTCGGACAGGGCCTGCAGCCCGCCGAAGCGCTTGGACACGCCCTTGACCTGAAGCACGACCTCGCTCATGCCGCGCTCCCGTTGTTGCCGCCCTTGCCCGACTTGCCCACCAGGCCGCTGACCGGGTGCGGTGCCGCCTTGCCATGCTCGGGTGATGGCCACAGCCCGCGTGGCCGCGTCAGCATGATCGCGATCATCGCCAGCGCGATCATCAGCTGGCGCAGGATGGCGGCGTCGACGCGGCCGTCGGTCAGGCGCTGCAGGTCGAGCTCACCCGCCACCCAGCGCAGGGCCTCGGGCAGGGCCGCCAGCAGCACCGCGCCCAGCACCACGCCGGGGATGTGGCCGATGCCGCCCAGCACCACCATCGCCACGATCATCACGCTCTCCTGCAGCGAGAAGCTCTCCGGCGAGACGAAGCCCTGGAAGGTGGCGAACATCACGCCGGACACGCCGCCGAAGGTGGCGCCCATGCCGAAGGCCAGCAGCTTGAGGTTGCGGGTGTTGATGCCCATGGCCTTGGCGGCGATCTCGTCCTCGCGGATCGCCATCCAGGCGCGGCCGATGCGGCTCTGCTCCAGCCGGTAGCAGATGATCACGCTGATCACCACCAGCAGCAGGAACAGGTAGTAGTACTTGGTGACCGACGAGATCTCGAAGCCGAACAGGCTGCCGTTCTTGCCGAAGTCCAGGCCGAAGAACTTCAGGCTGTCGATCTGCGTCAGCCCCTTGGGGCCGTTGGTGATGTTGACCGGGCGGTCCAGGTTGTTCATGAACACCCGCACGATCTCGCCGAAGCCCAGGGTGACGATGGCCAGGTAGTCGCCGCGCAGCTTCAGCGTGGGCGCGCCCAGCAGCATGCCCGCCAGCCCGGCCAGCCCGGCGCCGAGTGGAATCACCAGCCAGATGGGGCTGTGCAGGCCGTTCGGGAAGGCGGCCTTGAAGGCCGCGAAGTTCTCCGCCAGGTGCGGCGAGGCCATCAGGCCGAACATGTAGGCACCCACCGCGTAGAAGGCGACGTAGCCCAGGTCCAGCAGGCCGGCATAGCCCACCACGATGTTCAGGCCCAGCGCCAGCAGCACGTACAGCAGCGCGAAGTCGAGCATGCGCACCCAGAAATTGCCGGCCGACTGGGCAACCAGCGGCAGCACCATCAGCGCCACGGCGGCGATGAGGAAGACGATCAGCTTGTTCTTCATGGTTGTGTCTCCGCGGGATCAGGCGCGATCGGCCACGCGCTCGCCCATCAGGCCCTGCGGGCGGACGGTCAGCACGAGGATCAGCACCATGAAGGCGAAGATGTCGCTGTACTGGCTGCCCAGCACGCCGCCGGTCAGCGCGCCGATGTAGCCCGAGCCCAGCGCCTCGATGATGCCCAGCAGCACACCGCCCACCACCGCGCCGGCCAGGTTGCCGATGCCGCCGAACACGGCCGCGGTGAAGGCCTTCAGCCCGGGCAGGAAACCCATGGTGTGCTGCACCGTGCCGTAGTTGGCCGCGTACATCACGCCGGCCAGCGCCGCCAGCGCCGCGCCGATGATGAAGGTGGCCGAGATCACGTGGTCGGGGCGCACGCCCATCAGCGCGGCCACGCGCGGGTTCTCGGCCGTGGCGCGCATCGCCCGGCCCAGCTTGGTGCGGTTGACCAGGTACATCAGGCCCAGCAGCACGATCACCGTGGTCACCAGGATCAGGATCTGCGTCAGGTTGATCACCGCGCCGCCGATGAAGAACGGGTCGTTGGGCAGCAGGATCGGGTACGGCTTGGTGCTGGGCTGCCAGATGATCATCGCGAAGGTCTGCAGCAGCAGGCTCATGCCCATCGCGGTGATCAGGGGCGCCAGGCGCGGCGCGTTGCGCAGCGGCTTGTAGGCGATCTTCTCGATCGTGTAGTTCAGCGCCGAGCAGACGATGATGGCCACCACCAGGCTGATCAGCAGCAGGGCCCAGCCGGGCAGGCCGCTGTCGGCCAGCAGGCGCAGCACGGTCCAGCTCGTCAGCGCCCCCACCATCAGCACTTCGCCGTGGGCGAAGTTGATCAGGTTGATGATGCCGTACACCATGGTGTAGCCCAGGGCCACCAGCGCGTACATGCTGCCCAGCACCAGACCGTTGATGATCTGCTGCAACAAGATTTCCATGGCGGGAGGTCTCCGGTCCTGGCCCCGGGCAGCGCGCGCTGCCCGGGCTGGCAGCGCCGGGGCACTGCCGGGCGTCGATGTGGTTGTTTGAAGCAAGAAGCCGGCCGACGCCGTGCAATCTGGCTGGGCGGGATTGTAGGCAGGGGCTCGGCGGTGGATCGGCAGGAGATTCCCGCCTGGCAGGCGAACCTTCGGCGGAAGATCGACCGCTTCACCGGGCTTTGTTCGGCCTCGCGGGTTCTCCCTGATCAGATTTCGGTGCTGTCCGCGTGGTCGCCTGGGCCCGCGCCGGCGGCCTGGGCCTGCCGGTTCAGCCGCCGCAGCTCGGCCAGGCGCTCGCCGATGCGCGCCTCCAGCCCGCGCGCCACCGGCTGGTAGAAGGTCTGGCCCACCAGGCCGTCGGGCAGGTAGTGCTCGCCGACCGCAAAGCCGCCGGGCTCGTCGTGGGCATAGCGGTAGCCGGCGCCGTGGCCCAGGCCCTTCATCAGCCTGGTCGGCGCATTGCGCAGGTGCATGGGCACGGGCCGCGTGCTGTCCTGCTTGACCAGCGCCCGCACCTGGTTCCAGGCGGTGTAGACGGCGTTGCTCTTGGGCGCCACCGCCAGGTAGACCACCGCCTGCGCCAGCGCCAGCTCGCCCTCGGGCGAGCCCAGGCGCTCGTAGACCTCGGCCGCCTGCAGCGCCAGCTGCTGGCCGCGCGGGTCGGCCAGGCCGATGTCCTCGCTGGCCATGCGGATCACGCGACGGCAGGCATAGCGCGGGTCGGCGCCACCGTCGAGCATGCGCGCCAGCCAGTACAGCGCGGCATCGGGGTCGGAGCCGCGCACGCTCTTGTGCAGCGCGCTGATCATGTCGTAGAACTGGTCGCCGCCCTTGTCGTAGCGGCGCAGCAGCTCGCCCAGCGTCAGCTCCAGCCGGGCCTCGTCGATGGCCGCCGGGCGTTCTCCGCCATCACCCAGCCCGTCGGCCAGGGCCTGGTAGGCATTGAGCAGCCGGCGCGCATCGCCATCGGCATGGGCGACCAGCCGCTGGCGGGCGGCGTCGGTCAGCGGCGGCGTGCCGAGTTCGCCTTGCGCCCGGTCGATCAGCGCGCCCAGGTCGGCATCGTCCAGCGCCTTCAGCACATGGACCGTGGCCCGGCTCAGCAGGGCCGAGTTGACCTCGAAACTGGGGTTCTCGGTGGTCGCCCCGATGAAGGTGAAGAGGCCTGATTCAACATGGGGCAGGAAGGCGTCCTGCTGTGCCTTGTTGAAACGGTGCACCTCGTCGACGAAGACGATCGTGCCCTGCCCCGTGGCGGCCAGCGCGGCGCGGGCCTGCTCGACCGCGTCGCGGATGTCCTTGACGCCGGCCAGCACCGCGCTCAGCACGATGAAACGGGCACTGACCGCGTTGGCCACGAGGCGGGCCAGTGTCGTCTTGCCCACGCCCGGCGGGCCCCACAGGATCATCGAGCGGATGCGGCCCGACTCGAACGCCACCCGCAGCGGCTTGCCCGGCCCCAGCAGGTGGCGCTGGCCGATGACCGCGTCGAGCGTGTGCGGGCGCAGCCGCTCGGCCAGGGGCGCCTGGGCCGCGGCCACGGCGGGCGCGTGGGCTGCCGGCGCGTCCGGCGCCGGCGGGGCAAACAGCGAATCCTGCTGGGGTGTCATGGCCCGCATTGTCCCGAAGATCGCCATGCGCACCGGAATTGACCGCCGCCCGCCCGGCTGTTCGGGCGATCACCCCGCCGACGGGTCGGCCAAAGTGCGCGGGCGGGCGTGCGCAGCCCGCGTCCTGGCCCAGTGGCCGGCACATGCCCCCACCCGCCCCCACCCGCCCGCAATCGGAGAGCCCATGAGCGCAGTCACCACCGCCGAGCAGCGCGCTGTTGCCCAGGCGTCGACCCTGCACGGGGCGCCGTGCGAGGTGCTGGCCTTCAAGCTGGGCGCCGAGGAAGACGGCATCGACATCCTGAAGGTGCAGGAGATCCGCGGCTACGAGCCGCCCACCCGCATCGCCAACGCACCGGCCTTCATGAAGGGCGTGGTCAACCTGCGCGGCGTCATCGTGCCCATCGTCGACATGCGCGTGCACCTGTTGCTCGACGACGTGAAGGTCGATGCCTTCACCGTGGTGATCATCCTGATCGTCGCCGGGCGCACGGTGGGCATCGTCGTCGACTCGGTCAGCGACGTGCTGGAGCTGCAGCCGCAGCAGATCAAGCCGGCGCCTGCCTTCAATGGCAGCGTCGCCGCCAGCCACATCACCGGCCTGGGCACGGTGAAGAGCGGCGAAGGCGAGCGCATGCTGATCCTGCTGGAGATCGAGGCCCTGTTGCGCAGCCCGGAGATGGGGCTGGTCGACACCCATCCCAGCTGAACATTCCGACACGACCGGAGGCACCGATGACCAAGACGAAGCGCCAACGCCACCTGCTCACCCTGGCCGCCGGCACCCTGCTGCTGGCCGCCGGCACGGCCCGCGCCGACCGCCCGCTGGTCAGCGAGACGGCCGACGTCATCGGGGCCGGCCAGTGCCAGGTCGAGACCGGCCTGGCGCACGCCAGCGCCAGCGGCATGGCCTCGCTGCGCAGCATCGACGTGTTCGGCTCCTGCGGCGTCGCCGGCCACACGCAGCTGGGCATCGCGCTGGGCTCCAGCCGCCAGGCCGGCGCGACCGACCTCGGCCTGACCCTGGTCGGCAAGCACACGCTGAAGATGCCCGAGGATGGTGCGATCGGCTATGGCGTCGCCTACGCCCTGGGCATGGAGAAGGCCTCGGGCGGCCACTGGCGCCACGGCAGCGCGCGGCTGCTGGGCGTGGCCACGAAGGACCTCGCCAAGGGCCTGCTGGGCCACGCCAACCTGGGCTGGGAACGCACCCAGGCCGACCGGCTGAACAGCACGCTGTGGTCGCTGGGCGCCGAGAGCGACAGCGGCCTGCGCTGGGCGGCCGACGTGTTCGGCGACGACCGCAGCCGGCCGTGGCTGTCGGCGGGCCTGCTGTTCCCGCTGAGCGACAAGCTCAGCGCCAACGCCTCCTACGCCCAGCAGTTCGAGCGCACGCGGGTGCGGCTGTGGACGCTGGGTTTCAAGGTCGAGCTGTAAGCCCGCATCAGGCACACAAGCCGCTCAGGGACCGACCACGTCGGCGCCCGGCGGCGGCGTGAAGCGGAAGCGCTCGGCCGGCAGTGCCAGCCCCTGCTGCACGCCGCTGAACTGCAGCGCCGAGCGCTGGCCGAAGGCGTCGACGATCTCCAGCGCCGCCAGCTCCTTGCCGCGAAAGCCCACGCGCAGGCTGGCGACGCTGCCGTCCCTGGCGCGCGGCGTGGCCAGCACCCACTCCAGGCCGTCCTTGGCCGGCTGGGCCGCCAGCTCGAAGTCCTTGTCCAGCGCGCCGCCAGCCAGCAGGGCCGCCGGCGTGCCGCCCAGGGCCTGGTCCATTGCCCGCACCGTCACCTGGTTCAGGTCGATGTCGTGCAGCCAGACCTTGGCGCCGTCGCCCACGATGAGCTGGGCGAAGGGCTTGTCGTAGGCGAAGCGGAAGCGGTTGGGCCGGCTGAACTCGAAGCTGCCGGTCGACGTCTTCTTCCGCGCGCCGTCGGGCGAGGTGACGGTCTGGCTGAAGCTGGCCTTGCCGGTCTTCACCTCGCGCGTGAACTCGCGCAGCGTGTCCACCGCATCGGCCCAGGCCGGTTGCAGGCCGAGCGCGAGCACGGCGGCAGGCAGCAGGCGCAGGCGTGTCATCACGGTCCTCATTCCTCGCGCCGCGGCACCAGCAGGTCGCGGTTGCCGCTGGGTGACAGGGCCGACACCAGGCCGCTCTTCTCCATCTGCTCCAGCAGGCGGGCCGAGCGGTTGTAGCCGATGCGCAGGTGGCGCTGCACCAGCGAGATGCTGGCCTTCTTG
>CALMIF010000312.1 GCA_937864045.1 uncultured Aquabacterium sp. | reverse complement strand
TGTCGCCCAGGTCTTCCTCGATGCGCAGCAGCTGGTTGTACTTGGCCATGCGGTCGCTGCGGCTCATCGAGCCGGTCTTGATCTGGCCGGCGTTGGTGCCCACGGCGATGTCGGCGATGGTGCTGTCTTCGGTTTCGCCCGAGCGGTGGCTGATGACGGCGGTGTAGCCGGCGCGCTTGGCCATCTCGATCGCGGCGAAGGTCTCGGTGAGCGTGCCGATCTGGTTGATCTTGATGAGGATCGAGTTGGCGATGCGCTGGTCGATGCCCTGCTTCAGGATCCTGGTGTTGGTGACGAACAGGTCGTCGCCCACCAGCTGCACCTTCTGGCCCAGGCGCTCGGTCAGGTGCTTCCAGCCGTCCCAGTCGCCCTCGTGCATGCCGTCCTCGATGCTGATGATCGGGTACTTGTCGACCCAGGTCGCCAGCATGTCGGTCCACTGCGGCGCGGTCAGCTTCAGGCCGCCTTCGCCTTCCAGCACGTACAGGCCGTCCTTGTAGAACTCGCTGGCGGCGCAGTCCAGGCCCAGGGCGATCTGCTCGCCCGGGGTGTAACCGGCCTTCTCGATCGCCTGCAGGATCAGCTGGATCGCCGCCTCGTGGCTCTCGACGCTGGGCGCGAAGCCGCCCTCATCGCCCACGGCGGTGCTGATGCCCTTGTCGTGCAGGATCTTCTTCAGCGCATGGAAGGTCTCGGCGCCCCAGCGGATCGCCTCGCGGAAGCTCGGCGCGCCCACCGGCAGGATCATCAGTTCCTGCAGGTCCAGGCTGTTGTTCGCGTGGGCGCCACCGTTGATCACGTTCATCATCGGCACCGGCAGGCTCATGCCGGCCGCGCCGCCGAAGTAGCGGTACAGCGGCAGGCCGCTTTCCTCGGCCGCGGCGCGGGCCACCGCCATGCTGACGGCCAGCATCGCATTGGCGCCCAGGCGGCCCTTGTTCTCGGTGCCGTCGAGGTCGATCAAGGTCTTGTCCAGGAAGGCCTGCTCGCTGGCATCCAGGCCCAGCACGGCCTCGCTGATCTCGGTGTTGACGTGTTCCACCGCTTTCAGCACGCCCTTGCCCAGGTAGCGGGCCTTGTCGCCATCGCGCAGCTCGATGGCCTCACGGCTGCCGGTCGAGGCGCCGCTCGGCACGGCCGCGCGGCCCATGGTGCCGCTCTCCAGCAGCACGTCGCACTCGACGGTGGGGTTGCCTCGGCTGTCGAGGATCTCGCGGCCGACGATGTCGACGATGGCGCTCATGGTTGTCCTTTGAAGGTGGCGAAGAAGGGAGGGGAGGGTGGTCAGACCGGCGCGTCCACGCCCTCGACCACGACCATGTTGAAGAACTCGGTGGCGCCTTCGCGCAGCGCACGGGCGGCGCGGTACTGCTCGGCGTCGTAGAAGCTCCGCGCGGCTTCCAGGCTGGGAAAGCGCAGCATCGCGATGCGGTTCGGCTGCCACTGGCCTTCCATCACCACATGGCGGCCGCCGCGCACCAGGTATTCACCGCCGAAGGCCTTCACCGCCGCAGGTGCCGCGGCTATGTACCGCTTGTACTGCTCGGGGTCGCTGATCTTCATGTCGACGATGACGTAGGCGACGGGCATGGCGGCGTCCTTGTGTTCAGCAGCTGAAGTCGTTTTCCAGCAGCGGCCGGGTCTTGACGATGCGGTCGAGTGCGACCAGCTGCTCCAGCAGCGCGCGCATGTGCTTCAGCGGCACGGCGTTGGGGCCGTCCGACCAGGCTTTGGCCGGCTCGGGATGGGTTTCCATGAACAGGCCACACACCCCGGCGCCCACGCCAGCGCGCGCCAGCACCGGCACCATCTCGCGGGCACCGCCGCTGGAGCCGCCCAGGCCGCCGGGCTTCTGCACCGAGTGGGTCACGTCGAAGACCACCGGTGCACCCGACTTGCGCATCTCGGCCAGGCTGCTC
Organism: uncultured Aquabacterium sp.; assembly: GCA_937864045.1. Taxonomy (GTDB): domain Bacteria; phylum Pseudomonadota; class Gammaproteobacteria; order Burkholderiales; family Burkholderiaceae_C; genus Pseudaquabacterium. The sequence goes on along the minus strand of CALMIF010000312.1, from coordinate 4,527 downwards.
ATGTCGGCCACCAGGTTGTTGTAGCCGAAGCTCACGCCGCGTTCGCAGGCCAGGAAGCGGTCTTCCGACAGGCCGGCGTCGCGCGCGGCGGCACGGGCCTTGTCGATGACGTTGGTCATGTCCCAGGGGGCGAGGAACTGGCCCTTCTTGATGTTCACCGGCTTGCCCGACTGGGCCACGGCGCGGATGAAATCGGTCTGGCGGCAGAGGAAGGCCGGCGTCTGCAGCATGTCGACCACGGCGGCCACCACCGGCACCTGGGCCTCGTCGTGCACGTCGGTGAGGACCGGCAGGCCGGTCTGGCGGCGCACCTCGTCGAGGATCTTCAGGCCGGCATCGATGCCCACGCCACGCTGGCTGGCACCTGATGACCGGTTGGCCTTGTCGAACGAGCCCTTGTAGACCAGGGGGATGCCCAGCGCGGTGCAGGCCTCCTTCAGCGTGCCGGCGACGTCGAGCGACATCTGCAGGCCCTCGATGGAGCAGGTCCCGGCGATCAGGAAGAAGGGCTTGTCGAGGCCGACGTCGAAGCCGCAGAGTTGCATCGGGATGCTCCGGTCAGGCCGCCAGCGCTGGCGCCGTGGCCTTGTGCGCCAGCGCCGCAGCGATGAAGCTGATGAACAGCGGATGGCCGTCCCAGGGCGTGCTCTTGAACTCGGGGTGGAACTGCACGCCGACGAACCAGGGGTGCTGGGCCTGCGGCAGCTCGACCATCTCGGTGAGCTTTTCGCGCTGGGTGATCGCCGAGATCACCAGGCCGGCCTTCTGCAGCGCATCGAGGTACTTCTCGTTGGCCTCGTAGCGGTGGCGGTGGCGCTCGGTCACCACCGGGCCGTAGATCTGGTACGCCAGCGTGCCGGGCTTGACGTCGCTGCTCTGCGCGCCCAGACGCATCGTGCCGCCCAGGTCGCTGCTGGCATCGCGCTTCTGGATGCTGCCGTCGCGGTCCTGCCACTCGTCGATCAGCGCGATCACCGGATGCGGCGCATCGGGTTCGAATTCGGTGCTGTTGGCGCCGGCCAGTCCTGCCACATGACGGGCAAATTCGATGGTCGCCACCTGCATGCCCAGGCAGATGCCCAGGTAGGGCAGCCGGTGCTCGCGGGCGTACTGCGCGGCGATGATCTTGCCCTCGATGCCGCGCTTGCCGAAGCCGCCGGGCACCAGGATGGCGTCGTACTGGGCCAGCGTGTCGGCGGTCTCGGGCGTCAGCGTCTCGGCGTCCACGTACTCGATGCGCACCCGCGCATGCTGGTGGATGCCGGCATGGCGCAGCGCCTCGTTCAGGCTCTTGTACGAGTCCGACAGGTCGGTGTACTTGCCGCACATGGCGATGGTCACCTCGTGCAGCGGGTGGGCCACCTCGTGCACCAGGGTGTCCCAGCGCTTGAGGTTGGCGGCCTTGGTCAGCAGCTGCAGCTTCATGCAGATCTGCTCGTCCAGACCCTGCTCGTGCAGCAGGCGCGGCACCTTGTAGATGGTGTCCACGTCCCACATGCTGATCACGCCGTGCTGGGCCACGTTGGTGAACAGGCTGATCTTCTCGCGCTCGTCGGCCGGCACCTCGCGGTCGGCACGGCACAGCAGCACGTCGGGCTGGATGCCGATCTCGCGCAGCTTCTGCACCGTGTGCTGGGTCGGCTTGGTCTTCAGTTCGCCGGCCGCGGCGATGTACGGCACATAGGTCAGGTGCACGAAGGCGGTGTTGGTCGGGCCCAGCTTCAGGCTGAGCTGGCGCACCGCTTCAAGGAAGGGCAGGCTCTCGATGTCGCCCACCGTGCCGCCGATCTCGACGATGGCCACGTCGACGTCGACCGCGCCGCGCTTGATGAATTCCTGGATCTCGTTGGTGACATGCGGGATCACCTGCACCGTCTTGCCCAGGTAGTCGCCGCGGCGCTCCTTCTCCAGCACGCTCTTGTAGATCTGGCCGCTGGTGAAGTTGTTGCTGCGCTTCATCCGCGTGGTGATGAAGCGCTCGTAGTGGCCCAGGTCGAGGTCGGTCTCGGCGCCGTCGTCGGTGACGAACACCTCGCCATGCTGGAACGGGCTCATCGTGCCCGGATCGACGTTGAGGTAAGGGTCCAGCTTGATCAGGGTGACCTTCAGGCCGCGGGATTCGAGGATCGCCGCCAGCGAAGCCGACGCGATGCCCTTGCCGAGGGAGGACACCACACCGCCGGTCACGAAGACGTACTTGGTCATGTCGAGCAGCACCCCAGGGGGCCGGCCGGTGCCGCTGCGTGTGGGACGCGTCGGGCAGGGCCGCAGGAATGCTCAGGTGGTAAAGCGCGATTATAGGGGTGGGGGTGGGGCGGGCTTGCCGGGATGGGCCGGGCCGCGTTGGGCGGGCAAGATCGCCATCCCGACCTTCCAGGACAGCACTTCCCATGCAGTGGATGCGATTCAGCCATGCCGGCACCGAGGGCTTCGGCCTGCGCGACGGCGATGCCGTGCAGGTGCACACCGGCGACATGTTCGAGGCGCCCCAGCCAACCGGCCAGCGCCTGCCGCTGGCGGATTGCAGGTGGCTTGCGCCCTGTCGGCCGCGCCAGATCCTGGGCCTGTGGAACAACTTCCGCGCCGCCGCCGAGAAGAACGGCTGGGCCACGCCCGCCGAGCCGCTGTTTTTCGCCAAGGCCGTGGGCAGCCTCAATGCGCATGGCGAGCCGATCCCGTTGCCAAGCGCCTACGACGGCCGTGTGCTGTAAGAAGGCGAACTGGCCGTGGTGATCGGCCGGCGCGCCCATCGGGTGGCGCTGGCCGATGCGCCGGCCCACATCTTCGGCTACACCCTGGCCAATGACGTGACGGCGCTGGAAGTGCTGCAGCGCGACCCCAGCTTCCCGCAGTGGACGCGCGCCAAGGGCATGCCGGGCTTCTGCCCGCTGGGCCCGGTGATCGAAACGGCCTTCGACCCGGCCGGCGCCACGCTGCGCACCCTGGTCGGCGGCCGCGAGCGCCAGAACTACGCGCTGGCCGACATGTTCTTCAGCCCCGCCGAGCTGGTGCACCGCATCAGCCAGGACCTGGTGCTGGAGCCCGGCGACGTCATCTTGTGCGGCACCTCGCTGGGCGCGCTGCCGATGAAGCCGGGCACCGAGGTGCAGGTGGTGGTCGACGGCATCGGCACCCTGGCCAACACCGACGGCTGAGCCTCAGGCCGGGCTCAGCCCCACCCTGGCCTTGTGCTGCGCCAGCGTGTGGGCCAGCAGCTTGGCGGTGGCATAGACCGCGTCGATCTGCGGCGTGGGCACGCCGGTGATGCGGCCCAGCTCGACCACCGCGCCGACCAGCGCCTCCAGCTCGGGCGCGCGGCCGGCTTCGACGTCCTGCAGCATGCTGGTCTTGTGGGCACCCACCGCCTCCGCGCCGGCGATGCGTTGCTCCAGGCTGATGCGGAAACGCACGCCCAGGGCCTCGGCCACGGCCTGCGCCTCGGTCATCATGCCGGCGGCCAGCGCCCGGCTGGCGGGAAAGCGGCAGATGTCCTCCAGCGTGGCATGCGTCAGTGCGCTGATCGGGTTGAAGCTCAGGTTGCCCCAGAGCTTGACCCACAGCTCGCTGCGGATGTCCTTGCTGACCGGTGCCTTGAAGCCGGCGCCGATCAGCGCCTGGCTCAGGCGCTCGATGCGCGGTGTGCGTTCGCCGTTGAGTTCGCCGATGGTGAAGCGGTTGCCCTCGACCACCTTGACCACGCCCGGCGCCAGCAGCTCGGCCGCCGGATAGACGATGCTGCCGATGATGCGCTGCGGCTCGATGTGCGCGGCGATGCGGCCACCGGGGTCGACGCTGTCCAGGCCGCGCCCTTCGTGCGGGCCGCCCAGGTCATGGAAATACCACCAGGGGATGCCGTTGATCATCGTCACCAGCATGGTCTCGGGCCCGAACAGCGCCCGCAGTTCGGGCAGCAGGTCGACCACCTGGTGCGCCTTCACCGTCAGCAGCACCGCGTCCTGCGGGCCCGCATCGGCCATGGCCTGCACCGCGCGCACCGTGGGCGCGTGGCGCTCGCTGCCGTCTTCCTCGATCAGGCGGAAGCCGCCGGCATGGATGGCCGCCAGGTTCTTGTTGCGGGCGATGAAGGTGACGTCTTCACCCGCCAGCGCCAGCCTGGCCCCCAGGTAACCGCCGATCGCTCCGGCGCCGACCACTGCAATCTTCATCCGAACCCTCTTTCAGTTCACTTCGCCGAAGGCGCCGCCTTCGCGGCGCGCCATCGACTTCTTCACCAGCCCCCACAGCGGCCACACCAGCATCAGCAAGGCCAGGCCGACGATGCTGCCCACCAGGGGATTCGACCAGAAGATGGCCAGGCTGCCTTGGCTCAGCAGCATGGCCTGGCGGAAGCTCGCCTCGGCCATGTCGCCCAGCACCAGGGCCAGCACCAGGGGCGCCAGCGGGTACTTCAGCTTGTTGAACAGGTAGCCCAGCACGCCGAAGACCAGCATCATCACCACGTCGAACATCGCGCTGTGCACGGTGTAGGCGCCGATGGCGCAGATGACGATGATCACCGGCGCGATC